>JBEKTX010000038.1:0-18374 GCA_049515615.1 Spirochaetia bacterium
CGGCCTGCCGGCGGTCGATATCGGCACGGCGGATGGCTTGAACGCGGCTGATGGCGACATCTTCGGTGGGCCGATATCGGGGAACAAATCCGAATTGCTAGGCGCAAGCTTCAAGCCGGGTCAGACGGACGCCTACAAGCTCGCTCGCAGCTCCGTGTGCCTGGACGGCGGGACGGATCTCACGCTTCCAGGCGGTCCCGGCGGAACAGGGGAGATCCTTCTTCGAAAGGCTTCAGAGATCGCGGCGGATTTGCTGGGCAATCCCCGACCGGCCCTGATTCAACTGGAAGTGCCTGGACCTCCGCGCGGTTGGGATATCGGCGCGTACGAGTATTCGGAATAGAATTCCCTATTCGTGGACCCAGGATTGTCCAGACGCAAGATTGCCGGTGCCGTCGAATGTGCCGCGCCACAATCCATTCACATTGGTGCCCATGAGGACGTTCTCTTGAGGATAGAGGTTGTCCACCGCGATGCGCGACACCGAGCTCGTATAGAGCAAAATTGTGCTGTCGCCGAAGCGCGACATGCTGTTGGTGCTGGTATTCAAGGTGTAGTATCCGTAACCGTCTGAGCCAACCAGGTACACCACACCGCCCGGGGAATCAACGGGTCCTGCCACGCAGAGAGAGCTCACCGTTACGCTTCCCTGCTGGTCCGCGCCGATCTGGTTCCAGGCGCCGCCAGATTGGCTCCAATAGATGCCATGCAGCCTCGTTGCGAGGAATACGCGTCGATTTGCGCTGTCCACGAGAATGCCGTTCACCATATCACCGGAAGGGTTGGACACCGGGCTGAAACTGGTCGGTGTCGGTCCAGGGCTCGTATAGATTGTCGCTGGTGTGCTGATGGAAGTGGAGTTTAGTCCGAATGGACTGGATACCGCCCAATATGTATTGCTGAAGCTGTCATACCCCACGCCGGTGATAGGATAGGGGAGTGTTGTGAGGTTCGTCTGAAACCATTGCGTGCCATTGCTCGAGTAGTCGAGCTCGAACTGATACTGGTTAGATCCTGAATTAAGAGTCGCCCCCCCCATGAACAGGTACGTGGGCCCGGCTGCCTTCAGATAGGTCACCTGTTCGCCGGGGACGGCCATGGTGATCGGGGTCCCATATCCGGTGCCGAACGAATACGTCGAATCGGATTGATAGAGACTGGCGGTGCCGTTGCTCGAGACGAATCCGCCGTAGAGAACAAGGCCGGTGCCCGGATTAAACTGTGCCAAAGCTTTGCAGGCGGTGCCGCTTGGATTGAACGGCCGCGAACTGTCGTTGACATTGGGCCTCCACGACACTGTCCCCGGCGAGAATCCGGTCAGAACGCCCTGGAAAACACCGCCGGCGGCCACCCAGTAGTTCCCTGCTAAGGGCACGGCGATGTCGTATACGTTGAGCGTCAATGAGAGAGTATTCGTGGTCGTTTGCGTCGCCGTTTCGACCGTCGCAAAGATCGCGTCGCTGCAGGAAGTCAAAGCGGCCAGCGCAAGGATGTAGAGACCGGGGAGTGTAAGGTGCCTGGCTTTCATCCAATATCCTCTAGAAATGATAGAGCGCGGAGAGTGAAAATTCGAGGAAATTTCCATACCGCGTCTGTGTCGGGTTGGTATTGAACTGCATGTCGAACCAGTAATTCAGGTTGACCCCGAAGGACCAGGAAGAATTGTAGATCCAGTAGAAGGCGGTCCCCGGGCGGAGGAGCAGGTCGATCGATGACAAGCTTGTGTACTTCACGATGTTCATCCCGATTCCCATCGTCAGCGGAACTTCGAAGGGATAGAAAGTGAACACGTAGGTCCCTTTGACGACGAAAGGAAGCATCAGCAGTATGTTGGTATTCGGGTCCAGCGTAAAATTGCCCCCAACGTCAGCTCCCAGTCTTATCTGCGGCGTGACGTAGGCCGCCCAGCTCAGGGAGCCGACCGCACCCAGCGTGAGGTGCGATGGATTGCCGGCAAGGAGGACCGTCCATGTGGGCAGGATGAAGAGGGGAACAAACATGCCTGCATTGATCGACATCGTCTGGTCCCCGAGAGAGTACTGTGACGCTCCCGGATTGTCCGCGGCAAAAGCCGGTGCCGCAGCGCATGCGAGCACAAGCGTGATGGTGGCGATGCGTGGAACAGCTTTGTTCAATTGTTTTGTCTCCCGGTGCAGGTGAAGCGTAGCACGCAGTGCGGGGTTGTTCAAGTTTCCGAGTTGTCAGGCGCGTCTTCCGTTTCCCCGATATCGAGCACGAGATTGCGGATCGGCCCGTCGACGTCGATCTCCACTCTGCCCCGGCTGTCCGCCGCCCGGGGTGTGATGAGTGAGCCGTCCTCCCGCTTTTCGAGGTCTCCCTGCGGGAAATCCACGCGGCAGAATGGGTTCAGGAGCCGCACGAGGGCGAACACGCGCGGCGGGAGGACCAGCGAGAGATTGCTGCCGGAGCAGTATATCTGCCCGTTCAATTTTTTCCGCGGCAGGCCGAGGAGGATTTCCTGAGTCCCCGAATCCGTGCGCAGGTCGATGGTTTCGACCACAAGACGGCGGAGATCGAGATGCATGTCCGCCTCGTGAAGCTGCAGGGACAATCGCAGCGGAACCGCGATGGGCAGCTGAAGCCTCCAGGTGTTGCCCGTTTTCATGTGTGTGGGAAACAAGGGCTGACTGACGGCGATTGAGACCTCGCTGCAATCTCCGACGATTTCGTGACGAATCGCGGGGGCCGGACGGGTGTCGAAGGACTCGGTCACAAGGCGCGGGAAAGACGCGGCCGGCTCGGCGAGCAATTTCCCGTACGAGAACTGCACGCGCAGCGCAAGCTCCGTTGACCTCGTTTCGATGGGCAAAAGATACTCGTGCGTGGTGGTTCGTGAGACATGGGCGGAGACCCTCTTCTTGGCCGAGTCCCCGACGAGCATGAACCCCGCGAGCACCAGCAGGAGCGGCCACAGATTCAGTGCGGTGTCAACCGCCGCGGCGGAGATGAGCGCGAGATTGTAGGCAAGGAGAAATACGCCAAGCACCAGCGAGAAGCCGGAAAACAGGAGGGCAATCCGCCTGGCCAGAGGATGCATACCGTTAATCTAGGGAGATTGCATGCGTGATGTCAACTCGATCACGCGGCTGAGCGGGCCCAACTCTGGACATACCGTGTGTCCATTGCTTACATTGAGTCTGAAGGGAGTCCTCCCATGAGCGACATCGTTCCTAGAAGTCAGGTGACAAAAGACGGCGTCAAGGCAGCGGGCGCAATAGCAGGCGGGGTCGTCCTCGTCGTGCTCGCTACGGTCGGCTGGCTCGGGATCATCGCAGGCGCCGCGCTGACGATTGCCGGGCTTGCTTTGAGCTCATCGAAATCCGACAGGACCGCGGGAATAGTGACGACAGTGGTGGGAGTCGCGGCTTTGGCAACGGGCATCCTGGGGCGATGGATCCCCGGGATCCCATGGCTCATGCGGATTGCGGGTCTGGTGTTCGTCGGCGTAGGCATTTATTCATTGGTCAAGTTCTTCCGCGGAATGAAAACGAGGACCTGACCTGAACGATGGCGGCCAGGCGGCGGGAAAGGTCTGGATGGAGACCTACGGCTGCCAGATGAACAAGGCGGAATCAGAATCCATACTCATGTCCTTGACCGCGGCCGGATGGACGGAAGGAGAGTCCGAATCCGACGCCGACCTGGTGATCCTGAACACGTGTTCGGTGCGGGAAACGGCGGAGGAGCGGATTCACGGCCGACTTGGGCACTACCGGCATGTCAAGAAGTCCCGGCCGTTCACGCTGGTTCTGACGGGGTGCATGGCCGAGCGGCTCAAGGAGCGTATCATCGACGAGTATCCGGAGGTGGATATCGTCGTCGGAACTTTCAACAAGAAGGACTTTCTCGGCGCGGTGCGCAAGGCGCGGGGCGGCGCCGCGCATGTCATTTCTACCCAGAGGAGCCCGTACGAGTTCGCGGAGTCCTACTCGGTCTCAGGGGCAAAGGCGCTCGTGCCCGTCATGCACGGCTGTGACAATTGGTGCACGTATTGCATTGTGCCGAGCGTGCGAGGCCCGGAGGTGTCCCGGCCGCCGGACGAGATACTTGCGGAGATCGGGCGCCTTGAACGCAGGGGAGCACGGGAGGCGACCCTTCTCGGCCAGAATGTCAACTCATACCGGTATCAGACGTCCCAAGGAATCCTGACCTTTCCCGACTTGTTGAGGAAAGTCGCGGAGCGGACGGGGTCGATCCGCTGGCTGCGATTCCTTACGTCGCACCCGAAGGATCTCTCGGATGCGCTCCTCGAGCTCATGGCGCGCACGCCCGTCCTCTGTCGCCACGTCCATCTTCCGATGCAAAGCGGGTCCACCAGGATGCTCGGGCTCATGAACCGCGGCTACACCGCAGAGGAGTACGGGGGGCTTGTGCATCGCATCAGGGCTGCCCTCAGCGGGGTGTCCATTACGACCGATATTCTCATTGGCTTCCCGGGGGAGTCGGAATCTGACTTCGCGCAGACCCTCGATCTCATGATGGAGGCGAGGTTCGACGATGCATTCACATACCACTACAACCCGCGGGAGGGCACGCGGGCCTTTTCGATGCCCGGGGCCGTGCCAGCAGAGGTAAAGCGGCAGCGGCTCGGAAAGGTAATCGAGCTGCAACGTGCGATCGGGCATGGCAGGGCAGCGGAGAGGATCGGAGATGAAATGGATGTTCTTGTCGAAGGAGTCTCGAAGAATGACCCGGGGGAGCTCCTTGCAAGAACCGAGTGGAACGCGATGGTCGTGTTCCCCGGCCATTCGTCGAGGGTCGGCCATTTCCAGCGCGTTCGGCTCGCCTCGATATCCGGTTCGACCTTCCGGGCGGAGAGCCTGTAGCCTTGTCGTTGCCGTCTGCCTGTCTCTCTCTTGCGGCATGGTTGTCCAAGCCGAACCGCTGCTCACACATGCACAGCAGCTCGAAAAAGCCGGCGATCTCGAGGGCGCCGCGAAGCTTCTCTCCTCATGGCTGATCCTCAATCCAGGGGCTTCCGGGTCCGCTGAGGTCTTTGGCGCGTACCTGCGCGTGGAACATGATCTGCCAGCGCTTCTCGAAGAGGCAGGACGGTTTCTCCAGTCGGGCAAGGGTGTGCCGGGTGCCAGCGATCAATTCGAGAAGATCGCGCGTCTCTATGACCTGGCGGGACGCATCGAGGAGGCACGAGACGCGTACATGGCCGCTCACGCTGAAGGCGGCCCCGATTCGAACCTTGTCTCCGCGTTTCTGCTCTCATTCCAGATGAACGACGCCGCCGGGATGGCCGTGAACCTGGAAGGGATTGCGGGAAAGGGGGAAAGCGCCGAGCCCCTCCTTCGGGCCCTCATCGAGATTCGCGGCGGGGACCGCGCAGCGGCGCAGAATCCGTCCTCGGCGGCGCAGGAGGCGCTCATCGGCATTGCGGACCAGACCGACAATCCTGATCTGGCCCTGAAGGCGCTCTGGATACTGTACCAGGCCGCGGGCAGCAGAGCGGATGCGGCCGGGCAGGCCGCCGCACGATCAAAGCTGGAAACCAGATTCGCGGCAGCGCCGGAGACCGCTCTCGCTGCAGGTCTGTCTTCCGCTGGCCAGGCGTCTTCTCGATCGATTGTCGTTCAATTGCCCGCACCCGGCGCGTTCGAGGCTGATTCTGCGCCGCCGAGGACGGATTCTGCACAGTCCCCCGACGCGGCACCTGCCGCCTCAGCGGAGACACCTCCGTTGACTGGCGCAGAGCCTGCGACAGCCCGGCCGGCCCCGGCTTCATCGCCCCTGATATCCGTCCAGGCCGGCTCGTTTCTCATGAAAGAAAACGCCGATGACCTTCTTTCGGAGCTCACCCGCCGGGGATTCTCTGCGGTGATCGTCCATGAAGTGACGCAGGCAAAGGATCGCTACCGGGTCCTCGCGGGGTCTGGTCTCGAGATGGATGCGGCGAAAGAGGTAATGAAGAGGCTTTCTGATGCGGGGTTTCGCGGATTCCTGGTGCAGGACAAGAAAGGCGGCGGGTGATCCACCTTCGGCGGCGTTGCCGTCAATTCTTTCTGAGATCCCGGTACTGCTGAAACGAAAGATCGTCTCCGTTGGCTTCTTCGTAGCCATTGACCGTGAGCTTCACAGGGGAAAGGTTCAGAGTGCGCGTTTCCGAGATCGGGTCCTTTCTTTCCTTGTAGTCGACGAGCCATGAGCTGATCTGGTCCGGATCGCCCGTTTCCGTGTGGAAACGGATGCTGAGGATCGTGGCGCCTCCAAAGGAGAACAGCACGTAGGTGCCGGCGCGCTGGCCATCGCGGTCCGCCCAGGTGAGGCGAGGCGCCTGGAAATCGACCGCCACCCCCTGTCTTCCCGAATATCTGCCCGAGAGAGCCAGAGAAGACAGAACAGCCTGAGCATCGGGACGATCGATCAGCTTCTGCCGGATGTCATCGCTCACCTTCGTGAAGCTCACCGTCGGCGATTCGCCGGAATCATTGCCGATGATCGTGACCGTGATGGTGTTCGGATCATTGACCGTGATCGAGAACGTGCGGATCAGCTGAATCTGGAGGACGGTCTCGTTCTCGCCCACGACGAGCAGCCTGTTGTAGATCGTGCGGTGTGATTCCCGCCAGAGGTACGCCTCCTGAGTGTTGCCCGAAGAGAGGGAAATCCTGCGCGCGACGGGGTCGAATGTGATAATGGACGCATACGTGTCCTTGACCACCTGGACCCATGAGCCTGAAATGAATTGCTCGAAGGCCTGCTCGCCCGAGCCGGTGAAGAGCGTGCGAAGCTGCGCCTGCTGGACCTCTTCTCCCGGCATTTTCTCCGCTGTTCCCGGCACATATCTGCCTTCCGCTGCATTCCAGAGGTAGTGGATGCGCACGAGGTCCATGACGTTATGGGAATCCGGATCCCGAAGATATGCCACGATGGGAAAGCTGGTGCCCGGCTTCGGGTCCGTGGTGTAGCTGTCCGGCCGTTCGCTCTCCTCAACTGATATTTCGTCGGCGACGAGCTGGCAGACAGGCCTGTAGAGCAGCCCTTTGCCCGGGCTCGGTGGAAGGAGCCGGAACACGTCGAGGGTGAGCCTGCCCGCTTCGTTCATGCCGCTGGCGACAATCTGCAGGGAGTGATCCCCGATAAGGTCCCTCGCGGACAGGGAAAATACCCTGATGTCGGTCGCGCTCGTGTCGGAATCCCAACTTTGGAAGTAATACGTCCCGCGTGCCGGATCGGCGTCGACGACGAGAATCCTCACCGGCGAGCCCATGTCCGCGATCTTCTTGACCGCGATCACCTGCTCCTCGTCCGCATCCTGGTCGAGATTGACGTTGATGACCTGCAGGACCGTGTACTGGGGATCGATCCAGATGCGGGGCCGCACCACTGACGGGTCGGTTCGTTCAGGGCTCGCAGAGCTCTGCACCGGTCCTTCGGCTTCTCCCAGGGGTTGGGGAATGACGCGCACCACGCCGGTCGGGGCCTTTTCCTGGCAGGCTCCGAGGACGCATATCGCCGCCGCAAGGAGGATCAAGTGAAGTCTGCTCATCGCGCGGCCTGCTGTCACGTGAAGTATTTCGCCAGGTCGTCCATGATGATCCTCTTCGTCGCCTCAATGGATTCGCGGCACTTGAATCCGGCGGCGGTCTTGTGTCCGCCGCCGCCGAACCGCTGGGCGATCTCTGCGACGTTGATGTTGCCTTTCGATCTAAGGGAACAGCGGAGAAGTCCTTCGAGGTTCTCCTTGAAGAAAACAGAAACCCGCACTTCCTCGCTCTTCAAAGGTATGTTGATCAACTGGTCGGCTTCCTCGTAGTTTCCCCCGGAATCAAGGATCATCTCGCGCTGCATTGTCAAGATCGCCACATGGTCGGAATAGCGAAGCTCCAGGGTCGCAAGAACCCGGGACTGCAGCAGGAGCGCGGAGATCGAGTTGCTCTCGAAGAGTTTCGCGTACACGAAGTTGGGCTGCACGCCGGTGGCGACGAGGTCCCGGGCGATCTCGAACGTGAGGGCTGTGGTTTTCGGATAGATGAAGCAGCCGGTATCGTACAAGATGCCGGCGTACAGGGCCTGGGCAATGGGAAGATCGATCGGCACGCTCATTTCGCGCAGGAGCTGGTAGATGATTTCACACGTCGAGGAAGCTCCCTTGTGGATGACGTTGCCCCCCTGCACATCGGCGTGGTCATGCTCATGATGATCGATGATGAAGTGCTCACGGACCCGGGGCAAGACGAGGCGGGCGATCAGGCCGATGTTGTGCACGTCATTGGTGTCCAGCATGAGAAGCGAAAAATCCTTGATTTCCTCGGGCAACTGGCCCTCGTTCTCCAGCACGCCCACGATGCTGTCCGCGTCCAGAAAGGCGAATTTGCGCGGCGTGGGATCGGCGTTGAGGATGATCACCTCCTTTCCAATGCTTCGCAGCGCGCGCAGCATCGCGCATTCACTGCCGATGGCATCCCCATCGGGCGTCTCGTGAGCGGTGATGATGAAACGGCGCGTACGGGTGAGGAAATCGATCGCGGGCTGGAGCTCTTTCACGGCAGGGTTCCAGCCCCGTTTCCTCCTCCAGGAAGGGTCGATCGATCCCTGAGGACGCTGCTGCCCCTCTTCAGTATCTTGATCCGCCGCAAAACGTTTGCGGGCACACCCGGGGCGATGTACGTTCCCGCTTCCGCCTTGAAGCCGTTGGGAATGTCCGCGTTCATCCCGACCACCGATATCCCATTGTGGATATGAGTCGGAAAATCCGTGTTCTTCGCGGCCGATGTCCGTGCGCCGATGGCGCAGTTGTCCCCGATGTTCGGCGTCGGGCGCGGGATTTCGGCAGTGAAGGGGAGGATCAGCGCGCTCTGAATTTCCGTCCCGGCTCCGATACGGTTCCCGTTGAGAACGACCGAGCGCGAGACGAGCGCGTTTCGGCGGACAACGACATTGGGGAACAGTATCGAATCCTCGACGGTGCCCTCGATTTCGACTCCGGAGGCGAGCCAGGAATTGCGGATGGATCCTTTCTCCGCGATATGCGACTCCGCGCCCTTGTCGGCGAGCTCGGGCAGGCGCGAAAGTGCCGTGTGAAAGCGCTCGCTCTCGCAGTTGGCTATGACCCAGATGTTGTTCGCGTAGTATTCCATCAGGTCGTTCTGGAACAATATTTCTCCCGGCACGTCCACGATCAACTCCATGGCGTCGTGCAAGACGCGGTCGAAAAGGCTCTCGCGCAGCCGTCTCCTGCCGGTGTCACGCTCGGCCGCGCCTGCCAGGAGCCGGGCGAGATGCTCACGGCGGGAGATGTACGCCTCCACGGGAGTCCGCGCCACGGAGAGCTTCACGACATGGTCGACGGTTTCCAGGATTCTTGCACGGAGGACCGTCGAATCGACGAGAAAGACGCAGGAGGTGGATGCCAGCACGACGTGGTCCGCCTCGACGGCTTCGACCAGGCGCACCAGACCCGCAAATCCGTCATCCAGGATGTGGACACGGGCAACAGGCTTTCTCCAGCGTGAAGAGAGCGCCAGGGCAGCATCCCGGGCCCCCGCCTCAAGAACCAGCGTCAGTTCCGTTTCTGCCGGAAAGCCGAAGGTGGCGATGAGGAAATCCGCGAGGCAGTGGTTTCCCCAGAATGGGAGCAATGAATAATGGTAGTCCTCATCGAAACCAGGGATTTCCTGAGCAGGCCCCACGTCGAAAAGGAAGACAGCCGTCTTTCCCAGTCTATTTCTTCCTTTCCTTCGACTGCACCTTCATGCTCAGGTTCTTGCCCGACTCTGAGCGAAGGACAAAAGTTTTCCCTCGCGCATCCGGCGGCAGGTCCTTCAATTTCGGGAATCGGTCCTGCTTGAGGACTCCCATGCAGAGCTTTGCGTCCTTTATCGAAAACTTCGCCACCGACTTGCCGGTTCTTTTTGCGGCCAGGGAGAAAACCGAGGCGCTCTCATTCAGGAAAAGTTCGCGCCCGGCACGGAGTGAGATGACCTCATCCTGGACGGGTGCATCCTCGATCAGGACAGCGAAGCGCACCGGCTTTCCCCGGGTCAGGCGCCAGATCAGGAGGACGATGAGGGCGGCGAGGATGAGCAATAACACCAGGGCTGCCACGAGCAGGATGATGTTGCTCTGCACCCAGCCCATGACATGGAAAGAGACGGGGACCTGGGCCGGAGAAAAGCGTTCCGTCGACGCAAAAGCGAAGGTGAGGGTCCCTGTCGAGGTGCCCGTCGGGAGGACAGCCGGGAACTGCACAGGGAAGCTCACGGGAGTCGTGCCGTCTTTTTTCACCTTGAGGATGAGGGGAGCAGCCAGGAGCCCGGGAGCATATCGTGTCCCGACCTGTGCATCCACGTTGCGCACGGTGATTTGAATATCTCCGGACAAGCCTGAAGGCTTCAGAACGAAGGAGATCCTGCTGCTGCCCTCAACGCCGATCGGGCCCACAGTCACGGGACCGTCGATCGAGGGGGTGCCGAAGAGCGTTCCCGCCTTCTGCGTGATGGTTTCCGGGGTGAGGGTGTTCGATATCTCCGAATAGGAGCCCTGCAGTTCCTTCGCAAGGTCCTTGGCCGCTGTATCAATTCCGATGCCGAGAATCATGACCTTCCAGCCCTTCTGCTGGATGGTCTTCGTGTTTGCCAGGAACTCGTGGTTGAAGGCGCCGTTCTTCGAATAGTACTTGCTCGAGGGCGGAGCCTCCTGGATGCCGTCCGTGAGAAGCAGGACGTACTTCTCCCGTCCATCCTTCTCCTTGTCTGCCAACTGCGCCTTGACGACGTCGAGAGCGTTCCCTATGTCGGTGAACCTTCCATTCCCCCGGATCTGAGATATGACCGACTTCGCGGACTTCCTGTCGGCGTCATCCTTGATGGCCTGCGAGATGATCAGGTCGGCCTTCCCGTAGAACGAGACGACGCTGAGGAAGTCCTCCGGTATGATGAGCTGGTCGATGATGAAACTGTTGACCCAGGCCTTGACCGCGCCTATCTTGTTCTCCATGGAGAGGGACTTGTCCAGGGCGATGATGACATCGATGTTCGCCTTGCGGGAATCCGCCAGGATGGAAGAGGCGAAGACGAGCGCAAGCGCCACGGCAGCCAGAACGCGTTTCCAAGCTCTCATTGCGGCCCCCTCATTCGCTGATTTGCTTGAAGAGTGCACCAAATTTGGACAAAATGGAAGCAAGAAAAAAGTGCTTGAAAATGATGGCCGTTTGTGCTCTATTAGGTTTGAGTAAACTGAGAAAAGGAGAGAACTATGGCTGCGATTGACCTTCCGAAAAGCCCGAACGTGTTCCATCCGGAAAAGCCGAGCGCCGTTGGTTCGAGAAATTCGCTGGCCCAGGAGTTCCGGGATCAGCAGGCCGAAGTCGATCTCCTCATGAGTGAAGAAGTCGACAAGGTCATGAATCACATCGCCTCGAAGCTCCCCAAAGAAGTCGCGGAGAAGCTCGACATCATGGGCGGCATCAAGGAGAAGCTGTACAACTATTTCAACCAGAACTATCAGAACATGTTCAACCGATTCATCGTCACGTCGGAAGACGAGATGGTGAAGAAGGTCCGAAACTTCATCGACAAAGAGGAAATGAAATCCCTCGCCCGCTACACGCCCAAGGAGATCGCGGCGCTGCTTGACCAGGTCGGAGGAATCGACAAGTTCAACACGGGTGAAATCGAGAAATCCATCGTCAACATGTACGGCCACCTCCAGGGGCACATCCAGAGGGGCGTGAACGACCTCGAGAACGTGACCAACTCCCTGCTCCGTCAGAAGACGGACGTCGGGGCGTTTATCCGCGGTGAGAACGCGTACTCAATCATAAAGTGCTCCTTCAAGGACAGCGCATATAAGCCGAAGACGGTCACCGACGTGAAGCTCTCGGTGAACATCCTGGATTCCGAGCTCATCAGCCCGATCTTCCACTACCAGGTCACCGTCGAGTTCCTTGTGAAGGATCTCATCTCCAAGAACATCCTTGACCTGATCGATAAAGAGATAGAGAAGCTCAAGGACCAGGTCGTGGACGAAGGGCGTGAAGAGCTCAGTGACGGAGAGATCCTTTTCGAGAAGATGAAGAGGGTGGAGAGGTTCACCTCGGACGACAAGGACGATGCGAAGTCCAAGCGCTACGGTTTCTTCGCAAAGGCGCTGATGGACAAGATCGAGGGGCTCCGCGCCGAGATCGACCCCGAGGAATACGACCCGGTGAACATCCGCGAGAACCTGAAGCGGATCATCGACATTGAGAATATTCGCAACCGCGGCTTCAATACTGCGATCAACTCCATCACGTCCATCCTGGACACCTCGAAGATGGGCTACCAGCACGTGGAGAACCTCAAGAACGCGCGAGAGCTCATCCTCCGCGAGTATGAGGACACTGATGATGCGCACCTTCCCGACGAGCGCTACGCCATCCGCCTGAAATACTATGACCAGGCCCAGCTCCTGGAGGAGCGCAAGGCATACGACGTACAGGCCAAGAGCTTCGAGGTGGAAGTGCTGCACGTGTGGGACGTCCTGGACATGGTGTATGAGGACTCGAAGTTCATGAAGGGTGTCGTCGATTTCGACGACCTCTCCCGCCGGCTGAAGGGCAAGATCAAGAGGCGGATCAAGGCGAAGACCGGAGATCCGCTGTACGAGGACATCGAGAAGAGCTGGAGTGAAGTCACCTTCATCAAGCCGGGAGACACCGACGTGGAGCGGATGAACCGCACCTACATCGCGGAAAAGGACGAGCTGAAGCGGCGGATCATCATGATGCGCGACAAGCTCCAGAGGCTCTACGGGTTCCGCTATCCGATCCAGCGCCGCGTGATCGAGGACAGGGTGAACTTCCTGGAGAAGCAGTTCCTGAGGTTCGAATACCTCATCAACCCGTACCACATCCAGCCCGGGCTCCTGCTGGACGTGAACATCACTTCGATCAAGAGAAAGAAAGCTACTCTGGACGGCATGGCGAACGTCCTCAACGAGTTTCTCTACGGGGTGTCCAAGGGATTCCAGGACGCGGCCTTTGCCTCGTTCTCGCGCCGCCGTTCGACGGTCCGCGCGGATATTGCGCAGTCATTCGCAACCACCGCGCCCGAGACGCCGGCCGAGGGCAAGAAGTCGGAGTACCTTGACATGTTGAACGTACCCGCCGCTCCGGCATCAACAGCGGCTGCCGAGCAGGGCGTGGTCGACGTCGCGCCCCGACGCAGGGGACGGCCGCCAGCCAAGGCGAAGAGGGGGAGGCCTCGCAAGGGGTCCCAGGACGTCGGTCTGAGAGAGATCTGAGCACGCGGGGAATTGAATGGTGACCCCTTCGGGGGTCACCATTTTCGTTTATGGTCAGAGGGGAAAAGACAAATGCCTGAACAAGTCCATGTCTATGATGAGCTTGCCACGAGAGACGGATTCAACCGTTCCCTCAGGCACTTCAAGTTCATCTCGCGGGTCGTGGGGGATTTCGAATCGAAAAGGAACATTGCGGATACCTTGAGCGAATGTCTCGCCGACAAGTCCATAGAGCCCCGGCAGGTTCTGCCGACGCTCAACGCGATACTTGTGGACAAGTACCACTACTCCTGCAGATCGCACAACCTCGCGGAAAGCTTCGACGCATTCGACGGGTTGGCCGCGACGGTGGGAACCTGGCGGGCGGTCGACATGGTGGTGGCCTATTTCCACCCCGAGCTCGGCGTCGTTGTCGTCAATCCGAAAAACCGCGCCCATTGGGAAGGGGTGAGGAGCCTGAAGCGGAACGAGCTGGTGACGGTATTCGCCGGAGCCTTTGCCGGCACCAACCGGGACAAGAAATACGACACGGCCATCTCGCTTCTCATCACGCTCATGGAAGGCGGAAAGGCGAAAACCCCGCTGGCGCTCACAAAGGGAACCTTTGTGTTCAGGAAGCCCGCTCCCGTGGCAGCGGCTCCGGTCCCTGCGCGGCGCGGCAGGAAGCCCGGCCCCAGAGCCGCAAAGGCGTCTCTTCTCGCCGCAGCAGAAGCCGCATCGCCGACGGCGTCGGCCCTGCCGGCGTATTCTTCCGCTTCACCTTCTGCCCCTCCCGCAGCCGCGGCACCTTTGGCCCCGGCGGCGCTGGCGGCACCCTCAGGGGCGCCGAAGAGGATGACTCCGATGTACTCGATTCCCGTCACCAACGAGCTGTTCCACAACGGCAACGTGGAGGCGTGGAAAAAGATCATTCAGAGCTACACGACGAAGTATCCTGGCCTGGAAGTGTACGTCTTTTACGAGGGCGAGAGGATCCACGACATCAACACGCTTTTCAAATGGGGCAAGGTGAAGCACGGCAGCGCCATCATGATCGCCGTCGCCGGGGACGACATCCGCGACGTGGCCAAGCTCCAGCGCTACCTGAAGCAAGGTGCCAGCCACATGTTCGAGGCGTTCCTCAAGGCACAGGTCGGCGCGATCCTGAACCTGTTCTAGGCTCGAAAGGGAAGGACATACATGAAGAAGAACATCCACTTCTTTGACCAGGGCGAAGCTACAACGAAGCCCCAGGTGCTCGAAAGAATCGGCATCCGCGGACGCCTGGCGATGGAGCTCGCCGACCTCGATCTGCCGATACTTCCCGGGTTCATCATCGACGCGGAGGTTGCCGCTCACCTGGGTGATTTCGACATCTGGGCGGCGCTGCGGCCCTGGTTCGACCGCCTGGCCAAGCTCACCGGAAAGACCTTCGGAGACGTGGAGAACCCCATGCTCGTGAAGGTCGTCGTGAGCCCGAATCTCGTCATCGCCTCATATCCTACCCTGCACAACTACGGCCTGACAAACACGACGCTGCCGGGCTTCAACCGGTACGTCGGGGAGAACTTTGGCTGGCACGAGATGCAGTTTCTCACGCGCGGGAGCCTCGAGATCGAGATGTCGATCGCGGAGTTCGAGAACAAGGAAAAGCAGGCCAAGGCCCTCCAGCAGACCATCAAGGAGCTGGATGCAGAGCTGAACTCTGAGATGGACGCGAAGAAACGGAAGGCGAGCGCGGCCCGCTACACGAAGATGCTTCCCGAAGGCTACTTCGCGGATCCGTTCGACCAGCTGGAGATCGCGCTGAGGCGCATCAGCCACCTGCTGTCGATCAACGACCAGAACCAGGAAGACACCGCGCTCCTCATCCAACCCATGGTGTACGGGAACTACGGCAAGGACTCCCTGAACGGCCAGTTCTATACACGCAACATCGTCACCGGGGACCGGGCAATCCAGGGCGAATATTTCCAGAACAAGTTCAACGCCATCGGGACGAGCGGCTCGGACATCGCGAACATCGCGAAGAACTATCACGCGGAGCTTGAGAAGATCGCACGCGCGGTTGAAGACCACTTCAAGGAGATCCGCTCGATCCGCTTCACGGTGGAAAACAAGAGGCTCTGGCTCATCGATCAGCGCTCGGTAATGACGAAGTCCACCCAGGCGGACATTCGTCTCCTGCTGGACCTGCATTCGAGGAAGATCGTCAACGATACCTATGTTGTGAAGCAGATCAAGCCCGGACAGCTCAACGAGATCCTCCACCCGATCATCGACTTCACGACGGTGAAGGGCATGAAGTGCCTGACCGGCGGCATCACCGGGGCCCCCGGCGCGGCAATCGGCCGGATTTACTTCTCCACCGATGGACTCCTGGAGGCGCACAAGCTTGCCCAGCAGAAGGGGCAGGACACCAAGCTTATCCTCTGCCTTGTGTCCTCCTTTGCCGAAGACGTGAAAGCCATCGAGGTGGCCACCGGCGTTCTTTCCACGGAGGGAGGCTATTCGG
Organism: Spirochaetia bacterium; assembly: GCA_049515615.1. Classification (GTDB taxonomy): domain Bacteria; phylum Spirochaetota; class Spirochaetia; order SZUA-6; family Fen-1364; genus Fen-1364. Next base: position 15,749 of record JBEKTX010000038.1, read on the forward strand.
CGCACGCCTCGGTCGTCGCGCGTCAGTACGGGAAGGTTTCCCTTGTAAAACCCGACATGAGAATCAAGGGAAACCGGGCGACTATCGGCGATCTGGTCATCAAAGAGGGGGACTATGTCACCCTGAACGTTCCCTTCTACGGAGCTCCATCCCTCTACATCGGCAAGGCTGAGCTCATCGAGCCGGATCCCGAGGAGTCGGGAATGCTCGATTTCCTGGATCTCGTGGAGAAGTTCGTCTCGGGGTTCCATGTGCGGGCCAATGCGGACAAGCCGCGGGATGCCGCCCTGGCGCGCAAGTTCGGGGCCAAGGGCATCGGCCTCGTACGCACGGAGCACATGTTCTTCGAGGATAAGCGCATCAACGTGTTCAGGGAGATGGTGCTCTCCGATTCGTTGGAGGAGCGGAAAAAGGCGCTCCAGAAGCTCCTCCCCATGCAGAAGGCGGATTTCTACAAGCTTCTGAAGATCATGGAAGGCTATCCCGTGATCATCCGGCTGCTGGACGCCCCCCTGCATGAGTTCCTGCCGCACAACGACCAGGAGCTTGAGCGTTTCATGAAATACCTGAACGTGGGCAAGAAGGGCGCCAAACGGGTGGCGGAAAAGGACGTGAGGGCGCGCAGCGAGGCGCTGCACGAGTTCAATCCCATGCTCGGCCACCGAGGGTGCCGCATCGCCGTTTCATATCCGGAGATCTACGAGATGCAGGTGCGTGCCATCTTCGAGGCGGTGTATGCCCTGAAAAAGGAAGGCGTGCACGTCGAGCCGGAAGTGATGATCCCGATCATTATGAACGAAAACGAGCTGAAGTTGATCATCTACGGGAAAAAAATCGAAGGGAAACACATACGCGGCCTGATGGACGTGGAGCGGGACGTGCGGGAGAGCTTCAAGGCCAAACCTGCGTCGTACAAGATCGGCACGATGGTCGAGCTGCCCGCCGCGGCACTGGGAGCGGACCAGCTCGCGCACTACGCCCAATTCTTCTCTTTCGGGACGAACGATCTCACCCAGACCACGATCGGTTTGTCGCGCGACGACTTCAACACCTTCATGCCGGACTACACACAGTTCGACCTCCTGGAAGGCAATCCTTTCCAGTATCTCAACCCGCAGGTGCGCGAGCTGATCGCGCTGGCAGTACAGCGCGGGAGGATGACGAGGCCGGATCTCGAAGTCGGGCTTTGCGGGGAGCACGGGGCGGTCCCCGATAATATCCGGTTCTGCATGGAAGCAGGGCTGGACTACGTGTCCTGCTCGCCCTACCAGGTCCCGCTTTCCAAGCTCGCCGTTGCCCAGATCATGATCGAGAGGAACGGCGGATAACCAGCGCTTTTCTCCGATGGAAAAGAAACGGCCGGGATGATCCCCGGCCGTCTGTGTTTCAGGACGCCCGGTCCCGGCAGACCAAGGCTCCTTGCCCCACACTCCGCCATGGAGAGAGCGATTTCGCGCCCCGGATCGCTCAGGGGGATGGATTTCCCCGCGAAGCCAGCTCGTATTCCCTGGCCTTTTGCAGGAACTTCTCAGCAAAAAGATCGTTCCCCATCCTGCGATAGACCATGCCCAGATTTCGGTTGGCCCTCCAGTCGGCGGGAGACAAGGACACCGCCTTGCGGAATGTTTCCGCGGCCTTGTCCAGCGAGCTTTCCTGGTACTGGAGAACTCCGCGCATGAGCAGGAGGGAGAGCGACTCGCCGTACTCAGCCATGAAGCTGTGCAGCGCTTTGAGGGCCACCGCGCGCGCGCCCATGTGGTCCAGGCAGTACACGGCGGCCTTGATGTGGTCCACGGAGGAAGGTGAATCCACGAGGAGCTCCCGAATGAGAATGAGAGCTTCGGCGTATTTTCCGGTCCGTCGATAGCAGACCGCCAGGGCGCTTTTCAAGCGGGTGTTTTCCGGCTCCACGGGCAGGAGCTGTGCAATCTGTACGGCCGCCTCCTCGAACGATTCCTGCTCAAGCAGGATACGGACCAGCCGGCGACGCATGCGACGGTCATCGGGGCGGATATCCAGGTAGCGCGTGTACAGCCCGCCCAGAAGGCCGGTCTTTCCCAGGGTCTCGTAGATTTGCCCGATGGCCAGGAGCATTTCGGCTGTCGGCGGAATCAGCTTCAGCACGCGCGCGTACCACCCCTCAGCCAGCTCGGGGAGGCCCGCCCGGGCATACGCTGCGGCGAGCTCATTCATCAGGACCGGGTCCGGTCCGCGCGCCTTGATCTGCTGCTGGAGCTCCGAAAGAACCTGCTCTATCGCGGCACCCGTCCGTGCAAGAGCGAGGCTGTGAAAGTAGTGCCCCGGGCCGTCTGTGCGGTCCTTCTTCAATATCCGTGCGGCTTCCCGCATGAGCTCGTCGTACTCCCCAAGCTCCCACAGCACGGCGAGCAGGCCGTAACGCAGCTCGAGGGATGCTTTGTCTCCTTCTATGGCGCGGCGGTAGTGGTTCCGCGCTTTTTCGCGGTCTCCCAGGTTTCGGTATGCCTCGGCAACCAGGGCGTGCATCTGCGCATCGTTGTAGGTCCCGCGGAGAAGCCTCCCGCCGTAGAAAACCGCCTCACGATACCGGCCCTCCCGGAAAAGGTTCACCGCGATAAAGCGGAGCACTTCGGCAGGAGTTCCGCTC
>JBEKTX010000039.1:0-18270 GCA_049515615.1 Spirochaetia bacterium
TCGGCGAACTGCTCCAGTGCGCTTTTCTGCCGGCTGGTGATGACCAGATCCGCCCCTGCCCGTGCCAGCGCCCGGCCGAAATACTGGCCCAGGCCCCGGCTCGCGCCTGTGATCACAGCGACCCTCCCGGTGAGGTCGAACACGGTGCCGCTCATGGGGCGAGTATCACTTTCATCAGGCCCGGCTCCTTCCTGTACAGCCGGGCGAACCAGGAAGCGCCCTCTGAAAGCGGGGCTCTGACGCTGATCAGGGAATCAAGACGGACGCGGCCGCCGGCGATGAGGTCCAGGCACGCAGGGTATTCGCCTTGCGACGCACAGGAGCCGAGCAGCGCGATTTCCCGCGTGACGACCGACTGCAGCGCGAGCTCCACCTTCGGCGCAACGTTGCCGACCAGCGCAACCCGGCCGCCCTTCCGCACCGAGGCCAGGGCTGTCTGCAATGCGGCGTTCACTCCGACCGCCTCGAAGGCAAGATCCGCCCCGCGGCCCGAGGTCTGATCGCGGATGTGATCGGAGAACCCCGGCGCCTGCGGGTCCATCGCGGCATCCGCCCCGCTTTCCAGCGCGCCCTGGAGCTTGGACGGATCCACGTCCGCGGAGATGACCTGCCGGCACCCCGCCACCTTCAGCAACAGGAGAATGAGCAGGCCGATCATGCCGGCGCCCACGACCACCGCGACGTCGTTTACCTGGGGCCGCGCGAGCCTCACCGAATGCAGCGCGATGGACAGAGGCTCGACCATGGCGGCCCGGTCGAATCCGACCCCTTCCGGGATCCGATAGAGGATCCGGTGCGGGATGGCGACGTACCGCGCGAAAGCGCCGTCCCGGCGATACTCCGCGCAGGAGACACCCAGAACGCGCCTGTTCTCGCAAAGGTTTATTTCTCCGCGGCGGCAGTACCAGCATTCGCCGCACCAGACCGTGGAGTCGAAGGTCACCTGGTCGCCGACGCGCCACGCGCCGGCGGCGGATTTGGCGGCGGCGCCGCAGTCGGCGATGACCCCCGACGCTTCGTGCCCCATGATGACGGGAGGAATGCGCCGGCCCGTCGATCCGTCCATCCCGTGGACGTCGCTGCCGCAGATCCCGCAGGACTTTACCTCGACGAGGACCTCGTCGGGCTGGATGCGCGGATCCGCAACTTCCTCGTAGATGAGCTTCTTGTAATCCTTCAGGACAAGTGCCTTCATGGGTCTGAAGGTAAACCCGGGCCTCCGGTGCCGTCAATTTGAGGCCGCGCTCCGCGCGGCGGCCCTAGAATTCGCGCAGGCTCTCGTCGATGCCCTTGCGCATCTCGAACCACCAGTCCAGCGCCGCTTCCTTTTTGTCCGTGTCGAATCGGTCGATCCATTCCAGGAGCCTCGAGTCTTTCTCCCCTTCCACGTCGCGCATGCGGGTGAGGAAGCTGCGGACGAAATCGATGTCCCTGTCCGACTCCCAGTACACCGAGGCATTTCGGGAGTTGATCCTGCTCGCCGTGACCGCCGTCGATGCAATGAGCTGGTCCTTCATGCCGTAGAGGCTGCCGAAAATGTCGGGCACCGTGTCCTCCGCCCACCCGCGATGGAAACGGCAGAAACCGGCCGTGTCCACGACCAGCTCCTTCTGGAAGCGTTCCGCGCACATCCTTCCCAGGGCTCGCGGCGGCACGAAGGCGTTGCCGTAGTACATGTAGTACTTGCCCATGATGGCCATCGGCGCGAGCACACCCGGCGTCCAGTACTGGTTGGGGACCATCCATCCCTGACGGCCGAAGGACACGAACACGAACGAGTCCAGCAGGCGAAGCCCGCGCTCGCGAGAGAGCCTCCTTCCCCACTTTCGAGCCCCGTCGGACATGTCCACGACGCCCCGGCGCAGGATCATGGAGTCCAGGAGCTCCACGCCCAGCTCGGCGTTGTGTGCGGAATCGGCAACGGGATCGAAGCCATCAACCGTCCAGCGGGGCGCGCGCGTGACCCCGAGGTCCTCCTTCGAGAGAGCCCCCGTGGCCAGGAGGTCCATCAGCCATGCCAGCACGCCTCCCGCGGAGATCCCATCGAATCCGAGCGAGTCTGCATGGTGGCAGAGAAGCTCAGCGGCGCGCTGGTCGAATATCCCGCAGAGAGGGCCCATGGCCTGGTACGGCTCGTAGTCCTTCTTGAAATCGTCCTTCATCTTCTTGCAGACCGCGGCGCAGGGCTCGCCGCAGGTGTGCTGCCGGCGGGGGACAATGGTCTCCTCGTTGAACTGCTTCAGGTAATGCCCGACGACCAGGCGTTCGTACTGACCGAGACGATCCTTCTCCGTGTCGAACATGCTGCGATAGTTGAAGGACATGAGACGGCCGCCGACCCCGGCGTAGTTCACGCCGAAGGTTCCGCCCGTGTTGACCTTTGGATCGAAGCGGTACTTCGTGGTTGCTTCCAGGTCCTTTGCGAGGAGCCGCTGCTTGTACTTGGTCTCGAACCATGCGTCGGCGACTTTGCGGTCCCGGAAATCTTCGTCCACGTACGTGCCGCCGTATATCACCGCGGCAATGCCGTGCTCCCGCAGGAGCTTGCTGCCCATTCCTCCCCGACCGGCCCAGGTGTCCACAGCGCTCAGCCGGCCCTGGCTGATGGGCACGGACACGATTCCCCCGAAGTCGGTGGCCAGTGCCGCGGGACCCGTGGCGAGGACCCGTGGATCTGTCGTGTAGCGCTTCCCGTATTTCTCGTAGACGTGATCCAGCATGCCGTACGCGCCGCCGCGCCCCGCATTCCACACCGCCTGCGGATCAAGAGGCTCCAGCTCGACCTCGACCTCTTCACCGCCGCTCCGGTTCAACACCAGGACCGAGGGAACCGGACACTTGCCGATGATCGACACGGAGTTCAGCCCCAGGTTGTCGAACACCAGCCCGGCGCCGCCCATTGAAGAGACGTAGAAGCCGCGCCAGCATGGGGAGAACCCGGTGACGAACAGCCGGTTGGAGCCCGGAAATATGGAGCCGGCAAGGAGGCCGACGCCGATATTGATGGACTGGGTGCGTGATGAGAGGTGCAGACCGAGGTCCACCGGTCCGAAGAATCGCCCCACGGGGTAGCGGCGCACCCGGTAGAAGCCGGTTTCTGCATCCACCAGGAGAACCTTCTGATCCATGCCCGTCTCCTACAGGACCCGTGTCTCGGACCGATCCAGGATCGTGGAGAGCGCCGCCTTTGCATTCGCCATCCGGGACAGGAGGATCATCGCCGCGATGATGTACGGCTTCCAGCTTGCCTGCCGGTAGAGGGGCGTGCGGAACCGGTCGAACACATCCGCGGTCACTTCCCCCCGTACGCAGCTCACGCCGCTGATGTCCGCGGGAAGGCAGTGCATGTACAGCGCATTGTTCGTCTTTGCCATCAGCTCCTTCGTGCACTGCCAGTCCTGGAACCGCGCGTTTGTTTCCAGGCAGCGCTTCTCAAGCTCCTGGAGCTTCTGCCTGTCCCCGGACTCCACGAGGACCGTGCGCTCCTCCATCACGGAAAAGGGGGCCCAGCTCTTGGGGTAGACGAAGTCCGCCCCTTCGAAGGCCTCCTGCATGGACCCGCACACTCGGAACGCCCCGCGAGCCTCCCGGGCGAACCCGGCTGCCTTCTCAACGACGTCGGGCATGAGAGAGTACCCTTCGGGATACGCGAGGCGCACGTCCATTCCGAATCTCGTGAATAGACCGATCACTCCCTGGGGCACCGAGAGCGGCTTTCCGTAAGAAGGCGAGTACGCCCACGTCATGGCCACTTTCTTCCCCTTGAGCTTCTCCACGCCCCCGGTCTCCGACACGAGGTGGAGGAGGTCGGCCATGGTCTGCGTCGGGTGATCGATGTCGCACTGGAGGTTCACTACTGTGGGCCGCTGTTCGAGCACGCCGTCCCGGCGTCCCTGCTCCAGCGCCTCCGCCACCCGCATCATGTAGGTATGGCCCTTGCCGATGTACATGTCGTCCCGGATCCCGACCGCCTCCGCCATGAAGGAGACCATGTTCGCGGTTTCCCGCACGGTTTCACCGTGCGCAATCTGGGACTTGCCCTCATCCAGGTCCGACACGGTCAGGCCCAGGAGATTGCACGCGGAGGCAAAGCTGAACCGGGTGCGCGTGGAATTGTCGCGGAAAAGGGACACGGCGAGGCCGCTGTCATAGACCCGCGGGGAGATGTTGCTCGTCCGCAGGGCCTTCAGGATCTGGGCACACCGCAGGACCATTTCCAGCTCCTCCCGGCTCTTGTCCCAGGTCAGGAGAAAATCGCGTCCATTCAACTCGCCCAGCGCGCCGGCCGGGAGGGCATCAATCATGCGGTGAATGTCGTGCGGAGTCATCGCGGGCATCAGAACCTCCCCAGTGCGCGAAGTATTTTTTCCGGGGTGAAGGGCCAGTCGCGAAGCCAGACGCCGACAGCGTCGTGGATGGCGATGGAAAGAGCGGGCGCCGCGCCGTTCACGCTGATCTCCGCCACGCTCTTTCCCCCGAAAGGCCCGTAGCGGTCATCGGTCTGCACCATGTGCACGCGGAAATCCCGCGGAACCTCCTGGATCATCGGCACCCCGTAGGCGGCGAGCCCCGTGGTGAGGCAGCGGCCCTCCGTATCGAAGATCATCTCCTCGTACAGCGCATGGCCGATTGATTTCAGCACGCCTCCGTAGACCTGGCCGATAGCCAGCTCTGGATTGATCGGTGTGCCGCTGTCGTGCACGGCATGGTAGCGGCGGACTTCCACGGCGCCGGTCCGGGTGTTCACCGCGACCTCGCAGAAGTGCGCCGCATAGGGGATTGCGTTGTCATGGCTGGTGAAGGAGGCGCTTCCCACCAGGTCCCCCTCGCCGTGACCCGTGCCGCAGCGGTGAGCGAGGGCCGCGTATGTGAAGCTGCCGCGCGTGCCCTTCACCACGCCGGGGTAGGCCAGGCCGACCCCTTCGCGGGGCTCCTTCAGGACGGAAGCCACGGTGGAAACCATGCGTTCAGCCAGCGCCTGCGATGCCTTGAGGACCGCATTGCCGGAGAAATACGTGCCGCTCGACGCGTACGCGCCCTTGTCGAACGGAGTAGTGTCTGTATCTCCGCTGAGGACCGCCACGTTCTCCACATCGCAGCACAGCGTCTCGGCCGCGATCTTTGCCAGCACGGTGTCCAGGCCGGTGCCCAGGTCGGCGCCCCCTGAGAGAACCATGAACGTGCCATCGGAGAGGAGCCTCACGTCGGCACAGGCCTGGTCGAGGCCCGGAAGCCCCGATCCCTGCTGGATGATGGCCACGCCCTTCCCGACTTTCACGTCGGGATCCGCGTCGGGAACGCGGTTGCCCCACGCGATGCTCTGCCTGCCCAGAGCGAGTGACTTGTCCAGCCCGCAGCTGCCGACGGTCACCACCTCTCCGGGCCGGCCCTCGCCGAGTGACTTCATGATCTCCAGCACGTCGCCTTCCCGGACCCGGTTCTTCTCGATGAGCTCCATCTGGTCGATGCCGAGCTCCGCCGCGAGCTCCGCGGCCGCCATCTGCACGGCAAAGGACCCCTGTGGGGCGCCGTAGCCCTGGTAGGCGCCGGAAGAGACCAGGTTGGTGTACCAGCTCTTCAGTTCGAAAGAGACATTCTCGCAGCGGAACAGGGGCAGGGACTTCGAGCAGGCGTTCATCGGGACGGTAAGCGCGTGGTTGCCGTAGGCCCCGGTGTCGACGTCGGCGGAAAGCCGTATGGCGGTGATCGTCCCGTCCTTTTTCCCCCCGATCTTCACCCTGAAGGAGAAAGGATGCCGCGTCGTGGCGGCAACGAACTCCTCCTCCCGCGTGTATTTGTAGAATACCGGCCGTCCGGTCTTTAATGTCGCCCAGGCGCACACGTCTTCGAGCAGTATGTCCTGCTTGCTGCCGTAGCCGCCGCCCATGCGCTCCTTGATGACCCTGATCCTGTTTTCCCGGATCCCCAGCACCCGGGCCACGATCCTGCGCAAATGCCATGGCACCTGCGTGGAGGCGTGGATCACCAGCCTGTCGCCGTCCATCTTCGTGTAGACGACGTGCGGCTCGAGGGGTGTGCACTGTACCTTGCTCGTGGTATAGGTGCGCTCCACGACGGCATCCGATTCGGCAAAGCCCTTCTCCACGTCCCCGAGGGAACCCGAGGCGCTCGCGGCAAGGTTGCGCTTCGGGTCGGAGCCGATTGAAAGCTCGCACCTGATTTTTTCCAGCTGGTCGCCGTGAACCAGGGGCGCGCCGTCGGCCTTTGCCGCCTCGATCGAGAGGACCGCGGGAAGGATCTCGTATTTCACGACGATCTGCCTCAGCGCTTCTTCCGCCGTCCTCTCGTCTTCCGCGACGACGGCGGCAACCCGATCACCCACGTGCCTGACAACGGGACTGAACATGCGAAAGTCGTACGGCGAAGGCTCGGGAAAACCCTGGCCCGCCGTGCTGTACAGGATCTGCGGACAATTCCGGTGGGTGACAATTCTCGCCACCCCTGGCAGCGCCTCGGCGGCGGTGGTGTCGATGTCCAGGATCCGGGCGTGGGCATGCGGGCTGCGGAGCATCAGCAAGACGCAGCTTCCCGGTTCCACCCTGTCTTCCACGTATGCTTTCATTCCGGCGATGAGCTTTGTGCCGTCCACGCGCCTGCGGGACTTGCCGATGACTCGAAGATCATCCCGGAACTGCTCGGCAGCGTCTTGCGTGAACGAAGGATCTGTCCTTCGCCGGCGCGCCAGCTCCACGGCGAGATGGAACTGCTGGTAGCCGGTCGCCCGGCTGAAAAGGCCGGAGAGCGCGTCCGCAACCTCCTCTTCCGTCGGGGCCGGCGAGCGGCGCAGCAGCTCTTCGATGAGGAGCGCCGCGGCCGGGCTGGTGAAAGCCGACTGCACGACCCCGGCATCCAGCATCGCCCCCTGCAGGGCCGAAAGCTGACCGCTTTCCATGAGGCTCTCGATTGTCTCTATGGAATGACCTTCCGCCTGGCCGGCGACCATGAGGCCCGCCAGCACCGCCCGGCCGTCCAGGAGGACAGTGTCGGCTCCCGTGAATCCCTCACGGTCGTCCGCCCGGCGCACGGAGGGAATCCCCATGCGCTGGAGCAGCACCTGCAGATTCTCACCGGGTTCGGCTGAAACCGTGCGGACCTTCCGATTGAGGGTGAACGTAATGCTCATCGCCCAGCCTCTTGTGCGAGCGCTGCCAGGAGGTCGGCGATCATGATGCCGGACATATAGCGCTTGTATGCGGCAGATGCGTGCATGTCCGGATGCGGCGCGAGCTCCGCGCGCGCGAGTGCCTCAATGTCCTGCCGCGGCGGAAGCGGCGCTCCCTCCAGCCTGCGCTCCGCCGCCGTGAGCCGCACGCGCTGCCCGCGGCAGTCGCTCAGCACGAACCTCGGCTGTTCAAGCGCCGGCACGGCCGCGCGCGCGCTCACCGCGGCCACAAGAAGGCGCGGACTGTGCGATGTGCGGGACACGGCGGCCACGGCGGCAGCGGCTTGCGTGGAAACCGACACGCTGAGGACGAGGCCGGTCTCGCCCTCATCGAGAAAACTCTCGATCGGCAGGGGCTTCCTCCTTCCCGCCACCGAGATCTCGGCATCAAGTACAATGAGCGCGGGGATCACGGCGGAATCGTCAGGCAGGAGACCGAGCTCGCCGCCGAGAGTCACCATGTTCCTCAGTGTCCGGGAGGCAGTGAGGCGCGCAGCATCCCGCAGGGCGGCAGGCACAAGCGCGCTGTCCACGAGCTCCTGGAACGTGACCGATGCTCCGATCATGCACCGGCCCGGTTCTTGTACGATCGAATCCAGTCCGAGGTGCTCCAGCGACACCAGCGTCGTGACGTGTTCCGCCTCTCCCGAGTTCAGCCATGTGCCTCCGCCGAGGTAGGCTGCCCCGGGGGCAGTCTTCGCCCTGACCGCTTCGGCCACGCTCTTCGGCCGCACGATGCCGGTGATCATGGAGCCATTGTACGTGCTTGCCGCCGGGAGAGCAAGATCGAATCGGCGCGGATCGGCGCATCATCAATGGTTTGACACCGGGGGAGCAATTCTATAGAAGGAAAGCGCATGCTCGACTACACCCTGGTGACGACCAAGGCAACGTATCGGCTCCTCAACCCGCAGGATCTCCCCATTTTCCTCAGGCTGGTCCAGGCGGAACGGGCGGAAAGGCGCGACGCTCCGCCCTTCGATCTGCAGAAGGTGCTGGCCACGGTCAAGGAGCTCCAGCCGGCCCGGGGCAGAGGCTCGGTGTACGTGTTCGAGCGGGAACGGAAGCTCGTCGGGTACTGCATCCTCGTCAACTGCTGGAGCAGCGAGCAGTGCGGCACCGTGCTCGTGGCCGATGAGCTGTACGTTGTGCCGGATCAGAGGGCGGAGGAGATCGGCGCGGATTTCCTCACCCTGCTCCTGAAGGTGGCCCCGGAAGGGACCACGTCCATCCGCATCGAGGTGTCGCGGGGGAGCCGCAGGAGCGCCGCCCCGTTTGCGAAGCTCGGCTTCCGCGAATCCGGCAAGAGCGCACTCTCGATGAGGATCACGCGGACGTAGAGCCCCTGGCAACATGGCTCGAAATTCCGTATCATCGATTCACACCGACGGAGGAATCCCATGGAATGGCGCGCGAGCCACATACTCGTTAAAGACAGGCAGCTTGCGAATGAGCTGCTGAAGAAGATCAAGCAGGGGGCGAGCTTCGAAGCGATGGCCCGCGAGTATTCCACCTGCCCCTCGAAATCACGCGGAGGGGACCTGGGCTGGTTCGGCCCCGGAAAGATGGTGTCGGGTTTCGAGGCCGCCTGCAAAAGGCTCTCCCACGGCTCCCTCAGCGACGTGGTGTCGACGCAATTCGGCCACCACATCATCAAGCTGACCGGGCGGAAGGAATAGTCCAAGAGACCTCATGTTGTCCGTGTGAGTCGGGAAGAGATGCGACTCGCCTCCCGGATGAGCTCATCCTCGTCGACCCCGGTAAGCCTTCCCTGGTCGACCACGACCTTTCCATTGCAGATCGTGTAAGCAGTCCCATGATCATAGCCGGCAAATAGCAGCGCGGCAAAAGGATCCGAAAGACTCCCGCAATACTCCATCCGGCCCACGTCGAAGATCGCCAGGTCAGCGGCATATCCCTGCTCGACTCTGCCGATGCCCTCGAAACCAAGCGCCTCGGCGCCGGCCACGGTGGCCATTTTCAGCACGTCTCGCGCGCCGAGCGCGCCGCTTCCCTTCCACACCCTCTGCAGGAGGAGTGCGTGCCGCATTTCGCCGAGGAAGTCCGAGGAGTCATTGCTCGCGGAACCGTCCACGCCAAGTGAAACCGGGATCCCGAGGTCCAGCATATCCCGCACGCGGCAGAAGCCGGATCCCAGGCGCATGTTCGAGGTGGGGCAGTGGGCGATGTGCACGCCCCGCGCGTGCAGCGTCTTCAGCTCATCATCGTTGAAATAAATGCCGTGCGCGTAGAACACGTCCGGTCCGATGAACTCGCACCGTTCCATCAGCTCCACGGGCCGCACACCGTACTTCGCAATGCAGTACTCGTCCTCATCGGCGGTTTCCGCCAGGTGGGTGTGCAGGCGCACGCCGTGACGGCGCGCCAGGCGCGCGGACTCGAGCATGAGCCTTTCGCTCACCGAAAACGGGCTGCACGGGGCGAGGACGATTTTGCGCATGGACCGGGGCGAAGGGTCATGGTACGAGCCGATTGCCCGCTCACTGTCGGCGAGGATCGTGTCCTCGTCCTGCACCACGGTGTCCGGCGGCAAACCCCCGTCCTTCTTCCCGAGGGACATCGACCCCCGTGAGGGCGAGAAGCGCATGCCCAGTTTTTCCGCGGCCTGGAACTGCAGCCCCGGAAAGTCGTCGTGCACGCCCCGTGGGTACAGGTACAGGTGGTCGGTGGAGCAGGTGCAGCCTGTTTTCAGGAGCTCACCCATTGCGAGAACTGATGACCAGTACACCGCTTCTCCGTCGATCCACTTCCAGATCTCGTAGAGATACACGAGCCAGTCGAAGAGCTTCGCGTCCTGGACGGCTGGAAGATTTCGAGTCAGGGTCTGGAAGAAGTGATGGTGCGTATTGACGAATCCCGGCACCACGACATGGTGGGAGCAGTCGATCAGCCGCGCGTCCCGCGGCCGCGGAATCCCGCGCCCGATCTTCGCGATCGATCCATCCTGGATCAGTACGTCGGCCCCGCGGATCCCCTCAGAATCCGCCGAAGGCTGGATGTGAAAGCAGTCCGTGAGGAGGAGTGAAGTCTGCTGGCCCCCGCTCATATTTGCATCATATCAGAAGCATGAACGAGAGTCGTACGCGTCAGTCCTCTCCCTGCGCGCGGGTGAACCCCGGGACGCCATCGAACTCGTTGAGCTTCTCCACGTGCATCCAGCGATGCTTCGCCCCGACCTTCGTGAGCACTTCCAGCACCTGCGCCTCGGCAAGATCGCCCGCGGAGTCGCGCTGCATCAGACGGCAACGGTAATGGTCCACCGTGTCCGTCATCGTTCCCGTCGAGGGGTAGATCTTTGTGCCCCTGCTTTCCACCATCTTGAGCTCCACCGGGCTCCCTTGGACCAGGCCTTCAACACTTTTGCCGAGCTGTTCCACCGGCAGCGTGGACTCCACGAACACGTCCAGGCCCACGACGCGGCGCCGGGAGACCTTCACGAAATCCGGATCGGATGAAACTGATGGGAGGTTCAGCGGACGGTACTCGCGCACCCGCGCCTGCTTCGGCTTCCTTCCCAGGCGTGCGATCACCGCCTCCGTGAAAGCGGTCGTGGAGACGCCTGCCGCGTCCCCCACCACGTCCCGCGTGAGCACGCCATCCTCCAGGGCAGCGAGGATCCCCTGCTCAACCGCCGCCGCAGCGGCCATCTCCCCGATGTGACGGAGCATCAGCGCGGCGGAAAGGATGACGGCCGTCGGGTTGATCACGTTCTTGCCGGCATACTTGGGCGCCGACCCGTGGACCGCTTCGAAGATCGCCACCTCCGATCCTATGTTGGCGGAGGGCGCGAAGCCCAGTCCCCCGATCAGCGCGGAGGTGAGGTCGCTGAGGATGTCGCCGTTCATGTTCGTCGTGACGATCACGTCGAACTGCTCGGGCTTCTTGACGAGCTGGTGGGCGCAGTTGTCGACGATGATGTGCTGCGCTTCGATCTGCGGATACTCCTTCGACACCGCCTCGAAGGTCCTCTTCAGCGTGCCTTCGGTGAGCTTCATAATGTTGGCCTTCGTGGCGCAGTGCACGCGCTTCCGGCCCTCCGCAAGGGCCACCTCGAATGCCAGCCGCACGATTTTTTCGCACCCCTTTCGCGAGATGATCTTCAAGCACTGCGCGACGCCCGGGGTCTCCATGTGCTCGATGCCGGCATAGAGGTCTTCCACGTTCTCGCGCACCACGACGAGGTCGACGCCCCTCCCCGAATAGGGAGTACGAACCCCGGGGAATTCCCGCACGGGACGGATATTCCCGTAGGTCTCGAAGAGCTTGCGCAGGGTGACGTTCGCGCTTTTCTCTCCGAAACCCACGGGGGTTTCCAACGGTCCCTTCAAGACAACCCGGGTTTTCCTGATCGACTCCAGCGTCTCCTGCGGAACTCCGGAGGCAATGCCCTTCTTGAATACGCTCGCTCCCGCCTGCCTTTCCTCCCATTCGATCCGGGCACCCGCGGCTTCGACGATCCGCTGTGCGGCGGCGACCACCTCCGGTCCGATTCCGTCTCCCGGGATCAGCGTGACCAGGGTCCGGCCCGACGGGGTGACATGCACTTTCCTCTCCACTTCCGGTTCCTCCTGTTGCAAAGTACTGCGCAGCCTTGTTATTGGCAAATACGCGCTCTAGGAAAGCCCGCTGAGCCGGGCGCTGATTTCCCAGAGCTCGCGTCCGGCCGCCTCTGTGTCATATGAAGGCTCGAACGCGACTGCCCGCCCGCGTGTAAAGAATCGGCCTGTCACGCCTTCCACCTCTGCTGACAGCGCGAGGAATCTCCCCGTCGCGGATTCTTCCGCAAAGAACACGGAGGCCAGCCGAAGGGGAAAGCGGAGAAACCATGGAAGGTGCGAGGGGAGTCCGGAACGCACAAGACCCGGATGGAACGTATTCGCCGTGATACCTGTGCCTTGGAGCCTGCGCGCAATCTCGAACGTAAACAGGGCCTTGGCAATCGCCGCGCGCAGGGTGGCCTGCAGCGGGCTGAACCCGCCGGTGCTCCCCAGGCCCTCGAATCGAGGCTGAAAACGCGCGATGAGGCCCGGCTGCCCTGAAACCGTCAGGATCCGCGACGGCGCCCCTGCCTTCAGCAGGTCGATCAGGAGATTCGAGAGAAGAAAATGGCCGAGGTAGTTGGTCGCAAAAATCGACTCAACGCCGTCCGGGGAGAGCCGACGTTGCATCGAAAGATACGCTGCGTTGTTCGAAAGAACATGCAGGGAGTCATGTTTCGCGCGAACAGACGCCGCGAGAGACCGCACGGACGTCATCGAGGAGAGATCGGCGGCAATCGCCTCGATGCGCTCGTTGCCCGTTTCCCCGCGCAGGGCTTCGGCAGCGGCGACGCCTCTCCCTGCGTTGCGGCTCACCAGAATGACGGTTGCTCCGACCTCGGCCAGTGCCCTCGCGATGCCCCTGCCGACACCCGAGGTTCCACCAGTCACCAGGCAGACTTTCGTGCGCATGACGGTTTGTCCCTGAGGTCTCACCACACCCCCTCCTTCTTGAGTGCCGCCCGCGCCTGCCCCGCCCAGTCCTTGTGGGAACGGGGATTGGCCGGACTTGGATGAGTGATTGACGTGATCCTGGCTCCCACATTCGGGGAGCTTTCCATGACTGCGCGTATGCGCCGCTCTGCGAATGCTCCGACCCCGACGAGCCATTCAGGGCGCAGGACGTCGATCATGACTGAAAGAAATCGATCGCAAAGTCGGAAGAGGACTGCCTGGTCGGGGCGGCTGATCCGGTCCGGCGTGACGTTCTTCCCCGCATCGTCGAGAAACATCAGGGGGCAGTAGTTGGAGACGAAGTTGTCGCGCGCAAATCTCTCGGAAGATCCGAATGTCTCCTGAAAAAGGCCCCAGAGTCGCCGCCCGCTGACCTCGCTGCGGGTGCATTCGAATCCCCGCACCGCAACACGGGGGTGGGCATCGTTCGGAACACGCACCGCGCCGCTGATTCCAAGCCAGTCCCTTACGGCAGATACCTCGCCGAAAGGGACGCCGGTCTGCGCCATGCCCCAGGGACCTGGGTTCATGCCGACAAAGATCACCCGCTTCGGCGCTTTCGCGTACCTTGCAAGATAGGAATCATGCGGCGCACGTGCATAAACCAGCGGATTGTAGACGTAGCTGACCGGTGGCGAGAACCGGAGCTTTCCCGCATCGCGTGCAAGAGCCCGTGAAGCGGTGAGGAGCCGACGCGCTGCGTACCCGGGATCCACTCGAAAAGGATACCAGAACCGGCGCGGCCAGGCGAGGAACGATTCCTGGCCTTGTCCGCGGTTTCTGCCTATCTTCTCAGCAACGGGAGCGCCGAAGAATGCAGCTTGAGATCTGGTCGGATATCATGTGCCCTTTCTGCTACATGGGAAAGAGAAGGCTTGAGAAAGCGCTGCGGGAGTTTCCGCACGCCAGCGAGGTGACGGTTGTCTGGCGGAGCTATCAGCTCGACCCCGTGCTTCGGCCGGCCCCGGGGAAAAGCATCCATGAATACCTTGCGGAGCGGAAAGGCATGACCCGGGACTGGTCGGTGCGCATGCACGCACAGCTGGAAAAGTCTGCGGCGGAGCTCGGCCTCTTGTACAACTTCGACAAGGTCGTCATGGCAAACTCCTTCGATGCCCATCGACTTGCGCACTTCGCGCGGAAGAACGGCATGCAGGAGCAGATGCAGGAGCGCCTTTTCGCCGCCTATTTCACCGATGGCAGGGACCTGGGAGACACTGACACTCTCGTCGGGCTCGGCGAGGACATCGGGCTGGATCCCTTGGAAGCCCGGGCAGTGATTGAGGGCGGCCAGTTTGCGGATGAAGTGCGCCAGGACTGCCGGGAGGCGGAAGAGCTGGGGGCGGAGGGTGTGCCCTTTTTCGTCATCGACCGAAGATATGGTTTCACCGGTGCCCAGCCCAGCGAGCTCATCCGTGACGTGCTGACGAAGGCCTGGTCAGGTCAGGTCGAAGAAGAACACAGACAGCGCTGAATCAGCCGCCTACCAATCATCCGGGGGCCGCATCACCAGAAGAACCTCCTCCGGCGGATTGGGGCCCAGGGGAACGCCTGCCACCGCGAAATGGCCCCGCACGCGAAGGATGTCACCGAAGCTGTCCCAGAGATCTCCGGATGTCCAGTGCAGGGGGTTGTCCTTTCGGCTGATACCCGAATTCATGGCAAGGGCATTGTTGATGATCCGTCCTTGCGGATCGTAGTAGCTGCGGGGATGGAGCAGGTTCATTGCCTCGATCGTGACGCCCTTGATGATATGCTCGTGGACGTAATGAATGGTGCCGTCCCTGTCCACCGAAACCACGACTCCCGCGTGCGTGAGCGGGTCATCGTTGAGCTTTCCGTCCCCCTTTGCGTCCCATGTGTTGTCCCAGAAGATGATGTCCCCAGGACGCGGGTACAAGTCCTGGTGAAGGCTGTGCAGGGCCTTCAGGCTCTGGTAGAGCCTGCTCACGCCGTCACCGCTGAAGCGGCGGAAGTCCATCTGCACGTCGATGTTCATCCCATAGAAAATGGCGCTTACCGTGCCGATGCAGTCCAGGACAAAAGTGCGGCCATTGACGTTCACCTTCGACTCCGGCGCTCTCCCAATCAGGGTCCGGGCCGAGGCGAGCACAGCCTTCTCGTCCGGGTTGAGCGGCTGCGCGATCTGCTCAGGGGTTCGGTACGAAGATTCGGCCTCCGGCCGATGCGGGGCGGCACTCCAGGAAGAATCTTCCGAGAACGCTCCCAACACCGTGGCGCAGCCCGAGAGCGTGACTGCGAAGATGCAGACGAGAATGCCGACGGCCGCACTCGGGCGTGGCGCGTGTTTCGAGGCAAAGTCCATCTCCCACTAGTATAGTGACCGGAGCAGGTCTGCTCAAATCGGGAAGGAAGCTGTTCCCCCAGGTCCTGAGTGCCCACATCCGCTACTCCCACGAGATCAGCTCCACGACGGTCAATCGGACGATTGTGCATCCCTTGAGCTCCGCCTCGATCCGGTAAGGGTTGTACGGCCTTCCATCGGGGCTGCGCCTGTCGGGCCGAAGCATGAACGTCACCCGGTCCTGTGCCACGACCAGGTCGCTCTCACGATACACCGGTCCGCTCCCGTCCCCGGATATGCGCCGAAGGCCCCGGTTTCCCAGGAGCGGGACGATCTTCTGCCGCCCAACGAGCTTTTGTTCGTGCCAGTGCCGTCCGTTCACGCCCTCCGCCCAGGATGTGAACACAATTCCCGTGTCAAGATATGCGAGGCTTGCCTGGAACTGCGAGGCGTCGTTTGAATCGTAGAACATCCTGATCACCGCCATCTTGTCTGGGCACCCACCGGCATCGTCCGCATGGACTGTCACGGGATGACCCATGAAGATGATCCCCAGTGCCGCAGTAAGCGCAGCTGCCAGAGTGCCAGGAGAAAGCCGGGCATTCATCGTCCCACCTCCTTTCAGCTATCATGCAGTGAAAGAGCCGAGCAGGGCCACCACGATTCCAATGAGAACTGCGTCGAAGACCGTCTGGAGGGCCTTCGCGCGATTCGTTCGCTTGCCCGAGCGGCCCGGGGATCAAGCCTTACGTTTGCCGGCGAACCTTTCCCGACAGGATGCACACCTGCACGAAATGGAGCGCGAAGCTGAGCAGAAAGTTCGTGGCCATGCCATGCGAGAGCCCGTCATCCTTGAATCCTGAAAGTGTGAACAGTATTCCGGTCATGGCGGCGAAGGAAGTCGTGATGAAGCAGAGTATTCCAATCACCATGATGCTCGTGGAACGCGAGCTGACGGAGAGTATCAGGGCGGCGAGGGTGACGATGACGAGAAACGAGCCCAAAAGGGCGTGGGTTGTCGCAACACCGCCGACCGTGTGAAGCGCCGTCCAAACCGCCGATATCGACACGCCCAGCCGCGGCACGTCCGGGAGGGCGGGCGACAAGTTCAGCGCCATCCCGAGCTCGAACTGAAACGCAAGAAGGACCAAAATGGCGATCACGACGACACGGAGAAGCTTGAGCCGCGCCAATTGATGTCTCTCCAGTCCGTGGCGGCGCGAGGCCGCCGTCCTCGCCAGTATCAGGCCCGCTTCTCTTCCAGCGCAATGGGGAGCATGGCGTAGAAAGCGCTCGCCGTCACAAGGTCTTCGATGCGCGTATGTTCGTTCGGCGCATGTGCCTTGTCCTCATCGCCCGGGCCGAATCCGATGCAGGGGATTCCGTGCTTGCCGCAGATCGCCACGCAGTTGGTGCTGAACGTCCACTTCCCCACCTCGGGCTGCCTGCCGAACAGTGCGTGGTAGGCGTCCTTTCCCCCCGACACAAGGGGATGATCCTCGGCGATCTTCCACGTCGGGAAGTACAGGTCCTGTCCGTACGTGGCGCCGTTCCATCCCTTGCCGTCGTACCAGGGCATCGCCACCTTCTCCACGTCTCCTCCCATCGATTCCCGCACCTGCGTGAGGGCCTGCTCCGCCGTCTCTCCCCATGTGAGCCTGCGATCGAGGTAGAGCATGCCCTGATCCGGGACGGCGCACTGGCTGGGACCGTGGACCTCGATCTTCGAGACCACGACCGTGCCCTTGCCAAGGAAATCATCCACCGCCAGCTTCTCGTTCAACCGTTCCATGGCAAGCGCGGCACGGGCCGCCTTGTAGGCCGCGCTCTGTCCCCTCTCGGGCGCGCTGCCGTGCGCAGAGACCCCGCGCACCACGGCCTCGATTTCCATCCTGCCGCGCTGGCCCCGATACAGGCGGCAGCTCGTCGGCTCCGTGGAAACGGCGTACTCTGGGCGAAGGCCCTCCTTCTCGATGAGGTACCTCCAGCACAGGCCGTCGCAGTCCTCCTCGAGGACCGTGAACGTGAAGTACACGCTGAAGCCGCCGTCGTAGCCGAGCTTGGTGAGAATCCTGCCGGCGGTGATCATCGCCGCGGCGCCCCCCTTCTGGTCCGCGGTTCCGCGTCCCAGCACCAGGCCGTCGCGAATGATGCCCGAGAAGGGGTCAGTGGCCCACCGCGAGGGATCGCCCACGCCGACCGTATCGATGTGCGCGTCAATGGCGAGCTTCCTCGGCCCCTTGCCTACCCGGGCGATCACGCTGCCCAGTCCGTCAAATCGGACATCCGCGAACCCCGCCTCTTCGCAGAATGAGGCGATCTTCCGGCAGACCTCTTCTTCCTTGCCGCTGAACGATGGGATCTTCACGATGGAGGAAAGGGTCTCCGCGGCGGCATTGCGGTATTCGCCCGCGAGGCCGCGTATCGAGCTGCTGGTGATCTGCATAGGCTGAAAGTATCGCAGTGTTGAATCGCCGTTTCAAGGCGCCGCGGTACCCCGCGGATTCCGGCGCCGCGTAGAGGGAGGAGAGAGTTGCATTCGTGTCCACGGCCGTAGTACGATCGACTCATGTACAGGACCGTTGCTGAGTTTGTCGAAGACTGGAGCAGGGAGAGTGCCATAAGCCTCAAAGTGCAGCGGGCTCTCACCGATGACTCGCTCAAGCATAAGACGGACCCAGAGGGCAACACACTGGGAAAGATCGCGTGGCACATGGTCGTGATGACCGGGATGACTGGGTCCGCGGTTGGGCTGGAGGTCATTGCACCGCCCAGGGGCACCGAAGCGCCCGGCTCAGCCGCGGGCATCGCGGATGCATATCAGACTGCCGCGCGTTCCATGGGTGAGCAGGCCTCGACGAGATTGAGGGACGAGCAGCTTCCCGCTGAGATTGCGTACTTTGGCAGGTCAATACCAATGGCCTCCGTGCTGAATGCACTCATACGACACCAGATCCACCACCGCGGCCAGATGACGGTGCTCATGCGGCAGGCAGGCCTTGTCGTGCCGAGCGTCTATGGGCCTTCGCGGGAAGAAACCGCGGCGATTCGAGCCAGGCAGGGAGGATAGCGGCAGGCCGCCGCGGTACGCCGCGGATTCGTGCGCCGCGCACTCGCGGCCAGCCGCCGTCTTCTTCAAAGAAAAAGGCTGAGCTCAAGGTCTACTTTCCACAGGAGCGGCGAGAGGCCCCCTTCCGTGTCCCCGGTTCCCCAGGCATCCATGAACGAGCCATTCAGGCTCCATTTGTCATACGTGAAGGTCAGTACGA
>JBEKTX010000040.1:0-18268 GCA_049515615.1 Spirochaetia bacterium
TCCGCTCCCGTTCGTTTTCCAGAAGTCCCAGGAGGCCCGCATCACCGATCAGGGCGGTCTTGATCACCTCGGCAAGCCCGGACAAGTATTCGCGGTCCGGGAGGCTTCTCACCGCCCCGGGAGCTATGACGATCCGGTGCGCCGGATAAAAGGTGCCGACGAGGTTCTTGTATCCGAGAAAATCGATGCCCGTCTTCCCTCCCAGCGAGGCGTCGACCATCGCCAGGAGCGTCGTAGGAACGAGGACGAGCCGGCATCCCCGCATGTACAGGGAAGCTGCGAGCGCCGTGATGTCACAGATGACTCCTCCGCCGACTCCCGCGATCGTCGCGTCCCTCCCGAGAGAATGCTCCGTGCACCGCGTGAGCACCGCATTCACGCTCTCCCACTGCTTTGCCGATTCTCCCGCGGGCAGGCAGACCGGGTTGGAGGCCGATCCGCCGAACCGCGCGGCGGTGTTCGCGTCGAACACTGTGACGGACGCTTCGGGACACGAAGGCTCTGCTCCGAACGCCACCTCCGTGGTGACGCCGCCCACATGAAAGCTCATCGCATCGACCCGAAGGGGCGGATTCGCATCGACCCGAAGGGGCGGATTCGCATCGACCCGAAGGGGCGGATTTTCCGCGCTCATGCGACTTCGCCCCCCAGGGCCGTGAAATCGCGGATGAAATCCGGGTACGACACGCGCGCGCAGTCGAATCCGGCAACTTTCACGCCGCCGGGTATACCGGCGCCTGCCACTGCCGCGGCCATGGCGATGCGATGATCGCCCTGCGGATCCACGACACCCGGCCGCAGAAGCTGCGGACCGTCGACCGCGAAGCCGTCCTCGAAGATCTCCAGCTTTCCCCCGAGGCACTCTGCCATGCGGGCGATCATGGCCAGACGGTCGCTCTCCTTGACGCGCAGCTCGGAAGCGCCTCTCACCTCGGTGCGGCCGTGCGCGAAAAGGCCGAGCACCGCCAGGAGAGGGATCTCGTCGATGAGCTCGGGGACTTCTTCCTCCGTCACGGTCGCGCCCTGCAGAGCGGCGGGGCGGACCGTAATTGACCCGGCAGGCTCCCCGAGGGACAGGCTTTCCTCGACGATGTCCGACGGGGCGCCCATGCGGCGGGTGACTGCGACGAATCCATACCGCGTCGGATTGACTCCGCAGCCGCGAATCTCCAGTTTCCGGCCCGTAATGAGCGCGGCCGCGAGGAAGAACGCGGCGGAAGAGACGTCCCCCGGCACGTCCGCATCGAATCCCGGAATGCTGCCCACCGGCTCGATCCAGAGGCTGGACTCCTGTTCATACAGGGGCACGCCGAGGGCGCGCAGCATTCTCTCCGTGTGGTCACGGGAGCCGATCTTCCCGCCGATCCGACTTGCGCCCGTTGCTCGCAGCGCGGCGAGGAGAAGGCTGCTCTTCACCTGGGCACTGGAAACAGGAAGGTCCCAGGAAAGGGGCGCGAGATCCCCGTCACCGGGAAGGAAGCACAGAGGCGCGAACCTGCCTGAATCTCTTCCCTCAATACGCGCGCCCATCTTCCGCAGGGGCTCCACCACCCTCCCCATGGGCCGACGGACGAGGGAATCGTCTCCGCTCAATACCGCGAAAATCCTCTGCCCGGCAAGGAGCCCTGAGAGCAGACGGGTCGTCGTTCCGGAGTTTTCCGCGTCCAGGGGCCTGACCGGCTCCGCAAATCCGCGAAGCCCGATTCCCTGGACTTCGACTCCCTCCTCCCTGTCCGCGAACCGCACACCGAGAGACTCGAGGCAGCGGCGGGTGGAAATGCAGTCGCCGGTGGACAGAGGCCGTCGAATCCTCGCACGTGAGCTCGAAATCGCGGCAAGCATCAGCGCCCGGTGCGTGATGGACTTGTCTGGCGGCGGGGAATACGTCCCCCCCACTCCCCGTGGCGCGCGGAAAGTCGGGTCCATGGATCGAGCTTACGCGATGAGTTATAGTGCTGTCAAATGATCGACCTTCACACGCACTCCACGGCCTCCGACGGATCCTGCCCGCCTGAAAGGCTCATCGAGCTCGCCCTCGATGCAGGGCTCACCGCCCTGGCGCTGACGGACCACGATACACTGGCCGGACTCCCCCGGGCGCGGGCGAGCGCCGAAGAGACAGGCATTCGGTTTATCCCCGGGGTGGAAATCGAGATAGAACGCGAAGAAGGGGAGTTCCACCTGCTCGGGATCGGGCTCAACGGAGATGTGGGCGCGCTCGGGGCTGCGTTGTCCCGGGTCCAGGAGGCGCGCCGCGGCCGAAACCTCAGAATAGTGGAGAAAATGCAGGCCGGCGGCATCCCAATCACCTTGAAGGAGGTCACGGCCGTCGCCGGGGGCGAAATCGTGAGCAGGGCACATTTCGCACAGGTGCTGGTGAGGAAGAATGTCGTCGGTTCGATCGATGCGGCGTTCAAGCGGATGATCGGGAAGGGAATGCCATTCTACGAGCCGCGCGCGTGCCTGGAGCTCCGGGAAGCAACGGGCCTGATCCGGCGCGCAGGAGGCATATCGGTGATCGCCCATCCGGTCTCGTTGGAGCTTCATGGGCCGGCGCTCCGGACGTTCGTCATCTCCTGCAGGGACCAGGGAGTCGACGGCATCGAGGCATGGCACCCGAATCACTCGGTAAAGGAATCCCGCCGGCTGGAGCGTCTCGCCCATTCCCTTGCAATGGCGGTGACGGGCGGATCCGATTTCCACGGCGAGCATGTTCCCGGCCGGAGGCTCGGGCTGAGCTCGGGCGGCAGGGAAATACCGGATAGGTTCCTGGACGCGGTGCCGCGAGATGCCTCGCGCGCGGACGGTTCCGCGGGCGAGCCTTCGTTGAATCCCTCCCGAGCCTGAACTATACTCGCCGCGATGGTCGCAGCACTCGGCAGATGGGCGAACGGGAAGGCGCGGGACTATGCATACGCCCTGGGGTTCTGCTTCCAGGTGCTCAAAGAAACAGCACTTTTCATGCGCCGCAGGCAGGTGGCATTCCGGGTCCTCGTCCTGCAGATCCTTTTCACCGGCGTGGAAGCCATGAACGTCGTATCCCTGATCGCCCTTTCATTCGGCGCCGTGATCATCGTGGAAGGGGGGACGGTGCTGCCCCGGTTCGGCCAGACCAGCCTGTTGTATTCGATCCTCATCGTCGTGATCACCCGCGAGCTCGGCCCCATCCTCACTGCCTTCATAATCGCCGCGCGGTCCGGGCCGGCGATTGCCACCGAGCTTGGAAACATGGTCGTCTCGCACGAGATCGAGGCATACATGTCGGTCGGCATCAACCCGATCTCGTACCTCGTCGTGCCTCGGGTCCTCGGGGTGACCATCTCCGTCATGGCCCTCACGATCTATTTCAATTGCTTCGGGCTCGTCGGCTCCTTCCTTGTCGCCCAGCTGATTCACCCGGTGCCTTTCGTGGAGTATTTCAGCGCACTTTTGCGCACGCTGCAGCCGCGCGACATCCTCTCGACCCTCCTGAAAAGCTTCATCTTCGGAGTCATCATTTCCGTGGTGGCAACCTATCAGGGGTTCAAGGTGAGCGCATCGGTCACCGAGATCCCCCGCGCGGCGATCAAGGCCGTGGGGCAGGGATTCGTTCTCTGTTTCCTCGCCGACGCCATCATCACCCTCATTTACTATGTCTGACATGGAGCGCAGAGAGGACATAGTCGTCATGGAGGATGTGCGGTTGACCCTGGGAGGATTCGAGGCTCTCCGCGGGGTGAGCGTGGGATTCGCCGAGGGCAAGAGCACGGTCATCATGGGACCTTCCGGCTGTGGGAAGAGCACGCTCCTGAAGGTTGCCGCCGGGCTTATCCCTCCGGACGGAGGTAAGGTGTGTTTCCGCGGCCGGGACACCTTCCAGATGACGGAGCGCGCGCTCCTGGACATGCGCCGTGAAAATGGATTCGTTTTCCAGGATGGCGCCCTCTGGGAGAACAAGTCCCTTTTCGAGAACCTCGCTCTCCCATTGGAGGTGCACTACCCCGATGTGCCGTCAGCGGAAAGGCGCCGCCGCGTCATTCGGGCACTGGAGCGCGTGGGGCTGGAGGACTCCGCCTTGGAACGTCCCGCGGCTCTCTCCGGGGGAGAGAAGAAGATCGCCGCCTTTCTCCGCGCCCTCATGACCGAGCCCGTCCTGCTGTTCATGGACGAGCCCACGCTCTCCGTCGATTACGCGATGACGGGGCGCATCAATGAGATCATTCGCGACCAGAAGGGACGCGGAAGCACCATCATCGCCGTGACGCATGACGCCCAGCTCACCGCCGTCCTTGCCGACCGCCTTGTCGTGATGGATGCCGGCCAGGTCCTCGCCTCGGGGGATTTCGATGATGTGAAGCGCTCGAAGGACCCGCGCGTTCGCATGATCCTCTCGGAGGTGCTCAAGGACATCTCCTCCTATGACACGGATCTCCTGGAGCTTCTCGACCAGGACCCTGGTGAACGTTGACGCGGGCGCGCCCCGGAGATAGGATCGAAAGAGAATGAAGTTCAAAATCCGATTCGCGGACCAGATCGTGGGTATTTTCGTGCTCGCGGCCATCGCCGCGGTGGCGGTTGTCCTCATCCTCATCGGCGTCAACCAGCGGTGGTTCGCGAAGAACTACTACTTCAGCAGCGAGTTTGCGTCCGGATCAGGCCTTTCGGTGGGAATGCCGATCAGCTTCAAGGGCTTCGAGATCGGCAAGATCGCGCGCATGTCCTTGAACGAGCAGAACGAGGTGGACGTCCGTTTCTTCATCGAAGACACATACTATGACCGCGTGAAGCCCGATTCCGTCCTCGAGCTCACCTCGAGCCCGATCGGACTGGGCACCACGCTGAAGTTCCACTCGGGAAAGAACAGCCTGCCGCCCGTTGCCGAGGGGGCCTTCATTCCGAGCCTCGACTCCGACGAGGGCCGCCAGCTCGTCGCCGACGGAAAGGTGGAGATTCCCAAGGACGCGGATGTCATCGGTTCGGTCATCGCCAAGCTCAACCCCATCCTCGACGACACGCGCCAGACCATCGCCGATATCCGGCGCATCGCGGGCACCCTCAACGTCGCGCTGAACGGCGGGGGCGGGCCCATGGGCACGATGGTGACGGACCTTTCGCGCACCCCCTCCCGCGTGAACACGGCAGTGGACGAGATCAGCGGGAGGATCGACACCGTGCTGGACAAGGTGGCCGTCATCTCGGACAACGTGAACGCCATCTCCATCCAGACGCGCGGCGTCATCGGGGACCTCTCGACGAACCTGGATGTCATTTCGCAGAACCTGAAGGACATGACCGGCTCCCTGAAGAACACGCAGGGGCTGGCGAGGCGCCTCCTGGATCCGCAGGGCTCGATGGACACTTTCTTCAACGACTCCAATGAGCTGTACAACCAGGTGGACAGCGCCCTGAAAAACGTGACCGCCATCACGGCGCAGATCAAGAGTTTTGTGGACTTCATCAACGGGACCCGGCCGCAGGTCACCTCGATCCTCGAAAAGGGCAGCGACACTCTCTCCTCCGCGAACGACGTCCTGGAAGCCGCGAAGAACAACCCGCTCCTCCGGGGCGGCGTGCCGGGCCGGACGACGCAGACTGCGCCCCTGTCCAGCTTCCGGGACGAGAACTTCTGATGCCGCCGCGGAGCCTGAGTGTCGCCTGCGCCTTGGCGTGCGCGTCCCTCCTGGTTCTCTCCTGCTCCTCCGCCCCGAAGAAAAGCGACACGGTCGTGACCGTGAAGACCCAGGCCGACCAGCAGGCCGTCTGGGGGGAGGCCTACTTCCGACAAGGACGCTACGATCTTGCCCTCCAGTTCTTCACCCAGGCCCTCAGCGAATACTCGTCGGTGGATGACGGGGAGGGAATCATCCGCTCGTACAACGCAATCGGCAAGTGCAGTGTTGCCCTGGGATCGCTGGATCGAGCGGAAAACATCTTTCTCAAGGCACGAGAGCGCGCCCAGGGAGGCAACCTCTCACTCCTCTTTGATTCGTCGGTCAACCTCGCGGAGCTGTATCTGGCAAAAGGGGATGGGCAAGCCGCCCGAACAATGCTGCAGGAGACCGACCGGATGCTTTTCCCCGGCCGACGCCCGTCGCAGACAGCCACGCTGTACCACGACCTGGGAACTGCGGAAAAGATCCTCGGCAATTCTGCGAGGGCGCTCGAGTGTTTCGAGTTGTCCCTGAAGACGAACCTGGCGAACAAGTACTTTGCAGAAGCTGCATCGGACTATTACATGATCGCTTCCGTGCACTCTCGCGACGGCAGGTACGAGGAGGCGCTCCGGAACGCCTCCCTCGCCCTTTCGTACGACAAGCGGGTGGAAAGCTCCCCTGGAATAGCAAAGGATTTGTACGCCCTGGGCCTGATTGCCGCGAAAAAAGGGGATCAGGGCTCCGCCTTCGACTTTTTCCAGCGCTCGTACCTCGTGTCGACGACTCTCGGGTTCAGAGATGACATGAAGAAGGCGCTGGCGGGCCTCGTGGCAGCCGCGGACGCTCTCGGAAGAACGGCGGACGCCGAGGCGTACCGCAAGGCACTCGTCGATCTGCAGAGCTCGCCTCCGGCGACGGGGTCCTCGTGAAGAAGGGGCTCAGGAAAGCAGTCGCCGGCTGGATCGAATGGGGCCGAAAGGTCGGGTTCCTCCTCCTGCTCGCCGGCGGCAGCGCCGCACTTGGCTTCCTGATCGCGTGGCCGCTCTGGGTTTTCGCCACCTCTGCCCGGAAGGCATACACGATCACGGTGCTTGCCCTGTGCGCAGCCGGGATCATCTTTCTCGCCGTGCGGGCGGCGCAGAGAAGGCGGAAAGCCGTGAGGGACGCCGGGAAGCCCCCGCACACACTCCTCGCCGGGCTCCTCACCACGCTGATGGTCGTTGTCGGCATCGCGGGCGTGTGCCTGGCCGGCGCGCTCATGGTCCGCGGGATCTGGATCGTCGGCGCCGCGGCGCTTGCCCTGTGGGCAGGCCTCCTCTGGCTGCTCGCCCGGGCGCGCAGTGCGGCGAAGGCCCGAAAGGTGCGCCCGGTTCCTGCCGAAAATGGGAGTAAGTGAAGCGCGCACCCCTTCATCCCATTCTCGCCCTCCTTCTGGTGCTGCCATGCGGGGCTGCACGCGCCGCGG
This sequence comes from Spirochaetia bacterium, assembly GCA_049515615.1. Taxonomy (GTDB): domain Bacteria; phylum Spirochaetota; class Spirochaetia; order SZUA-6; family Fen-1364; genus Fen-1364. The sequence continues at coordinate 7,099 of JBEKTX010000040.1, forward strand.
AACACTACCCCCTCGTGCGCGTTCTGAGCCACGATGATGCGCTCTTCGTTCAGATGCAGTCGGAGCTGGACGAGTTCCGGCAGGTCATGGAGGCGCGCACCGGCGAACCAGGCGTCCTCCCACAGCTGGACATATTCGCGTATGCCCGCAGACAGACGGAAGACCTCTTTTCCCTGAATGCGCGGCTGGGACTTCGTTATGACACGTTGGCCAGCTTGAACGGCGCCGCGAACAAGGATGAGTTCAACGCCCGGAGTCGGATCCTCATCCCGAGTCAGGACGGTTTGTTCGTGAACGACCCCCCCCGCGGTGACCTCGAGACGATGGTTCTTTCCACCCGGACAGCCGCGGGTAAACGCCCCCTGAGGCTTCAGGTGGCGCGCGACGACGGCGGCTGGAGACCCATGTCCTTTTTCCCCGACGAGTCGTTCTCCAGCGTGGAGCGCGCGTTTTTCCTTCGCATCCTCTACCGCAACCCCATCGACAAGGGGCATATCACTTCCCTCTACGGATGGCGGAGCGACCCTTTCACAGGAAGCAGGGAGTTCCACGCGGGCCTCGATATCGGGGCCTCGGAAGGCACCCCGGTGCATGCGGCGAGGGACGGCAGGGTGGAAGATGTCGGCGTGAGTGATCCGCTGGGCCGGTATGTCGTTGTGACCCACCCCGGCGGCTACCAGACGGTCTATGGACACCTTTCGGCCATCAATGTTACTATTGGACAGCCGGTGAGCACGGGCTCAATCCTGGGTGCGGTGGGCCAGACGGGGCTGGCGACGGGACCACATCTGCACTTTGAAGTGCGGACAATGGCCGGCACCAGGGACCCGTTGCAGCTGATCAGGATGAAATAGCGCTCAAGTTCACGGATGGCGGATGACGATAAGAAAGGTGTTGGTGTCCAAGATGTAGTTCCCCTCCCAGTTTACTATGTCGGACGGCACCACACCAGGCAGGCCGGTTCCTTCGGGGGCCGGCCTCTTTTTTGCCCCCGGACGGCCGTCCCCCGAAGCCCTCGAAGCCAACCGGTTGACAAAGCATCGCCCTTCCCATAAGTTTTTCACGTGCGTCCTTTTCCCCGCAAGCGCTCCCCGTTCGAGATACTGCTGGTTGTTTCCTTTGCAGTGGCCATCGTCCTCGGAATTGCTCTCGGCACAGCCCTTGCCGCCACCCGCAACATCTCCACCAAGGAGCAGTTCGGAGACCCGCAGGTGGCCCTTCCCACCAGGATCCTGGACATCAACGACAGGGAAATCACGGAGTTTTTCGGCGAGCAGAACAGGGAACCGGTCGCGATCGACCAGGTTCCGCAGCACCTCCTCGACGCCCTCCTCACGCGGGAGGACCGCAACTTCTATTCCCACCATGGATTCAGCCTCCGCGGATTGACCCGCGCCATGTTCAATATCGTCACCGGCCGCTACGTCTCGGGCGCCAGCACCATCACGCAGCAGCTCGCGGGCCGGTTGTACGCGGACCGAACCGACATCTCGTTGAAGCGGAAGTTCGTGGAGCTGTGGTGGGCCATCCAGATGGAGCGGCGCTACACGAAGCAGGAAATCCTCGAAATGTACCTCAACGAGATGCCCTTCGGCTCGGGCAATCTCGGGGTGCAGGCGGCGAGCAAGTTCTACTTCAACCACCCCGTCCAGGAGGACACCGTCGCCGAGTCGGCGATGCTGGTCATCCAGCTGGCCAGCCCCGCGCTCAACAATCCGATCCGCAACCCCCAGAGGGCGCGCCGGCTGCAGCGCGAGATCCTCGACCAGATGGTGCAATTGAGGTACGTGTCGAAGAAAGAGGCAGACGACTCCTTCAACGATTACTGGTCGCGATATGACTACACGCGCGCCAACTCCAGCGCCTTCCTGGACCGCGAGGACAAGGCCCCGTACTTCAGCGAGTACATCCGCGGCCAGCTGGATGACCTCCTGGTCGGCTCGTACAACTACCTGACCGACGGTCTGGTCGTGCACACGACTCTCAACCTGGACTACCAGCGGGAAGCCGACGCGCGGATGGCGCAGGACATCGACAAGGTGAACGCTTTCTACCTCTCCACGGCCGGAGCACAGGTCTCCGCGTCCGACGCCGCCTACCTGCCGCTGATCGATCTCCTGGGATTCACGTTCAACGTCGATGACCTGATGTTCAGGAACCGCAACGCCACCGGCAATGCCAAGCGGGATTATTCGCGCAAGATCGCACCAGTCGTCGACGTCGTGACGAACCTGTTCGGCCTGCAGAAGGCGCAGGACATCGTGGCCGGGGGCATCGGCACCGCTCTTGCGGTGACGCGGAAGACCCAGGTGCAGGGAGCCCTGATTTCGATGGACCCGAGCACCGGGTACATCCTCGCCATGGTCGGCGGCCGGCAGTTCTCGCGCTCTGACCAGTTCAACCGTGCTACCCAGTCGCGCGTGCAGCCGGGGTCCGCTTTCAAGCCGTTGTACTACTCCGCGGCGATCGATTCCCGGAAGTTCACGCCTGCAACCATGATCCTGGACGCGCCCGTGGTATTCACGAATGCGGACGGAACGCTCTACGAGCCGCTGAACTACAAGGGAGAATGGCACGGAAGGGTTCTGCTTCGTGATGCTCTGGCGGAGTCCATGAACGTTCCGTCCCTGAAGGTGCTGGACGGGATCGGCTTCGATGCCGCCATCCAGCGCGCGAGCAGGCTGCTCGGCGTCACGGATCCGGCGGAGATCGACAGGCGTTTCCCGCGCTATTACCCCCTGGGACTGGGCATCATCTACGTCTCACCCCTGGAAATGGTGCGCGCCTACTCGGTGTTCGAAAACGGCGGGAGGGAGGTCGAGCCGGTATCCATCCGCTATATCGAGGATCGCAACGGCAAGATCATCATGGAGCCCGCGAAGGAGGCCCTTGCGCGGGAGAGCCGCAAAGGGGACGCGGCGCAGATCATGAGTCCCCAGACCGCGTATATCATGACCAGCATCCTGCAGAGCACGATCAAGGAAGGGACCCTCGGAGGCCAGGGCAACTTGTTGGATATCTGGAACGACAAGAGCCAGCCTTTCGCCGCGAAGACGGGAACCACCCAGAACTGGGAAGACGCGTGGACCGTCGGATATTCACCCTACATGACCACCGCGGTGTGGTACGGATTCGACGAGGGCAACAGGTCCCTCGGCACGGCGCTCACCGGCGCGGCCATCGCGGGCCCCACGTGGGCGAACTTCATGAAGGCCGTGCACAAGGATCTGCCGGTGAAGCGGTTCACCCGGCCCGAGACGGGCCTTTCCGAGGTGGTGGTCAGCGCGACTTCCGGCCTCCTCCCGACATCATTCACGAAAAAGACGATCATCGAGCTGTTCCTCCAGGGAACCGAGCCTCGCAGCTTCGACGAGATCGACGAATACAACGCGACGCAGACCGACAGCACGCTGGAGACCCTGAAGAATTCGCTCTTGAACAACCCGGTCTTCAACGGCTCGGGGGATTCGGCGGCCGCGCCCGGAGCCAATCCTGCGGCCGCTCCTGGCGGCATTCCGGCGGCCGCTCCTGGCGGCATTCCGGGCCAGCCTCAGACCGACACGGCGGGCGCGACGTCACCGACGCCCGCCGCCGGCAACCCCCTTCTGGACTGAGGAGAGCTCTGCGTGCGCCTGTACACGAAAGATCATACGTGGGTGGAAGCGGATGGACTTCGCGCCCGCGTCGGGCTCTCTGACTTCGCGCAGTCGGAGCTGGGCGACATCGCATATGTCGAGCTTCCGGAATCCGGGGCGCGAGTCATCCGCGGCGAAGTGATGTGCACCGTGGACTCATTGAAATCCTCGAGCGAGATTTATGCCCCGGTCTCCGGGGTGGTAGTCGACGTGAACCCCCTGCTTCGCGTGGAAGAAAACTGTGCTCTGGTCAACCGTGATCCGCTGGGCCAGGGCTGGCTCGTTGTTATCGAGATGCAGGATGCGGATGAGTTGAAGGTCCTCCTCGCCGAAGAGGAATACGGCGCCTACACGCGGGGCGCCTGACTCTCCGGCTCCCGCCGCCCCCTGAAGAGTCCCGCCAGAATAGACCCCCACCGCCGGACCCAATGCACGAGGCGCTTCTTCCGAGAGGCGATACCGAAGTCCTCCGCCGCCTCCTCCAGGGTGAACAGCGGCCCGTATCTCTTGAGCAGCTCGCTCCAATGCCTTCCCACGTACACGTACAGGTCTGCCTCCGTACACCGCGGACACGTCCCCAGCAGCCTCGATTCCCTCGCGATCCGAATGATGGGAAAGTACACGGCATCGTACCAGGAGACCGCGGCTTCTTCGAAGGGAATTTCGGCGGCCTGCGTGAGATTGATATACCACTTGTGCTCGCGGATGTGGCCGAGCAGCTCGTCGTAGCGGCCGACCTCGGTGAACTCTATCGCGCACCCGGGCCGGCGCCGTTCCAGCTGGGTCGCCTCCATGAACCCTGCCTTTTCGAAATCGATCACCGCTCTCTTCAACTCGTCGAATCCCATGTCCGGCGTGAGCGGGATCTGGGAGGAGAGCGAGACGACCTCCGCGTCGATGAACTCCGCGCCCTGCGCCTTGGCAACGGACACGCGGTGGTTGCCGTCCCGAACGAAATACGCGCCCCCGATTTCGAACACCTTGATGGGAGGGAGGAGAACGTCCTGGTAGTGGGCCATGTCGACGCTTATCCATCGCCGCATGAGCTTGTCATGCCGGGGGAGGAATGCGCGATTGAAATCCCTGTACCGGCCTTCGCTCCCGACGATCCTGTCGATCGCAATGGTCTGCATTCCCCTGTATGTCTCCGCTTCCGGGCGGAGCAGAGAGCGCACGTCTCCGAGGGATAGCATCTCATCCTGCCGGGCCTTCAGCAGTGAGAGGATGCGGGTGATTGTCTCCCGCGTTCGCAGCTTGCCAAAATCGCTGCGAGCCATGGTCTGGAACGAATTGTTGCTCATCGCGCGCTTTCCAATTCGATGACGGCGTGATCGTATGCATTGACGATGGTCGTTGCCCCGTACCGTGCCTCGCGCGCGGCATTCCGATCATACAGATGCACGTGGCCGTGCACGAGGTATCGGGGCTTGAAGGTTCTCATGAACCACAAGAATATCCTGAACCCCGTGTGGCAGGGATCGGGGAGATCGTTGATGCCGTACGGAGGAGAATGGGTGATCAGGACGTCGAGAAACCGGCCATGAACGACCCGATGCCAGAGGAGGCCGGGAAACAGGCGGAGCATGGTGATGAACATCGTGAAGTCCGTGAACTGGTTTTCACCCCCGTTGTACCATATGCTCCCCCCGAGCCCCGCTATGGTGAGGCCGTGCACGCGCACGACCCGTCCCTCCAGGCACACTGCTCCCGCGCTGTTTTGCCAGGGCGCGGATTCTTCCACGGAGGCAAAGGGATCAGCGACCTTCCCGTAGTGCCGCCGGTGCTCAAGGTGGTGATTCCCGAACACGAAGTAGAGGGGCCGGTTCAGCGAGCTGATGATGAAGTCGTAATACCCCAACGTGAGATCCCCGGCGCTCAGCACCAGGTCCACCTTCCCGTACCTTTCTTTCAGTCCCGTGCTGTAGATCAGAGGGTCCACGTGATCGGCGATGCAGAGCAATCTCATTCTGTGCTCCTGAATATAGTGAATCGCGCCGTGCCGTGCAACGCTTTGACAAGAGCCAGATTTTCGGGTATATAATTGCATGTTTCGGTCTGAGGAGGGATGCCATGGATAAAATGGATATTCAGGAGAAAATTGTAACAATTCTGGCCAAACATACATCCGTCAAACGCTCCGCTTTCACACCAGAAAAGGATCTGAAGCTGGACCTTGGGCTTGATTCTCTGGATGTTGCGGAGATCGTGTACGAAATGGAAGAAACTTTCGGCATCTCCATCCCGGATGAATCTGCAGCGAGGATCCAGAAGATTTCCGACACGGTCGACTTTGTCCAAGAAAAGATGGCGGAAGAGGCAGTGGACGGCCTTTCGGCCCAGGAGAGGTAGCGCGGAGGGCTTCTCCACATCGCCATACTTTTCTTCCCGCTTCCTTCCAAATACCGTCAAGAGGGTGCACTGCACACCGACGATGTCAATGGGGACCCGGTGTCAGCCGCGTCGCCGGCCGGTCTGCCGTGCGATATACTTGTGAAGGGGGGTGGTTCGCGATGAAGCTTGTCCCGGCTCTCGTGCTTCTGCTCGTTTCGGCCGCGCTCTTCGGTGCCTCGGAGTTCTTCGACAAGGGAGAGGCGCTGTTCGTGCAGAACAAGCCCCAGGATGCGCGTCCCCTCCTGGAAAGCGCGCTGAACGATGATCCTTCGAACGAAAAGGCCTACCTGTACCTGGGAATCATCTACCAGCAGCTCGGCGATGCGCAGAAGGCAATAGACATCCTGAAGCGCGGCCTCGGCATCGCCACGGCCTTCAAGGACCTCTTTTACTACAATATGGGCAACGACTTCTTCTCTCGAAAGGAATTCACGTCCGCCGAGGAGATGTACAACAGCGCAATTGACAGCAACAAAAGCCTGGCCGTGAGCTACCTGAACAGGGCGAATACGCGCCTGCAGCTTCAGAACCTCGACGGTGCGCTCTCCGACTACACCCTCTTCCTCCAGCTTGCTCCTCAAGATCCCCAGCGCCCGAGCATCGAGAAGGTCATGGCTCTCATCCGCCAGGTCCAGGACGACAAGGAGAAGGCCCGACAGGCCGCGCTCGCGAAGCAGCAGGCACTCATGAACGACGTCCTCAAAAGCCTCAACAACGCGGGGGATGCGACGAAAAACCTCTCCGTGGAATCGATAAACGGCCAGAACGATCCTGTCAACGTCGATATAAAGGATTGACCATATGCAGAAATCCACACGGAAGCCCGCTCAGCAGGCTCCCCGCATCCTCGGGCTCCCCGTGGCGCTCGCTCTCGTTCTTGGCGTTCTGGTCCTCGGCGGCGGGGGCGCGGCGATAGGGATCGCGGCATCCCGCGCGTCATCAGCCGCCCAGCTGGCCGACGGTCTGAAGAAAGCGGACTATTACGCGGGCAAGGGCGAGTTCGAGGAGGCGCTGAAGATCCTCAACACGATGAGCATCGACAACCCAAAGGTGAAAGCCGCGCTGGACGACGTGCTGGCGCGCAAGAAGGCGGCTGATGACGCGGCGAAGCAGAGTGAGCTTGCTGCGTTGAAAGCCCAGCAGGACCAGCTGAAGGCGGGTCTCGCGCAGCTCGGGGACAGCCTCAAGGGCAAGCAGCAGCAGATCGTCGTGCAGCAACCGCCAAAGCAGGTGCCCGAGGATGCGACGGCAAAGGAGAAGGAGCTTCAAAAGAAGGTCCAGGATCTCATGCAGAAGGGCGCTGCCGCGTTCAACGCAGGCCGCTACGCCGAAGCGAGAAGGAGCTTCGAACAGGCGGCAACGCTCGCTCCCGACAACTCGGACGCCCTGGCGTACGCGGGGCTTTCCACGCTCAGGGACAATCCGTCCGATCCTGCGAGCGTCCAGAAGGCGGTCGATTACTCGAACGGCGCAATCGCAAAAAATCCAGACAATTGGATCGCCCACAGGACCCTCGGCGAGGTATACGACAGCCGCAAGCTTACCGATGCGGCGATGCAGGAATACAAGACAGCGGCGCGGCTGAACCCGAACGACGCGGACACGCTGTATGCCCTGGGCAAGCTCCAGTACCGCGCAAAACTGTTCGCCGACGCCCAGACGTCATTCGAGCGCTGCGTGATACTGCGCCCTGACTTCACATCGGCTCATTTCAACCGCGGCATGTCCCTTGTCCAGCTCGGAGAGAAAGCGAAAGCACTGGACGCGTTCAAGGCGGCCGTGGCAACGAAGAAGGACTTCGCCGACGGCTGGTACATGGTGGGCTATCTCCTGCGGGACAAGGGAGACACGGCAGGCGCCCTGGACGCGTTCAAGATGGCCGTCCAATTCGCCCCCGATAACGCGGGCTATCTCCGTGAGCTGGGCTCCGCGTACATGGCCCGCAGCGACTTTGCCGGTGCCGAGGGCGCGCTTGCCAAGGCTCTCCTGCTGGAACCGGAAAGCGCGGTGGCGGATTACAACATGGCCTCTGTGAAGATCAAGCTTGGGAAGGCACGGGAAGCGCTCCCCCTGGCCCAGAAAGCGGTTGAGAAGGACAACGGCTCTGCAGCCAGCACGTACATCCTCGGGCTGGCCAACGAAAAGCTCGGCAACGTGGACGACGCGGTGAGATACTACGCAGTGGCCGTGCAGAAGGATCCGAAGTTCTCTCCCGCCCTTATAAACCTCGGCGCCCTGTACGACAGCCGGGGAACGCCGGAAAAGGCACTGCCCCTCCTCCTTGCCGCACTGGACATTGTTCCGGACTCCTACGAGGTGAATAACAACCTGGGGAACGTCTACCTGCACCAGCAGCAGTACAATGACAGCATCACGCACCTTTCCAAGGCGTTGTCCATCCAGCCCAACTCCGCGGTCACCGAGTACAATCTCGGGCTGGCATACGCGGAAAACGGGCAGACGGGAGAGGCCAAAACGGCCTTCATGGATGTTCTGTCCAAGGATCCTTCCAACATGGACGTCTACATCAAGCTCGCGCGGATTTTCGTGAAAGAGGGCAACAGCAAAGACGCCAGGGACCTGCTGACGAAGCTTCTGACGAAGAACCCGAAGCAAGCGGTGAAGGACGAAGCCCAGAAGCTGCTGGACCAGCTCTAGCGTTCCAGCCCTGCCCATGCGGTGGATGAAGCCGCGCGAAGCCCCGTACTACCTTGAACCGACCGGCCTGTCCACAAGCCGCAGGAGGCTCTCTTCTCGCAGCTCGTGCCAGATGGGCCGGCCGTGCGGGCAGCGCGGTACGGGCAATTGAAGCGCCTGCGCGCAGAGCTCGCGAGCGGTCACCGGATCCACGGAATCGCCTTCCTTCACTGCCATCCGGCATGCGGCCGTGGCGATCAGGGAATGCCGCCACTTCTCTCCGCCGACCCCGCGGACCATTTCCACCAGGTCTGCTTCAGGAAGCGGCTTCAGGTCCGCCGCCAGTGCCGACACTTCCATCGCGCGGGCGCCGGCGCGTCGTACCCCTATCCCGATTCCTTCGAGCTCCTGGCTCACCGACATCACTCTCCGTTCTTCCTCGTCAGTGACGTCGAAGCAGAGCGGAAAGAGCATTTCCTGCATTGCCGGCGCCCGGGCGGCAAGCCGCTCGTAGAGTATCCTCTCGTGCGCGGCGTGCTGGTCGAGCACGAGAAGCCGCCCGGGCAGTTCGAAGACGAGAAAGACGCCAAACACCTGACCCAGGAATCGTATCCCTCCGCCGTCACCGGGGGGCGGCCGCACCGGATCGGGAGCAAAAGCGAGAGGATAGACTCGGCGTTCCGCCTCTGAACGGCCGGGTGCAGGCGCACCGGTATGGGCTCCGCTGACCGCCCCGCGGGCGCGCGGCAGGACGCCTCCGTTCGGCGGCACCTGCGGCTCCAGCATCTTCCTTACCGCGGCAACGATGGCGCGATGGACGTCCGGAAGGTTGCGGAACCGGACTTCCTTCTTCGCCGGGTGGATGTTGAAATCCACGAGCGAAGGGTCGATCTCCACGAATACGAAGGCCGCGGGGTGCCAGCCTCCCGGCATGTAGCCCGCGAAACCAAACTCCGCGGCCTGAAGCAGGGCAAACTCGGTGACCCTGCGCCTGTTGACAAAACATTGGAGGAGCTTCCTGTCGCGTCTCCTCAACTCCGGTAGGCCCGCGATGACCCGGACCGAGAATCCCTCTCCTTCTTCCGAAGTTTCCGAAAGAAGGCGCGCGTCAAGCTGCTGCTCGTAGGCACGGCCGATCCGCTCCATGGGCGGCGCGGGCGAAAGCGACAGCCTCACCTGGCCTTCTGAGAACAGCCTGAATGAGATCCCCGGATGGGCTGCCGCCCTGTCCACGAATATCGACCGGCAGAGACCCGACTCGGCCGACGCGCTTCGCAGGAACTTCTTTCGAGCCGGATAGTTGGAGAACAACTCCGAGACGTCGACAACTGTTCCCCTGCGGCCCTGTGTCTTCTCAAGCGCGACTCGTTTTCCCCCGCGCACTTCCAGGCGATGAGCCGGTGCGCCGGTATCGATGCAGCTCACCATGACCAGATGGCTGCACAGCGAGATGCTGGACAATGCCTCGCCCCGGAAGCCGAGGCTCCACGTCCGCAGAAGGTCTTCCTCCGTCTCGATCTTGGAGGTCGCGTGGGGCTGCCAGCAGAGGGCAAGGTCGCTCTCGTCCATGCCAGCCCCGTCGTCCACCACGCGCACCCGCGTGAGGCCTCCGGCTTCGAGGTAGACATCCACGGACCCCGCTCCCGCGTCGATCGCGTTGTCCAGGAGCTCCCTCACAATGGAAAACGGCCGGTCGATGACCTCGCCGGCCGCTATCTTGCGGGATACCTCGTCCCGGAGGATCCGAATCCTCCGGGACTGAGGCGTACTTTCAGGCATCCGTAGCCTACAGGTGAATCTGCGTTTCTATGGACAGCGCGGTGTTCGTCTTCGGGATCAACCCGTTGTAGATCAGGTTGCCGTTCTTATCACGCGCTGCCACAACGGTGTAGATCAGGGACACGTCCATGATCGGGCTCACCGGGTAATTGATCTGGGCACTGACCACCGTGTTCGCATCGAAGAGCGCCCCGCTGAAGCCGCCGGACTGGATGGTGCTGACGAACCCGGTCCGTTCGTACGACACGCTTCCCCAGATATTCACTATGGGAATCACCCCCTTGTGCAGAGCGAAGCTTGCGACGAAATGGTCCTGTGTCGGATCAGCCGTGAACCCGCCATTCGAACCTATGGTCCATGGCCAGAAGTAGCCGAGGTTCAGATCGAAGAGCCTGTTGAGCTTCAGGCCTGCCTCTCCATAGACACCCATGTTCCAGGCGTTCGAAGGGTTCATAAGATTGTCCAGGGTCTGCAGGACGAATGCGCTCCGGTTGCGCTCATACCCGGAATCGAAGACCTGCGGCTGGAACGAGCCGGTGTAGATCTCGTACTGAACCTTGTAGGTGAAATCAGGAATGATCAGGTTGCCCATGACACCCGCGGCTGCGCCCCAGTTCTTGATGGGTATCTTGGCCGAGGAGTCATAGAACGCCTTGGTGTCGAGGCCCGAGCTGATCGAGTTGAACGCCGGATCGGTCGGTACCGTCCGGAAATATGGCATCAACACT
>JBEKTX010000041.1:0-17991 GCA_049515615.1 Spirochaetia bacterium
CGGTTATCTCAAGCCCGCAAGTCTGCCTGCTTTCGCTGCGAGGGCGGGTGAGATCCCCGAGGAGTGGGGCTACATCCTGCTCCTCGCCACATTCGCCCAATCGCTGCTCTTCGCGCTGCTGGTCGCCCTCGTCCCGATCGGAGCCAGGTTTCGCGAGCTCTTCAGGGCGCGGCGCGGGACCCTCGGTGTGGTTGTGTACTATGCATGTCTCGGGCTCGGATACATGATGGCGGAGATCTACCTGATCCAGAAGTTCGTCTTCTACCTCGGAGATCCCGTCTATTCGAACTCAATCGTCATCACGATCCTCCTCATCTCCTCGGGGGCCGGGAGCCTGGCCGTAGGAGCTGTTCCGAGCCGCCGCACGTTCGTCTTCGCTGCCAGCCTCGGCATCCTCGCCCTGGCGGTGTTTTATCACTTCGGAATGCCGGCGCTGCTGGGAACAACGCTCGGCCTGCCGCTCGTCATCCGCGCTCTCATCTCGGTGATCCTGATTGCTCCGCTGGGGTTTCTCCTGGGCATCCCTTTCCCAACCGGGCTCGCGCTCCTCTCCCGGACCCGGTCAGGGATCGTGCCCTGGGCCTGGGGGGTCAACGGCGCACTCTCAGTGAGCGGAGCCGTGCTCACGAGGATACTCTCTACCTCAATGGGTTTTACAACGGTCCTTGCCGTCATGGCCGTGCTCTACATCGCTGCCGGCCTCTTGTTCCCCTTGAACGGCATGCCTCGAATACCGGCCCTGAACGGTCGAGGGTTGCTGAAGAGAGCCGAGGAAGTAGCACGCTCGAAACCAGCGTATTGAATTGATGATCGGGCTGCGTGTATGGTGGTCGCCGGCAGGAGAAATCAGCGGCAGTATGAAAATAAGACTATTCCCAGGCACGAAAGTAGACATTTCAGTGCCGTCACGCACCGTTCCTGAGACTTGCACGATTAAGTGATTGGCTCTCAAGCAAATAGAAACCTTGGGCCAATAGATTGGTTGGTCTCCATCTTGCTTGAGGACATTGATATTCGTGCAATAATATTCCCGCACATGAAGGGGTCTTGATGAAAAGGAAGACGATATTTTTCCTGCTCGTTGTATTTCTGTTCCTGGGACGCCTGCCTCTGTTCGCTCAACTGGCAAGCGACCCGAACGATCGCATGTACGGCGACCTGAAGCTCTGGGAGGACCGCGGGATCCTCCGAAACCTGCCCCCCCTGAAGCCTTATCCAATCCAGCTTCTGAAGAAATTACTGGCCGATGTCCAAGCCAGGGGTGATGCGCAAGACCGGACCATGGCGCAAAAATACCTCTCCGAGATGGAGGGTCTGATAGACATTTACACCGTTGGGGGTACGACCGAACGCACGGATCTCAACAGCCTGTACGGACAGTTCACCATGGGAGGGACATTGCAGGGATCGATCCTTCCGAATGTCACTTACTCCGGCTCCCTCACCGGAGTCGTCAACAATGGTCCGGGAAGCTCGCTGCTGCCCGAGTACGGGCGATCCACTGTCGACTATATCTACGACGGTGCAGTGAAACCTCTGGGAACGACCAGCTTCATCCCCCGTGTATCCTCCGCATCCTCTGGGGCGTTCGGCACCGATTCGTTCTACTTCCAGGCAGGTGATATCCGCGGCTCCTATGGCCCTTTCTGGGGCGACAACGCGATCCTGAGTCCTTCTGCCCCACAGGCCGGGCAGTTTTCGTACGTTTTTCGACACGAATATTTCACCGTGACAGAGTTGGTGCTGGCGATCTCCGCCACCAGCAACGACGGCACCAGCGGGCCTGCTCCGAACAAGTTCATTGCCTTCCATTCCCTGGAGATGTATCCCCTGCCATGGCTCACGGTGAGCGTGTTCGAATCCATCGTCTGGGGCGGAAGGTTCGAGCTGCTCTACACATTGCCATTTGCCGTCTACTACTACGCCCAGGGGCTCGGAGGTTTCACCGACAACACGTTTATTGGATTCTCGGGGGGGATCAAGTTGCCCGAGTCCGTGCGCGCGGACTTCATCCTCTACGTCGACGATGCGGCATTCAATGACCTTGTCAAGCTGAACTTCAACACAATGCTGGTCTTTTCGTTCCAGGCCGGGGTTTCATGGACTCCCAACCTGCCATTCCTCACGAGGCTCAGCCTCAACGGAATCGCTGTGACGCCGTACACCTACACGCACACCGATGACCGCACGCCGGCGGACCAAGCTGGCAACATCAACTATCTCAATTACACCAACGCTGGGCAGAACATGGGACCGTCACTGCAACCCAACTCTCTTCGCCTAGAGATCAGCGCCCTTTCCAGGCCTGTCCCGACAGTGGACCTGAACACCTTCCTGCGAATGATCATTCACGGCAACGCGTCGATCGTCGGCGGCACCGGCACGATTTTCGATGCCGGCTACTCCTCGCAGGGCGCGACCTTCGCGCCGCCGTACCCCCTCCCTCCGGGCTATGTCTACACACGGTTTCTCACCCAGTCGGTTTTGGAGAAGACTTTCCAGGCGGGATTCGACTCGAAGTGGTACATCGAAACCTCGATCGGGAGAATGGAGCTATCCCTCACCTATACATTCGAATACATTCTCGACGCCGGCCTGACCGCAGGGGCAACCGCGATCAACAATTATCTCGGCGTCGGATTCACGTTCTCCCACTGACGGGCGCTGCGTGGCAAAGCTCGTCATCATCGCGACACCGATCGGGAACCTGGAGGACATCACCCTCCGCGCGGTCCGCGTGCTGGGTGAGCTGCACGCCCTTGCATGCGAGGACACGCGTCACACGCGCATTCTTTTCGAGGCGCACGGCATCGCGAGCCCGCGGATCATCCTCTCGTACCGGGAGAAAAACGAGTCCCAGGCCGAGTCCAGGATAATCGGCCTCCTGAAGGAAGGGCTGTCCGTCGGCGTCTGCTCGGATGCCGGGTACCCCGGGATCAGCGATGCAGGCTACCGGCTCATCTCCCGCGCGGTCGAAGAGGGGTTCGAGATCGAGGTGATTCCCGGGGCCGGCGCCGTGGAGCCCGCTTTGATCTCATCAGGGCTCCCCACTTCCAGCTTCACATTCAAGGGCTTCCCGCCGAGAAAACCCGGAGTGCGGCGACGCTTTCTGACCCAGGACAGGGACCAGCCGCATACGATGGTTTTCTACGAATCACCCTTCCGGGTGGCTGCCCTGCTTCGGGATGCGCTGGAGGTCTATGGCGATCGCAGGGCCGCGGTCTGCATCGAGCTGACAAAGAAGTTCGAAAGGATCCACCGCGGGACGCTCAGCGAGCTGTTCGCGCGGTTCAAGGACGGCGCGGTCCGTGGAGAGGTCACGGTTGTGGTTGCAGGCAATCATCCGAAGTTCATCTCGACCGATTCGAATGAGGATAACCTTTGATTGACACGCCTCCCGGGCATCCCTAGGATGGTCGCGTCATGGCGAAGCTCTGGGAAAAGACATACAGCATGCACGATCTGATGGAAGCATTCACCGTCGGCGAGGATCCGGCGCTCGACTCACGGCTGGTGAACGCCGACTGCGTTGCAAGCATGGCGCACGCGGCGATGCTCAGGAAGATCGGCCTCCTCTCTGGCGCCGAGCAGGAGGCGCTGCAGGTGGAGCTCGGCCGCATCATCGAGCGGAACGAACGTGGGGAGTTTTCCATCTCGCGCTCCGAGGAGGACGTGCACACGGCGATCGAAAATCACCTTGTCGCGGTTCTTGGAGATGCCGGAAAAAGGATTCACACCGGAAGATCCCGGAATGACCAGGTCCTGGCCGCGCTCCGGCTGTGGACCCGGGGATTTCTGTTCGCTTTCCATGGAGCCGGACTGGCGCTCGCCGGGCGGCTCCTTGACATGGCGGAAGGCCACGCCACGACGCCCATGCCCGGTCGGACTCACATGCAGACAGCCATGCCTTCCTCGGTGGGTCTCTGGGCCTCGGCGTACGCCGAGGAGCTTCTCGACGACCTTTTCTTGTCACGAAATGCCTTCATTCTCCTCGACTGCTCCCCCCTGGGCTCCGCGGCAAGCTATGGCGTGCCCCTCCCCCTTGACCGCGAGATGGTGGCGGACCTCCTCGGGTTCTCCCGCGTGCAGAACAATGTGCTCTATGTGAACAACAGCAGGGGAAAGCTCGAATCGATCGCCCTCGAGGCGGTGGAGCAGGCGATCCTCACGCTTTCCCGGATGGCCCAGGACCTCATCCTGTTCTCGCTGCCGGAGTTCGGCTACTTCACTCTGCCTCCCGAGCTGTGCTCGGGCTCCAGCATCATGCCGCAGAAGAAAAACCCGGATGGACTGGAGCTGGTCCGGGCCCGCAGCGCAACGATATCCGCGCGCCTCCTTTCGATCAAAGCAGTTCTCCGCGGCCTTCCCAGCGGGTACAACCGCGACCTGCAGGAGACCAAGGGTCCCTACTTCAAGGGATGCGAGGAGGGGCTGGGGTGCGTGAGGATCATGGACCTCACGATCGCGAAGCTCGTTGTGAACAAAGCCTCTCTGCGGGCGGCATTCACGCGGGAAATCTTCGCAACAGATCGGGCCCTCGAGCTGGTCTCGGAGGGCATGCCCTTCCGTGATGCCTACCGGGAAGTCGGCCGCTCGCTGGAGACCCTTGCGGGGCGCGATCCCGTCGAGGCAATCGGACGCAGGAAATCCACGGGCGCGCCGGGCAATCTCCGGCTCGATGTGCCACGGGCAGCCGTCGTGAGAGAAGCGCAATGGCTGGAAGCCGAGGAGCGGAGGAAGCGCGAAAGGATTTCGCGGCTCGCCGGCAGCGACGTGGAGCTGTTCAAAGACCCTCTGGGGCTCACGGGAACGAGAGAGCCCCCGAAATCGCCTGACCCCTGACCTCCCACACGTGGAACACGCGGGCCGCCTTGGAAAACACCCGCGGGGACGGGGCGCGCTTGCCCGTCGGGGCCGCGGCCGGGTTTGCCGCATCACGGCGATGGGTCGTATCTTTGAGCACGACATGAACGAAGAAGATGCATCCGACCCCGCCCTCCTGGACGCCTATTCCCGGGCCGTGGTGGAGGCGGTGGAGAGATTAAGCCCCTCAGTCGTGCACATCCAGGTTGTCGGCCGCCGGCGCGGGAGGGAGAACGAAGGCAGCGGGTCAGGCTTCATTTTCGCGCCTGACGGGTTCGTGCTCACCAACAGCCACGTCGTGCAGGGCGCAACGCGCATGGACGCGGTGCTGACCGATGGGCGCCGCCTTCCTGCCGAGCTCGTCGGCGACGATCCCGACACGGACCTCGCGGTCGTGCGTCTGTATGAATCCGGCCTTCCTGCGGCCCGGATGGGCAACTCGAATGCACTGAGAGTCGGCCAGGTCGCCATTGCGATCGGGAATCCGCTCGGGTTCCAATGCACGGTGACCGCGGGGGTTGTGAGCGCGCTCGGGCGGTCCCTCCGCTCCCAGTCGGGCAGGCTCATCGACAATGTCATTCAGACTGACGCCGCGTTGAACCCGGGGAGCTCAGGGGGGCCGCTGATCACTTCCCAGGGGGAGGTGATCGGGGTGAACACCGCGATCATCCTGGGCGCCCAGGGCCTCTGCTTTGCTACGCCAATCAATACCGCGCAGTACGTCGTCCCCCGCCTCATCCGGGACGGACGCATCCGACGGGGCTGGCTGGGCATCGGCGGCCAGAACATGAAGATCTCCCCGCATGCCGCGCACGTGCTGGGTCTCCGGGCGGAAAGCGGCGTGCTCGTCATCTCGGTCGAGCCGGGCTCGCCG
Source organism: Spirochaetia bacterium (assembly GCA_049515615.1). Taxonomy (GTDB): domain Bacteria; phylum Spirochaetota; class Spirochaetia; order SZUA-6; family Fen-1364; genus Fen-1364. The sequence continues at coordinate 5,738 of JBEKTX010000041.1, forward strand.
GCGCAGAGCGCGGGATTCCAGGAGCGCGACCTGCTGGTGGAGTTCGACGGGCAGCCCATCTCTTCCATCGATGACCTGCACCGTCAGCTCACGCAGGAGCGGATCGGAAGGACCGCGGAGATAGTTGTCGTGCGACACTCGGAACGTCGTACACTGAAAGCAGTCCCTCGGGAGCCCGCTTACCCGCTTAACAACTGATGCGTCAACCTTCCCGGCGCATATGCAGGGATTGTGATATATTTTCCTCATGAGCAGAAGATTCTTCCTCGTGGCGATTCTGGCAGGCGCGGTCGCCATGGGCGCGTGCGCGCAGGCTTTCACCGTGAGCTATCTCGACGGCACGGTGGAGCTGCAGTCGGCAAAGGGCTGGACGGAAATCTCGATTGGGGACAAGGTGCCGCAGGATGCCATGGTCCGCATCTCCCTGACGGGATCCCTCGAGCTGCTTCGCGCCCGGACGAAGATCACCATCCTGAAGGATGGCGTATACTCGATCGCCACCTTGACAGCGGCGGCAGGGACGGGCGCCTCGGGAGGCGTGGGCAGCACGATCGCCCAGAAGCTGCAGACGCTTGTCACGGAGAAACCCAGGGCAAACACGGCCGGAGGGGTGCGCGCGGCTGAGCAGGGAACCAACTCCGTCACGTGGGTCGAAGAGAATGAGAGCGATGACACCCGGACGCAGGTTCAGGCGCTCCTGGACAAGGACCGATACACGGAGGCAGCCAGCCTTCTCAACGATGCCATCAAGGCCTCCGGCTCAGACGCGGACTCGGCGGAGCTCAACTATCTCCTTGGCCTCGCCTACTACAGGGCGGGCCAGACCGCCAGGGCTTATCGAACGCTTGCGCGCACTACACCGAAGCCCGACGCTGCGTGGTATGCACGATATGTCATCCTGAAGGCGCAGGTGCTTGTCGACGGCCAGAGCTACAGCGACGCGCTTGCGATCCTCACTCCCTTCATCTCGGCCTACCCTACAGGGGAGGCGACCCAGGTCGCGTACCTCCTCTCGGGTCTGAGCCAGAAGGGGCTGGGTGACAAGGCGGCCGCAAAGGCGGCCCTCGATTCGGGGTTCCAGCTCGACCCGAAGAGTGAAACGGCGAAGCTCATCGACCAGCAGCGGAGCGCACTTTGAAGCAGGAAGTCCTGGCAGAAGGAGCCCCGGCTCCAATCGGTCCGTATTCACAGGGCATCCGCACCTCTGGCCCGCTCCTTTTCGTCGCAGGTCAGACACCGAAGGATCCGGCAACGGGCGAGATACCCCAGGATTTTCGGGGCCAGGTCGAGCGCTGCCTGCAGAACGTAAAGGCGATCGTGGAAAAGGCCGGCGGCACGATGGCGGACGTTGTGAAAGTGAATGCCTATCTCTCCGACCTTGCAAATTTCGCGGTATTCAACGAGATCTACGCGAAGTTCTTTCAGAAGCCCTTCCCTGCACGGACAACGGTCGGCGCGGCGCTCCCCGGGGCAGCCGTGCAGGTCGAGATCGACGTCGTCGTCAGCCTTTCGCGGTAGGTCGTCGAAAACCGCCCAAAACCGACTGCTTGAATTGACAACGGAGGGGGGAATCGGCACTATGCCGTGCATGATCGCCTCCGCGCCGCGGTACCCCGCGGATTCAAATCGGACAATCATGGAAACCGAGATCGCTGAGCAACCCGCCGCCCTTGCCCGGACGCTGGAAACGAATGCTTCTGAGATTGAGGGTCTCTGCAGGGACATCAGGAGCCGAAACATCACGACCATCATGATAGCGGCGCGGGGAAGCTCCGACAACGCAGGCATATACGCAAAGTACCTGTTCCAGGCCTACAACGGACTCCCCGTAGCGATGGCCACTCCGTCCCTTTATACGTTCTACCACATGCCACCGCGGCTCGCGGGAGTGTTCGTCCTGGGGATCTCACAGTCCGGTCAGTCCGAGGACATTGTTGAGGTCCAGGCGGAAGCGCGCAGGCAGGGCGCTTTGACGGCCGCCATCACAAGGGACGAGAAGTCCCCCCTTGCAGGTCAATCCCACAGGGTGCTGCGGCTCGAAACGGGCCCTGAGAACGCCGTCGCCGCGACCAAGACATTCACGTCGTCCCTTGCGCTCATTGCCAGCCTGTCGGCAGTATGGGAGGGGAGCCGGGAGCGCGCAGCGTCACTCGACCGCCTCCCCGAGCTTGCGTCGAAGACGCTCGAAGCGGCGGGAGGACCCGCGGCGGCCCGGGCCCCGGCGTACAAGTCGATGAACCGGTGCGTTGTCATCGGCCGGGGTTTCTGCTACGCGATCGCAATGGAAATTGCTCTGAAGCTGAAGGAGCTGACGTATGTCACCGCCGAGTCCTATTCGTCGGCGGATTTCCAGCATGGGCCGTTGGCAATGATCGAAGATGGGTTTCCGCTCATCCTCGTGGCCACGGGCGGGGTGCTCCGGGCGCACATGGTGCAGTTCGTTCGGGGGATGCAGGAAAGGAAGCCTGATCTCATCGTCATCAGTGAATCCAGGGAGATTCTCGAGATGGCAAAGACCGCGTTCCCGATCAGTGAGGGCGCTCCGGAATGGCTTTCTCCCATTCTGAGCGTGTTGCCCGCGCAATTGTTTGCCCTGAAGCTGTCATTGGCAAAGGGCATAGACCCTGATGTGCCAAGAGGATTACGGAAGGTGACGGTGACCCGCTGACCCCGCAGGGTGGCCGGACCGGTTACATCTTGACGTTTTTCTGCACGTGAAAGAAGAGGATTCCCCCCTGATTCTCGAACGAAAGCTCCCAGAGGGCTGGATCGAAGACGGAAAGTATTTCTTTCACCAACTCCGGCTCTATTGCCCTCTCGTTGAAAATCTCCTGCGGCGGCTGCTGGATAAAAACCGTCCCGAACACCACCCCATCCCTCTTCAGCACACGGTGAATCTCTGTCGCAGCCCGGTGGGGGTTTGGAAAGACGTTGAAGGTCATGAGCGCCAGACATAAATCGATGCAGTTGTCGGGGAGCGGAACCCGTTCAGCGTCTATGTTCCAGAGCGCTGCGTTTAGGTTTTCGCCGAGCAGGGCCCGGGCGTGACCCAGCATTTCCAGGGAAATGTCCATTCCGAGGTAAATCGAGGTTTGAGGCACGAAAGACCCTACCGGAAAGGCCGTCCCGCATCCAACGTCCAGGATCACCTTGCCAGAGGATCTCAGCATGAGCGACTCCAGCTTCGCCGTATAGGTCCCCCAGGGGCAGCTCAGGCTCTCCACGAGACGCACGATCGCGTTATCGTAGGATGCCGCGAGGGCGTCAAAAGTCTGCTGGACGCTTTGCTGTGCGTCGGAAAGCGGCAGGGATGTAAGGAAATCGACCGTGCCGTTCTTGAGCGGGTACACCCTCCCGCATCGAGAACAGGTGAACGAATCCCCATTTCGCGCAAGATTCTCCCTGCAGCTCGGGCAGAAGGGCGAGAACAATTGCATGGCAGTGATTGTAGGCTACCTTCCGCCGAGATGTCAAACCAATTATACAACGTTTTGCCCTTTGCGAAATCAAGATCGACCTCTAACCCGAAACCGAGCGCTTCAAGATCATGAAGCTGGATTTTTCGTCCGCGCTCAATGAGAGGCAGGCTGAAGCGGTACAGTCCAGCGAGGGCCCTTTACTGATCGTAGCCGGTGCAGGATCGGGCAAGACCCGGGTGATCACCTGGCGCATTGCCTATCTTATTGGAAAGGGCGTGCCGCAATCGGCAATCCTCGCGGTCACATTCACGAACAAGGCAGCTCGTGAAATGGCGCAACGGGTAAGGGAGCTCGTTCCCAGGAAACTCACCAGGCTCACGGTATGCACATTTCATGCTTTTGGCGCGCAGGTGCTCCGCGAGAGGCATCAGCTTCTCGGCTACAGAGCGAATTTCAGCATTTATGACTCGCAGGATCAGGCTTCCCTCCTCCGCGAAACCTCGCGCGACATGGGCGCAAAGGGTACCTCCCCGGACCTGGCGGCCGCGGCACAGGCCATCTCTGCGGTAAAGACGGGCAGGTCCGAATGGAATCAGGAAAACAACCACATTCGGCCGCTTTTCAGGGAATACCAGCGAAACCTCCGAATGTACAATGCCGTGGATTTCGATGACCTGATCATTCTCCCCTTCCAGTTGCTCAATTCCCACCCCGAAGTGCGCAGCGAGTATCACCAAAGGTTCCGCTACATTCTCGTGGATGAGTTTCAGGACACATCGGCGGCGCAGTATGAGCTCTTGAGGCTGCTCGTCGGTCCGCCGGGAAACGTCTGCGTGGTCGGGGACGACGATCAATCGATCTATTCCTGGCGGGGAGCGAGCTATGAGAATATCCTCCGGTTCGAGAGTGATTTCCCAGGAGTGAAGGTGATCACCCTGGAGCAGAACTACCGCTCCACGGGGACCATTCTCCGCGCGGCAAACGCCCTGATAGCCGGTAATGCTCGCCGTAAGAAGAAAGCCCTTTGGACCGGGCTTCCCGACGGCGAGCCGATCGAAGAACATGCGGCCGAAACAGAGGTGGACGAAGCCGAGTTTATTGCGTCCCGCATCCGCACTCTGATGCTCCGCGACTCGTACCGTTTCGAGGACTTCGGCGTCCTCGTCCGGGCCAATCATCTCACCCGGGCGCTCGAGGAGGCATTCAGGAAAGAGAGCATACCCTATTTCGTCTCGGGGGGGATGAGCTTTTTCGAGCGCCAGGAAGTCAGGGATATGTTGGCGTACCTGAAGCTCGTGGCCAATCCGGACCATGATACGAGCCTCCTCCGAATCGTCAACACGCCTCGCCGCGGCATCGGGAGAAAGCTGCTGGAGAAAGCCGCTCTGCACGCCGGGGAGCATCACTGCTCTCTGTTCTCCGCAATCGCCGCGCTGGGCCGACAGGGGCACGGATTGGAAGAGAAATCCATGGCCGCGGCCGCGGAGTTCACGGGGCTGGTCGAGGATTTCCGGACCCGGTTTCTCTCTGCGCGGAGGCTGTCACAGTCTCTGCGGGAGCTCGTGGAAGAGATCGACTATTGGGGTCACCTCGTCTCGGAAAACAAGGACGCCCGTGACAAGGACATCGTGAGATGGAAGCTAGGGAACGTGGACTCGCTCATCGGGTCCCTCGCCGACTTCGAGGAGGACCCCGACACGGTGGACCCTACCCTGTTTGATTACCTCAGGCGCGTGTCCCTCGCCAGCAGGGACGATCTGGACGCCCGCGGAGAGGGCGGGAGGGTAAACCTTATGACGATCCATGCCGCGAAGGGGCTGGAGTTCCCCGTGGTGTTCGTTGCGGCGGTGGAGAAGGACATCATTCCCCATGTGCGCTCCATGGAGGAAACAGACGCGAACGTCGAAGAGGAGCGGCGGCTGTTCTACGTCGCCCTCACGCGAGCCCGAAAAAGGCTGTTCCTGAGCTTCTGCTCATCGCGCAGGCGCATGGGCAAACCTCTCCAAGCTTTTCCCTCCCCGTTCCTCGACGAGTTGCCTCCCGACTGTGTGTCGGCACCATCGGAAGAGAAAGACTTCGTGCCTGACTTCCAAAAGGCCTGGAAGAAAATAGCCCGGGACTGAAAAAAGAGGCGCCTGGCGGCGCCTCTTGCGGCTTCTTTCCTTCTTCGTGAGGGAAGCTTCTACATGTATGCCCGGAGGGTGTGGCTGCGCGAGGGATGCTGAAGCCGCTTGATGGCCTTCTTCTCGATCTGGCGGATCCGCTCCTTGGTGAGCTTATACATGCTGCCGATCTCCTTCAGCGACATGGGCCTCTTGCCGTTCAGGCCGAAACGGTACTGAACGATCTCGGACTCTTTCTGGGAGAGCGAGGTGAGGATCCCGTTGATGTCCTGCCGCAATGCGTTGGAAACGGCAATCTCGTCCGGGGTCGTGTGGTTCTTGTCCTCTACGAAGTCCCCGAGCAGGGACGAGTCCTTTTCCGAATACACGGGCGTGTCCAGGGAAATGAGCTCCCGGGAGATGTTCAGGAGGTCGGATACGTGCTCGCGGTCCAGGTCCAGCTTCCGGGCGATCATATCCGTTTCCGAGACAAGGAACTGCTCTCCCTGGAGATCCTTCCTGACCTTCTCGATCTGAACAAGCTCGTTCGCCCTGTTCAACGGCAGCCGGATCATCCGGGATTTCTCGCAAATTGCCTTCAGAATGGCCTGCCTGATCCACCAGACCGCATAGGAAATGAAATGATATCCTTTTCCCACGTCGAACCGCTCAATGGCGTTCATAAGCCCGATGTTGCCCTCACTGATGAGGTCTGCGAGCGGAAGGCCCTGGTTCTGGTATTTCTTCGCGACGTTGACCACAAACCGGAGGTTCGCGCGAATGAGCTTTTCTTTCGCGAGGTTGTCGTTCCTTTCCGCGCGGCGCGCTAGCCTCTCCTCCTCTTCCCGCGTGAGAAGGGGGATTTTGTTAATTTCCTTGAGGTAGAGGGAAAGAATGTTCTCATCGGCCCTGGATGTTCTCTTCTCCCTCTCTATCATGACTGCATTACTCATGTTCACCTCTTGTCCTCCATGAATGCAAGGAGCGTGCCAATGTCCCGGCGGAGTGATCATGTAAGTATTTGCAGATTAGACAGTTAGGATTGTGCGATACCGCGCTTCGCAAGGCTTTCAAGAATTGGGTCAATATGACTCGTTTTTGCAGAATCTCAGAATTTATGGCTCAAAAACTACCACTTAAAAGCTCTTCTTTGCCGGGAGTGCGTCCGCAGCACAGCATAAATGGCATTCCCGAGCCGCAAGAACAACGGTCATTTAGTCCGACCTTTTGTTTTGTCTGAAAATTCACCGTTATTATGGGTCCATCGATGTGAGGTTCAACAAGAACGACGGTCGGAAACACGATGCGAACAGCTCGGAACGCCTCGAGCTTCTCGCACACCGACAAACGGCCGAGGTGCGCTCGTTTTCGCAGCTCTTTCCACGAGTCCCGTATCAGGTCCCATATCATATCCTGCTCCGCGCGCGTAGAAAATGTCCGCTTGTTTTTCCCCAGAAGATAGCGCACGGTCTGGATTGACGAGAAAGCCTGCCAGTCGTCTGCCTCCGAAGTATCCTGCCTCTCCATTCCATAGCAGTTCGTGTAACGTGAGAGCATTTTCCGTGTCGGCCCGCGCTTGTTCAATCGCTGGCAGGAGATCCAGGCCTTGATGGCCGACTGGGGAAACCCGATCCGCTGGAGGGCGACTCCGAGAAAGAGGCAGATCTTGTACAGGTCTCGCGACTTGGAGGGCGGGCATTCTTCCAGGGCAGTCTGCAGTGCTTTTACCGCCTCCGCGGGCCTGTGCCGGGAAAGAGAACCGAGTCCGCGGTCGTAGTGGTGCGCCCACCTTCCGTTCAACATCCCTGGATCAGCAACCCCTGTTGATAAGGTACCCCCCGGCACCGCCGGACGGCAAGAGGGAAAGATCAGCGATTCCCGTGCGCGCCGCTCTGCCCAGACCACACTGAGCATCGACGCAGAAAGATGTTCTTGACGATCCCGCGGCAGTGTGGCTATATTGAGGTGAAAATCACGTCACATGTAGTGCGCGAGCGCTATATACCAGAACCATGCAAGGGAGGAGTACTGGACATGAAGGTCACACCGCTCGGAGATCGCGTCCTCGTGAAGATGGTGGAGATGGAGACAAAGACGGCTGGCGGGATTCTTATCCCCCAGACCGCGCAGGAGAAGACGCAGGAAGGCGTCGTTCTGGCTGTGGGCGATGACGAGGCGATCAAGGTGAAGGCCAAGGACCGGATCATCTACGACAAGTACGCGGGCACAACGATCAAGGTCGGCGGCGAAGAACAGCTTATCCTGAAGGCTGCAGACATTCTTGCAAAGATCGAGTAAGGGGCATTACAGCCACTCAGGGGGGAGACGATGAGTCTCCCTCTTTTTTTTGTCCGAAGAATGACGTCACTTCGCGCAGGACTTCCGCGCCGGGACCGATGACGCGCCTTGCGGCCGGAAGACTGTCGAGGAAAAGGGATCCGTACTGCTTCGTGACGATCCGTGGATCGAGAATGAGGACCACACCCGAATCGTCGTGACGTCGCATGAGGCGTCCAAACCCCTGGCGCAGCCGTACGACGGCATCAGGCAATGACAGCTCTCCGAAAGGGTTCCCTCCGCGGGCTTCGATCGATGCCATGCGGGCCTTGAGCACCGGCTCCGAAGGAACGCGAAAGGGAAGCCGGCACAGGATGACCATGTGCAGCGTATCGCCCGGCGCGTCGACCCCCTCCCAGAAAGAATCTGTGGCAAAGAGGACGCTCGAGCGCTCCGCCCGGAAGGAGTCCAGGAGCCGCGCCCTGTCCGCATCGCCCTGTTTCATGAGCCGTATCCCTGAGCGGGCAAGCTCGGGCTGGACGGCCCCATACATCTCATTCAGCAGGCCGTACGAGGTGAACAGGACGAGCCCCGCCCCACGGCTTGCCACCAGGGCGCGGCCGAGGAACCGGCCCAGGAACTGTCGGTGCCCGGGCGCATCGGGGGCCGGCGCATCGGTGGGCACACCCAGGAGAACATGCTCCCGGTAGTCGAACGGGGAGGGAAACGACCTGAAGACCGGTTCCTTCTCGTCCGCGGCGCTCAGCCCCAGTCGTCCTGCCCAGTAGGAGAAACTTCCCGCAACAGTGAGGGTGGCGGAAGTGAACACCGAAGTCCGAAGCGGCTGGAAGACAGCTTCCCGCATCAGCGGACCCACTTCCAGCGGCGTGATCACGAGGCGCACGGTCTGCTCCTGTTCCCCCTCGCCGCGGCGGCCGCTTCTCAGCGATTCCAGCCAGAAGATGTCATTTTCTCCGGCCTCCCCCAGGCGAAACCGGTCGATCATGTCGGCAATCCCCAAGAGCCGCGTGAGCTGCACGCGGCAGTCCCAGGCGATCGTTTCCTGAGGAGAATCCTCCGCTGCGCCAGGGCTCGCCGTTGCCTCCAGTTTTTCCAGGACCTCCTCGAAAACATCGCCGAGCTCTCGTATCGAGAACGACAGGTTGCCCAACTCCGCCCCGGCGCCTTCGCGGAACCCCGGCATGGTCCCGGAATCCAGCAGGAGCGCGGGTTCCCCCGCGAGAAGGTTCATGACTGCCGCGTCCAGCTCTCCCGCGCGGTCATGGACCGCGTCGACCAGACCCGCTACCCGTCCGGCCAGCGGAGACTTCCCGAGGAACCTCAGGACGGCCGGCAGGTGGCCGGTGACTCTGCCCTTCCGCTTCCGGTAGAGACGGCCGAGGTGGCGCATGATGGTGAACCGGGAAAAGCTCTGTGAAAAGAAGGATGTGGCGGCCTTCTCCACGTTGTGGGCCTCGTCGAAGATCACGCGCCGAAACGGGGGAAGAACGGCGGGGTCGTCGAATCCCGAACCTTCAAGGCGCAGGGCCAGGTCGGCGAACAGGAGATGATGGTTGGCGATCAGTATCCTGGCCGATGAGGCCTCGCGACGCGCTTTCAGGACAAAGCACCCCTCCCGGTGATTGCACCGCAGCCCCAGACACGCATCTGCCTCCGAGCAGACCCGGGACCAGGTTTCGTCGGCAGGATAGAACGACAGGTCGGTGCGGCTGCCCGTTTCGGTGGTGCGGGCCCATTCCCTTATTGAGAGCAATTCGGGATCCCGCTCATCGAAGAGGCCCATTTCCTCAAGGGCCTCGTTGAGCCGGTGCAGGCAGAGATAGTTTCCTCTCCCCTTCACGAGGACAACCTTGGGATCCTCACCCAGGACCTTCTTTGCGAGCGGGATGTCCTTTTCCATGAGCTGCTGCTGAAGATTGATCGTGTTCGTGGAGACGACCACACGCTCGCCGTTTCGTACGGCCCAGGCCACGGCAGGCACGAGGTAGGCCAGGGATTTCCCGACACCGGTGCCCGCCTCCGCGGCGCAGATCTCGTCGTTGTTGAAGGCCCGGCACACCAGCCGGAGCATCTGGGCCTGGCTCTCCCTCTCCTCGAAGAGCGGGTAGACCCTGCTCAAGGCGCCCCCGGGCAAAAGACCGGCGGCCAGCTTGTCCTCATCGAGTGAAACCACCTGGCGTGGCAGGACCGGTTCGGCCACCACATAGATTTCGACGAGGTCGTTGTCCACGATGTAGAAACCGATGCCCTGGTTGCCCAGCCGGGAGGCGACGCCGAGGTCGGCGTTCGACGGACGCGTGCCGCCGGACGGATGGTTGTGGATGACCGCATTTCCCTCTTCGAGGTGAGGGCTTAGTACAGGCACCGCCTCGCTGGTGCCGCGCGCGCCAACCGTCACCGCGAATACTTTGCCGTCCTCTCCCACTTTTCCGACGAGAAAAACCTCGTTTCCGTCGGCGTCCGCGATGGCCTCCCTTATCTCCTCGATGATGCGCGGAGAAAGCCGGTCTTCAGCTCGCAACCGGCTCGCTCTCCAACCGGGCGAGAATTCCGCTGAGCAACCGGACGAAGCGCGGTCCGGCCTCCTTCCCTGCCTGGATGACCTCCGCGTGCTCCAGCGGCTGCGGAAGAATGCCGGCGGCCATGTTCGTCACGCAGGAAATCCCCAGAACCCTTATGCCGAGGTATGAAGCGGCAATCACCTCGGGGACCGTGGACATGCCGACGAGATCCGCGCCGATCACCTCAAGCATCCGGATCTCCGCCGGGGTTTCGTACGAGGGGCCGGAAAACCCTGCGTAGACACCCTCGTTCAAAGGCACCTCGGAGACCGCGTGGGCGAGCTCCCGAAGCCCGGGATCGTACGCGGTGGTCATGTCGGGAAACCGTGGCCCCTGCCCCGGGGTCGGCCCGCGCAGCGGGTTTACTCCCATGAGATTGATGTGGTCGCGGATCAGCACGAGCTCACCGACGGACAATCCGCGGTTCACGCCACCGGCGGCATTGGTGACGATGAGGGTGCGTACTCCGAGTCGGTGCAGGAGAAAGACCGGCAGGATCACGTCCTGGATGGGATGCCCCTCGTAGTAGTGGATGCGGCCTGCCATGACCGCCACGGACGCGCCAATCCTGAAACGTCCCGTGTGTCCCTTGACCGTCGGCACGGGAAAGCCGGGGAGCGAGCGGAACGGGATCTCATCGCCCTGCACACGGGCCTCGAACTCCCCGAGTCCAGAGCCGAGAATGACGGCGATGCGCGGAGTGTGTCGCGAACGCGCCGCGATCACTCCCCATGCTGCATCCAGTTTCTTCTCCAGCTCGGATTCCATGTTTTCCTCCTCAGACGAGCGAGCGCAGGAGCTCTGCGGGTGTGCGGTAGAAACCCAGCCCCGAGACCCGGCTCACCTTCTGCAAGATGCGCCAGTTCCACGTAAGGTGAAGACCCGCGGCGGAGGCAATCTCCACGATCCGCCTGTTCAGTTGGGGCGCCTCGGTCGGCCTTCCCTTCAGGTAACACTGCAGCAGGCTGTTGTAGCCCCGATCCGGCCGGCCCGTCTCTGATTCGAAGGATGCGGGTTTCTTCCCGAGGTTCATGGCCAGCGCGCGAGGGTCCATGAGGGGAAGCGGCGCCATGGGCATGCCGGCCTTTTCCATGGCCGCGCATCCTTCGCCGAGGAGACCCGCGGCAAGCTCGCGGCCTTCGGGGAAGGAAAGAAACACGCCGAGAGTCGTGTTGCACATGGCGACCGGGAGGAAGAGCAGCTGCCAGACGAGCAGCGAGTTGAGATACGGACGCGCATCCGTCACGGGGATGGCCTGGAAACCGAAGCTTCCAAGGCCGCGGAAGAGCCGATCCAGGACAGGGCTCGCTTCGTACAGGACGACCGGCTTCTCGGTGGCCAGCTCCACTTCGGCGTTCTGCAACTTCACCGCCGTCATGAGCGTCAGGCAGAGCCTGAGCTTCTCAGCCGGAACGGCAAGCCTGTCAGTTTCCACGGGGTCACAGTTGAAGAAGGCCACGGGAGCATCGCCGATTGCGGCAAGTCGGGCAAAATCGGGCCTGCGAAGCGCGTGCAGGTGCTGTCGCCCCAGGGTGACGAGCACCGCCTCAGGGCGCTCCGTTGGAGACCCGGAATCGTTCATTCCCCGCGCATCTTCGGGCCCCTGCTGATTCACACCTTCCACCAGGAGCCAGCCCCCCGGGAGAACGATCCGAATGGCCTCTCCCGGAGACGACGGCGATCGCCGACCCCGCAGGTTGACGTGGTGTCCCCTCAGCCTGAAGAGCCCGGCGAAAAGCGTGCCGACCGCGCCGGGGCCCAGTATCGATACCAGCATACGCGCACTCGATTATCCCGACTTCGGACAAAATAGCAAGAAAGATGCAGTTTTATGCAATTTGGGAATACCGACAATTGACATGAATCCAGCGATA
>JBEKTX010000042.1:0-21397 GCA_049515615.1 Spirochaetia bacterium
GTGCAGACCTCTTCATAGGTGGGATTCGGCGTTGTTCCGCCTGCGTACCCCGAGGTGATGGACAGCACGCCCTCGATCCGTTGAAGCACGGCCTCGATGCACCAGAAGCAGCCGCCTCCGAAGGTCGCCAGATCGCGCCGGTCAGCCAGATCTTCCTTCATCGCAGTCTCCCCGAAGAATCTAACAATACTGAGGCCGCGCGGGAAGCGACACGATCTCAGGGGGGCCGCGCAGGGGGGCTGGCGGAGAGGATATTCTCTATCCCCCTCGGGATGGATTTCTGCTAAGGGAGGATCGTAAGCCTGCCGAACACGGCAGTGGCATGGATTTCCAGGGCCGGGGCTCCCTCCCGGTATGACTGCGTCGTGTAGACCATGTCGCCGAAGGCGACCGACCGGCCGTTGGGAGACTCCACGGAGCCGAACGCGGAGGACATGTTCACACGGACCGGGATCGAAGGATTGATCCGGAGGGTGCCGCTGCCGAATACCACGTTGACCTCTGCACGGATGCTCGCGCCTGCGGGCGCCGCCTCGGAAAGATCGATGGCGCCGCTGCTGAAGACGAGGTTGTACTCGCGGCTCCTGTCGGGTGAATAGGTCATCCTGGATTCGGAGAATACCGCGGTATTCCTGTCCGCGGTCACCGGCCCACGGGCCAGGATGCGGACTCCGGCGTACACGAAAAGGACCGCGATGACGATGCGGATCACTGGTATGTGCGCGGGCACGGACCGGCGCACGATGAACCACACACCGAGGATGATCAGGAGCGCTCCCCAGAATATCCCGTCGACGAGCGAGACCATTCTCATTGTTTCTCCCCTGATTCTCCCATGATCACCGGCACGCGGGGGCCTGTCAAGGAGCGCGGGAAATCCCGCGCGCCCTCTGCAGGCCGTCGTTGACGGCGCCCCGCAGCCACTCCTGCTCCCGGAGTGAAAGACCGTCGCCGAGCTTCAGCGTGCGCGCCCCGATGTCGAGGAAAAGGCCGCCGTCCATCCGGCACTCTCCCACGTCCACCAGGGGGACCGTCCTTCGGCGCGATGCAAAGATGAACCGCCGCGTGTACGAGACGCCCCCCGTCCCGATCTCCAGCTCCAGCTTGCCGAAAAATGAAGACAACGCGCGCCTGAGAATGCCCACGCCGACCGCCAGGAACGGAATTGCGAACAAGAGAAAACCGGCCGGCGCGCGCATCCTCAGCGCTGAATAGGTCCAGAACCCGACGATGCCGAGCCAGACGATGCCGAAGAAGCCCCTCCTGCTCCGCTGCGGACCTCCTCCGATGGGCAAGGCAAATCCGGCGCCGCCGCTGTGCGCGGTGAACACGATCCTCGAACCGTACGGAGGGCGATCCGTCACTGGTGCAGAGCCGGAGGCGGGTGACGGACCTGCGGCGGTTCCGGGGTCCTGTGCGAGCAGCACGGCCGCCTCGTTGACGGAGAGAGTCCGCGCAGCCTCGTCCGGCTCCAGCCAGTTGGAAAGCACCCGCGCCAGCCCCGGCGAGGTGATCTCGATGACCGATGCAAGGTCCACTTTCAGGTTTTTCACGGGAAGATCCGCGGGGCTGCGGTGCGTGAGGAGGAATACGAGCGTGGCGGCCAGGCCGTACAGGTCGGATCGCACGGTTGCATGTCCGACGAACTGCTCCATCGGGGCATAGCCCGGAGTGCCGATCATGGTGGAGGCTGCCCTCGCGGAGAGGCGGATCGCGTCCTGCACCCCGCCGAAATCAACGAGAAAAGTCTCCCCATCGTCACGCATGACGATGTTGCGGGGGTTGATATCCCGGTGTATCACCGGCGGGCGCAGGGAATGGATGTAGGCAATCACGTCCGCGATCTGCCGGCCGATCCCCCTTATCTGTTCCTCGGTGCCGCGCCATCCGCCGGCCACCAGATCCTGCAGGTCCCTGCCCTCGATGTATTCGCGCACAAGGGCAAACCGGGGCTCCCCTTCGACGTCCGCCCTGAAAAAATCCACGTAGGCCGGAATTTTCCTGTGGTGCAGGGTTTTCAGGACCCCTGCTTCCCGCTCGAACAGCTCGACGGATTTCCACTCCGCCACGAGCCCGAGGTGGAGGAGCCTGGCAACGACGGCGCGCCCCGTCTGCGTGTCCGTCGCGAGGTAGGTCGCACCGACCTGGCTCCTGCCCAGCTCCCGGACAATCTCGTAGCGTTCGGCGAGCAGCTCCCCGGGGATCATCCGGGTGCACCGGCAGGAACCTGCCTGACGATTTTCAGGCTTGCGTTCATCGTACCGCTCTGCATAGCCGCGATCCTACCAGAGCCGCCCGCGCAGGTCAAAGAAATCCCCGCTTCGCGCCCGTCATTCAAAAAAAATTGAAAAAACTGAAGGTTGCTGAAGGGCGTGGTACACTCTATGTGAAAAGGATTTCCCCGGATGCGGCTGAAAAACTACAATGAAGACCTTGTCCTGGAGACGGTGAAAGTCGTCCTCGGTGACCGAAAAGACATTCACCCCACCCGCGCCTTCGTTCTGGACGTGGCTGCGTACGCGTTGAACAGGATCCCGCCCAAGTACATCACGAGCGAACGAGGCTTCACGCGCGAGCTCGTCCAGGCTGGCGGCGGCAATGGGGAGGAGGGGGAGGGGCTCCTGAACGTCATCGAGCTGATCACGCTGATCAATCGCGCCGTGGATGTTGTCGTCCGACGGCGCCGGGACAACGCTCCGGCACGGACGCCGCCCCGTCCTGCGCCGCCGGACGATGCGGACCTGCACCTCACGTATTTCTACAACATGCCGCACATCTTCGGGAGGATCGTGGATGCGGGCGATGGCAATCCGATCATCGCCGTGGAGGCCACTCTCTGGATCAACGATCAGGTTTCCGTTCCCGCCGAGCCGGGATGGCGCAATCCCTTCACGACGAACGAGCAGACAAAGGGCTATTTCAGCTTCTGGCCGCAAGTCGAGATCGGAGAGGCGGAGGCGATCCGCGTCGAGATGCGCATTGCCTTTGAGCACGGCAGCTATGCGCCCTTTACGTTCCGCAAGACCCTGAAGGTGCCGGGCGACTTTTTCGTCCACGACTACATCAGGGGCGACAAGCTCCTCGACCTCGGAACGCTCTCGCTCCAGCCTGCCTGACAACCGCACGGCTGTTCGCTTGCCTTCCCCTCACCGCCGCACTACCTTTTGTGCATGCAAAAAAGCACCAGGGAGGGCCCGAGATGGAACCGAAGAAGATTACGCCGGATACCCTGAAACGCGTCATCGCTGACCTGAAAACAGGCAACGAGAAAGCCATCGGGACCTGGCTTTTCAAGGGATACAGGCTGCAGGTGAGCAGGTACAAATCCTCCGGGACGGAGAGGTCGGCGCTTCTGTACAGGAAGCGGCGGGACGGCGGATTGTGCGTGCGCTGCGGAACGAAGGTGACGAGAAAAAACCCGCTCACCGGCGCTCTGTACCGGCTCTGCGACACGCACAGGAAGGAAATCGACCGGAAGTAGACCGCCGCCGAAGAGCGGGAGCCTTCCCGTTCAGGGCGAGTCCGCCCCTGCCTGCGGGCCTGGCGTCAGAGACGGGGCCGGCGGCGCGTCCGGCAGCGGCGCGATCGGCCCTTCGTCGGGAAAACGAGAGAGAAGGTACGCATAGCGCTGAGACATCTGCGCACTCTTCGAAAATGACTGCACGTTGTAGCGCAGCGGATTGGTGATGATGGTCGCCAATCGGCGCAGCTCGTCCAGCCCCAACCCTCCCACTCCGGTCTTGAAGTAGTAGGCTGATGCCGCGCCGATTCCAAAGACCCCTTTCCCCCATTCGATGACGTTCAGGTAGATCTCGAGGATCCGGTCCTTCGGCAGGACGAGGCTCATTTCGAGGGCTATCAGGGTCTCCATGTATTTCCGCAGATATGTCTTGCGAGGGGTGAGAAAGAGATTGCGCGCAAGCTGCATGGGGATCGTGCTGCCGCCCACCGCGGTCCTGCCGATCGAGGAGTTGATCATCCACGCCTCTCGGATGGCCCCGAGATCGACGCCATGGTGAGAATAGAACCGGTAGTCCTCCAGCCTGATCACCATGTTCCGCGCCACGCGCGGGATCTGGCGCAGGGGAACGAACCTGATCGGTTTCGATTTCTGATGGACGGTGAACCCGCGGTAGATCATGAGCGCCGTCGCGGGTGGGTTCCAACAGAGCAGAGCAAGGCTGGCCAGAAGAACAACGAATATCAACGCCGCGTGGCAGGCGATGACGAGCACGACCGTTGCGCGGAGCAACCTCGCGGCGATTCGAAGGGGACGGACGGCATCACCAAGCCAGGCACGCATCCGCGCCGCTGTGGGAATTGAGGACAGAAAGCGCATGGGGATTGAAAGAAAGGATAGAGAAGATGGCCGCGATTGTCAAGTGAGTCCATGATACATTGTGCGGCGTGACTCCACCCGCATCAGTCGGGGAGGCTCGGCGCCGCCTTCCTCGCGACTTCATCCGCTCACTCGATGCGGCTTTTCCCCAGTCCGCCGCGGAAACCATCCTTCGCGGGATGGGCGCGCGCCGGCGCACGACCCTGCGCGTGAACACCCTCCGCGCGGACGCGGCGGCGATCCTCGGCTTCTTCCGCGAGCGCGCCGTGAAGCACGAGCGGGTCCGCTGGTACCCCGATGCATTTGTGCTGCGCGACCTGTGCGAGCGCGACGTGGAGTCCTGGGACGTCTATCGCGACGGACGCGTCTACCTGCAGAGCCTTTCCAGCATGGTGCCTGCGCTCGCGCTCGAGCCGCGGCCGGGCGAGCGCATCCTCGACATCGCCGCCGCGCCGGGGAGCAAGACGACCCAGGTGGCAGCCCTCATGGTGAACCGCGGTGCCATCCTTGCCAATGACGTCGATCCGATCCGGGCCCAGCGCCTGGCATACAACCTGCGCCTGCAGGGCTGCGGCATCGTCGAGGTGAGGGTCGGCCGCGGGGAGAAGCTCGGAGACGAGATGCCCGAAAGCTTCGACCGGGTCCTGGTGGACGCGCCGTGCTCGGGCGAAGGCCGGTTCGTGGTCTTCGAGCCCGGCACGTCGCGGTCCTGGTCGACAAAGTCGGTCGCTGAGTGTGTCCGCCGCCAGCGCCGCCTGCTGGCCAGCGGCGCGGGCGCATTGAAGCCCGGCGGCGTGCTTGTGTACTCCACGTGCACACTGAACCTCGATGAGAACGAGAGGATCGTCCAGTGGGCCCTCGACACCCTCCCCCTCCAGGTGGAGAAGCTGCCGCTGGTGATTCCCGGCACGTACGAAGGAATGGCACGGGGCCTCGACCCGCGGATTTCGAAAGCGCTCCGCATCTTTCCGGACGCGCAGAAGGAGGGTTTCTTCGTCTGCCGTCTGCGGAAGTCTCCTTGACCCCCGCCGGATGCGCGCGGAGAACGGTCTCGATCAGCCGCGCGGCAGCGGCCCGAAGTACTGATAGTACCAGCAGCGGATATTGCCGTTGTAGAGCTTGCGGTTGCGGGAGGCCCGCGCACCGAAGCACCGCTGGAAATCCTCCAGGGCGCTGAGCACGAAAAACGACCACGTCGGCGCGCGGGCCCGCAGAGAGCCCATGGCGCGGGCGAGCTCCTGCGCCTCGCGGACGTTTCCGAGGCGCTCCCCGTACGGCGGATTGCATACAAGGCAGCCGAACTCCCCGGCGGGCTCAAAGGACTCCATTGGCGCGGCGCGGAGCCGTATGAGGTCGGCGACGCCTGCGGCGTCGGCATTCGCCGCGGCGGCCTTGACCATGGCAGGATCACGGTCGGACGCATCGATCCGCGCATTCACTTTCCTGATCCGAGCATCGCGCGCCGATGCCCGCACTTCTTTCCAGAGGCCAGCGGGGAAAAGCGGCCAGTCTTCTGCGGCGAAACGACGAAACATCCCCGGCGCAATATTCGCGGCCAGGAGCGCTGCCTCGATGGCGATCGTGCCGGAGCCGCAGACCGGGTCAGCGAAGGAACGCGAAGAGTTCCAGCGGGAGAGGAGCACGAGCGCAGCCGCGAGGTTTTCGCGAAGCGGCGCCTCTCCGGTGTGCCGGCGGTAGCCGCGCTTGTGCAGGCCGGGACCAGTCGTGTCGAGGGAGACGGTGGCGCGGTCCTTGTGAAGGCTGAGCTGCACATCGTAGCGGGGGCCGGTTTCCGGCATGACAGAGGCGGAGCGGCTCACCGCATCGACGATCGCCTTCTTGGCCACCGACTGCAGCGACGGGATCGCGGTGAGCTTGGATCCCGCGCTCCGCGCATCCACGGTCACCGCGGGGAAAGGGGCCAGGAGGTCCCGCCAGGGCACGGCCCGGAGTCCCTGGTACAACGAGTCGAAATCCGCAGCGGCGAACTCGCCCACCTGGATGAGCACCCTGTCCGCGGCGCGAAGCCAGACATTGCACCGGGCGATATCCCCTGCGGTGGCATCGAAAAGCACGCGCCGGTCCTCCACGCGCGCGCCGGGAATTCCCAGCCCTTCGATCTCTGAGCGAACCACGGACTCCAGGCCGAAGGATGCCGCCGCGGCGCAGGAGTATCGAAACCCCTTCACCGCGCGAGTATACTTTGATATGCTCGCAGACGAAAAGCCCGGCGAGAAAATCATTGCGTACTCGAAACACACGCGGAGCGGACAACAACTAGCATGGAGCGCGTCCTGATCACCGGCGCCAACGGTTTCATCGGATCCAACCTGTGCCGGTATTTCCTCGATCATTCCTACGAGGTGTACGGGCTCGTCCGCAGGACTTCCGACCTGCATTTCCTCGAAGGCCTCCCCGTCACCCTGGTGCATTCCGATCTCACCGCGCCGGATCCGATCGATTTTCCCGCGGGCATGGACTACGTGATCCATGCCGCCTCGCTCGTCCTGGATACCGCGTCGATGGTGGAAGCCCGCCGCAACACGTACGACGCCACCAGGAACCTTCTCGCGCAGCTGCGGCGGAGAAACGTCGCCCTGAAGCGCTTCGTCTATATCTCCACGGCTCTGGTGCTTGGCCACCGCTCGACCAACATCTCCGAGGAAAACCGGGGCCGGCCGGCCCGCGGCGCGCAGACCTATGTGAAAGCAAAGGCGCTGACCGACGCCCTGCTCGAGCAGGAGCGCCGGGAGCACGGGCTGCCCGTGATCATCCTGCGTCCGGCGGATGTCTACGGTCCCAATGACAGGACCTCCAGCCTGAGGGTGCTCAGGGGAATCGACGACGGCTGGCCGACCATCGTCGGCAGCGGGAAGAGGGTCCTCAGCTTCTGCTACGTCGGCAACCTCGCGCGCGCCTGTCACCTTGCCTGCCAGATGCGGGGCAGCGACGGCTCCGCCTACACGGTGACCAACGGCCAGGACGTCACGTGGGCCCAGCTCATGGGCTTTTTCCAGGAGCGGCTGGGCAGGAGGCAGCGCCTCTTCGTGCCCGTCATCGCGGCCTACGCCATCGCGCTCGCACTGCAGCTCCTCCACGCGATCATCCCACCGTTCAAGGTGCGCCTCTCCTTCTACCCGGTGAGCAAGGTCGGGCGCGACACCAGCTATGACATCTCCCGCACCCGGCGGGAGCTCGGCTACGAGCCCGAACAGGATCTCGAACGGCAGCTGGAGTCAGTCGTCCAGTGGTACCAGGCGGAAAAGAGGCAGAAATGATGGCGTTGTTCTCCTCGGTCACGTCGGCAATCGCGGCCATCGTCAGCGACCCCTATGCGGCCCTTTTCTGCTGCATCGGCGTGTCCTTCGTCCTGCTCTCCTCGGTCCTGAACGTCCACTCGCTGAAGCGCAACGCGGTGCACGACTACACCCCGGTCATGGTCTATTTCTCGAGCTTTTTCGTCCTGATGTTTCTTTTCCCCATGGCACTGGTGCTCATCGACGGGCCGAGGGTGGGCATGTACCCGTGGACCCTGGGTATGCGCCTCGGCGACTGGCGAACAGGACTGGCGATCGTCGCCGTCTCCCTGCCCCTTCTCGGGTTGAGCCTGCTGCTGGGGTCCAGCGATCCGGAGCTGCGCCGAGCGTATCCCTTTGCAAAGGAAGCCCTGGAACGGCCCGGTCGCTTCGTGCTGTACGAGGCGGCCTACGTTGCGTTCTATTATCTTGCATGGGAGTTCGCATTCCGAGGGGTCGTCCTCTTCGGGCTGCTCGCCTTCCTTCCGCGCACGATTCCCGGAATCGCGGTGGCGATAATGGTGCAGACCTTCCTTTCCACCATCTACCACATCGGGCACCCCCATTCGGAGGTATTCGGGGCGTTCATCCTGGGTCTGGGCGCGGGGGCCGCGACCGTCGTCACCGGCTCCATCCTGTACGGCTTGTTCTACCACGCGTTGGCCGGTGTCTTGAACGATTACCTTGCGTATCGTAGGCTCGCGCGGGCACGCCGACTCGGACGCGCAGCGGGCTGAAAGATTCTCATTCCTTATCTCTCGGCCGGGCTCGGCCACATGATCCAGGCCCAGGCCATCGCCTCACTCTTCCCTTCATCGAGGCGTTCGCCCGGGGAGTGAAAGGCCCGGCGCGTCCCGAAGACCCTCTAGAACTGCCCCGGTGACAGGTTTCCGCCTCCGCGCTGTTCAAGTGTGCGTGGAGGATTGAAATGAAACGGTGTGTTCCTGCTCTTGCGCTTGCGGCACTGCTCAGTCCCGTTGCGCTCTTCGCGGCACCCGCCTCTCCGTGGTTCGGCGGATTCCCCATGCAGTTTCGACCTGACACGGGTCCATTCGTGCAGGCCGAAATCGGGGTGATCCAGTCGGAGCTCGGTGCCCGGAAAATCGGCGATATCGATGTTGCGACGCTCCTCTCGGTCCGGGACCGGCTGAGCGTTGCCTCCCAGAAAGATGCGTATGTGCGGAAGACGGGCATGGAGTCCTTCCTCCTGCCGGGCCTCGGACAGCTCGAGGTGGGGGACACTGCGTCCGGAATCGGATTCATGGCTGCCGATCTCGGCGTGATTGCAGGCACACTGGTGGTCGCCTACTACCTGCTGCCGACGGATCTCCGGTTCGACAGGATCGATTATTTCAGCAGCAACTTCTCGGGTATCAATAACGCGTGGTGCAGCCACAGCTTCACCGACTATCTCCCGGCTTTCGGGGTTCTCGTGGGAGGCATGGTGATCGACCAGACCCTCAGGCACTGGTCCGCCGCAGACGCTCGCAGAAAGGCGGCAAAGGCCGTCGAAACAGGGAGAGTGACGTTCACTCCGCGGCTGGGACCTGGCTTCATGGGCATCGACATCGCGTATTAGACTTCCGCCGTCCCGGCGCGGCTTTCCCGCGGGAGCCTTACCTCTCGAACCAGGTGAGGTCGTCCCTCTCGGCTTCCCACATTTCGTCGAAGAGGGCATGGATCTCATCAAGGGAGCAGACCGCGGAGGTGAGAGGATCCAGCAGGAGCGCGTGCAAGGCCGCGTTCCGGTCGCGGTCCAGAACCGCGGCGACCATGAGCTCATGCGGGGCCGCGTGGGTTCTGTCCAGGGCGGCCATCTGAGCCGGCAGCGGCCCGAACCTGACCGGCTGCAGGCCGGACGCATCGGCGAGCACCGGCACCTCCACGCATCCCTCGGCAGGGAGATTGTCGATGAGCCCCCGGTTGAGCACGTTGCCGTGAATGACCCGGGGCCTGCCGAGCTCGATCGCCTCGATGATCGTTGAGGCGTATTCACTGCTTCTCCGCAGCTGAAGCGGACTGCGTCCATCGAGTGACTCCCTGATCGAATCGTCCCCGCCCTGCCGCCAGGACGGCCAGTTCTTCGCGTAGAATCCGCTCTCCCCCCGGTACCCGCCTCGTGTGTACTTCGCGATGAGCTCGGGCCTCTTTCTGAAATACGGGAGGTACTCTGACAGGTGACCGCTGGATTCGGTCACAAAGGCCCCGAAATGCTTCATCACCTCGAAACGGACCGGATCCAAATCGTAGACTTCGGGGTCCCGCGCGCGCTCCGCGAGGCGCGGGTACACGTCTTCCCCACCCACTCGCAGCTCGGTGTACCAGGCGAGGTGATTGATCCCCGCACATCGGAAGCGAAGCTGCTCGAGCGGCACGTCCAGGTAGCCGGCGAGCTGCTCCGCAGTGTTCAGCACCGAGTGGCACAGGCCCACGACCCGCAATCCAGTGGCGCGCAGGGCCAGGAGCGTGAGGGCGGACAGGGGGTTTGAGTAGTTCATGACCAGCGCGGAGGGGCAGAGCCTCTCGATGTCGCGAAGGATTTCCAGCCATGCCGGACCGGTCCTCAGCAGCTTGAAAATGCCGCCCGGGCCGATCGTGTCTCCAATGCATTGGTCCACCCCGTGCTTCAGCGGGATGTCGTAGTCGTGCCGCACATTCCGCAGCCCCGCCACCTCGATCGAATTGATGACGTAATCGCAGCCGGGCAGCCCCTTGACCCGGTTGGTTGTTGCCTCGACGCGCCACCTCCGGCCCGATGCCCTGACCAGCATGTCCCCGATGCGGTGCGCAAGCTCCAGCCGGCGCGCATCAATGTCCACGAGCGCGAACGTGCCCGAATTCAGGCCCGGCGTGCACAGGATGTCCGTCATGAGCTGCCGGGCGAAAACCGTGCTCCCCGCCCCGATGAGGGCGATCTTCAGCGGCCGGGCCTCAGGAGGGGGCGATACGGCCAGGGCCGGCTCCGTGACGGCGGAGGTTGCCTGTTCCCGCACGATGTCCGACACCGGCAGATCCAGCATTCCCATCTCCCGCGTGCGCACGGAGAGCTTCAGCGTGTGCCGGCCGGCACCCAGGCGCTCGCCCATGATGCGGAACCGGACGGTCAGTCCCGCGGCAAGCGCCAAAGGGGCGTCGGCCGTCACCTCGTTCCCTGGCCGGGCGGTGTTATCGGGCATCAACAGAATGACGGCGTTCGGTGGATGGGCGGTGCCATCCGCATCGAGGCCGTACACATCGAGTATGGTTCCCGTGCCGATAAAGTTTCGCACGGCGAACTCGAAGCCATCCGGCGTGTTGCGGAGGCTCTCGTTCACGTACAGGCGTTTGAGAATGAAACTGGGAAGTGTCGCCATGCGCGAGAGTGTACGATCGCACCCGCGCGGCGGGCAAGGGACGGCGGGCTCACGCGGTTGCCGGCAAATACTCATGGCCGTTCGAGAAACATTCTTAGCAAGGTAGAGCAACAGGAAGGAAACGAGTACGAAGGCGAACGGTCATTGCGATAGTTCTTGTGGGACTGGCGGCAGTTTCAGCGCACGCGCAGGTGGACTTGCGAAGCGTTCGATCTATGAACCGACTCGAGAGGCGGTCCTGCCGCTTCGATGACCTGCGGCCGCGGAGAGGAAAGCGAAAACCACCGGCGGCAGCGTCCCCGTGAGGGCTCGCCTTTCCGGCTGAAACTGTGTCATGAGGTAAAACTCCCGCCCGACGAGCTCGAGCGCCCGCGCCTGCCCGTCGGCATCCCGCCCGGTGATCCTCAGCGGGGACCCTGACAGGAGATGCTCGAGCCTCGGGTTCAGCCCGAAACTGCAGTGGTATCCCTCCTCGATCGTGTCCCGGCCGTAGATTCTTCTGATCATCGTGTCCTGTGCCAGGTGCACGGTGCCGGAAGTTTCCACCAGCGCACAGGAGAGCGGAGCAATGAGCGGCAGCAGGGCCGCCGGGTGCAATTCAGCATGTTCTGCGTCGCGAATCCCGATCGCATTGCGGGCATGCTCGAGAATCGCATGCGGGCATCCCCCGCACGTTCCCAGGAACGGCATTCCGCCTTCCCGGGCAAATCGTATGGCCTCCCGTGCGCCTGCTTCGCTCTCGTAGGGGCTCCCGGGCACACACCAGAGGCAGTCGAACTTCCCAAGAGTCTCGACCGAGCCGGGAAGGAGAGATGAAGTTGCGCGCCATTCCCATTCGACCGGGCATCCGAGCGCGGCGCCTGCGAGCGCGAGTGCCGCCGGGATGGCCTTATGCGCGAGAACCTTGTCACTCTGATCGCCTATGAGCGCGACCCTGATCGCCTGCATGAAACAATCTACGACGAAGCGCGGCTGATCGTCACCTCCCCGGGGGCCTGAACGGTCGCTCCCGCACACCGCTCCCGACAATTCGCGGTAGCCTGCGCCATTGACCCCTCATCGCCTCATGATTATCATCCCGCCATGACCGGATATCCCTTCAGCGGCATCGAGGAGAAGTGGCAGGCATACTGGGAGAAGCACAAGACCTTCCGGACGACCGAGGACCCCACCGTTCCCCGTGAGAAGCGCCGCTACGTGCTGGACATGTTCCCCTACCCCTCCGCGGCGGGCCTGCACGTGGGCCATCCCGAAGGATACTTCGCCACCGACATCTACTGCCGCTACCTCCGCATGAAGGGGTTCCAGGTCCTGCACCCCATGGGGTTCGATTCCTTCGGGCTGCCGGCGGAGAACTACGCCATCAAGACCGGTACGCACCCGCGGGTCTCCACCGAGCAGAACATCGCCCGGTTCACCATACAGATCAAGTCGCTGGGCTTCTCCTACGACTGGGATCGGCGGATCTCCTCGTGCGAGCCGGAATACTACCGCTGGACGCAGTGGATATTCCTGAGGCTCTGGGAGAAGGGGCTCGCCTATGAGGCGGAGGTGCCCATCAACTGGTGTCCCTCGTGCCTCACGGGTCTTGCCAACGAGGAGGTGAAGGACGGCCTCTGCGACCGTTGCGGGACGCCGGTCACCCGGCGCAACCTGCGCCAGTGGATCCTGCGCATCACGGCGTTCGCGGAGAGGCTCCTGGCCGATCTGGACATGCTGAGCTGGCCCGAATCCCTGAAGCTCATGCAGACGAACTGGATCGGCCGCAGCGAGGGGGCGAACGTGCGCTTCAAGCTGGAGAAGGGCACGGACTCCATCGAGGTCTATACCACGCGCCCCGACACCCTGTATGGCGCCACCTACATGGTGCTCGCTCCCGAGCACCCGCTGGTGCCGAAGATCACTACCCCCGCACAGAAAAGGGCGGTCGACGACTACGTGAAGGCCGCCTCCATGAAGTCGGACATGGAGCGCACCGAGCTCGCGAAGGACAAGACGGGCGTTTTCACCGGCGCGTATGCGCTGAACCCGGTGAACGGGAAGAAGATCCCCGTGTGGATCTCCGACTACATCCTCATTTCCTACGGCACGGGCGCCATCATGGCCGTGCCCGCGCACGACGAGAGGGACTTCGCCTTCGCGAAGAAGTTCGCTCTTCCCATCGTCCAGGTCGTTTCGAAGGACGGCAGCCTGCATGACCTCGCGGAGGCCGATCCCACGGACGGGATCGCCGTCAACTCCGGGGAGTTCGACGGGCTCTCCACGGCGGAGTTCAAAAAGCGGATCATCGATTGGCTGGAGAAGAAGGGCATAGGCACCCGCGCGGTCAATTACAAGCTGCGTGACTGGCTCTTCTCCCGGCAGCGATACTGGGGAGAGCCGATTCCCCTGGTGCATTGCCCGAAGGACGGGACGGTCGCGGTTCCCTACGACCAGCTCCCGCTGAGGCTCCCTGAAGTGAAAACCGTCACCCCGACAGGAACGGGTGAAAGCCCGCTGGCCGCGATCCCCGAATGGGTGAACACGAACTGCCCGAAGTGCGGCGGTCCGGCGAAGCGGGAAACGAACACCATGCCCCAGTGGGCCGGCTCGTGCTGGTACTACCTGCGCTTCCTCGACCCGGCGAACGACACGGCCTTCGCCGCCCGGGACAAGATCGACTACTGGATGCCCGTCGACCTGTACGTCGGGGGAGCAGAGCACGCGGTGCTGCACCTCCTGTACGCCCGGTTCTGGCACAAATTCCTCTTCGACGAGGGACTCGTGAACAGCCCTGAGCCGTTCATGCGCCTGATCAACCAGGGAATGATCCTCGGTGAGGGCGGGGTGAAAATGTCCAAGAGCCTCGGGAACGTCATCAACCCGGATGACATCGTGCGGGACTACGGCGCGGATACGATGCGCGTCTACGAGATGTTCATGGGTCCGCTGGAAGTCTCCAAGCCGTGGTCCACGAGGGGCATCGCCGGGGCCAAGCGGTTCCTGGAGCGGATCTGGCGCGCCGCCGAGCTCCCGTTGACCGACGACGGGCCCTCCGATACGCTGCTGCGGCTCCTGCACAAGACGATCAAGAAAGTGAGCAGGGATACGGACCGGCTGGAGTTCAACACGGCAATCGCACAGATGATGATCTTCCTCAACGAGGTCGCGGGCCTCTCGGCCATGCCGCGCGCGCTCTGGACCCCGTTCGTCCTCCTGCTCTCCCCCTACGCGCCCCACCTCGGGGAAGAGCTCTGGGCGAAGCTCGGCAACGCGCCGTCCGTTTCCCGCGCGCCGTGGCCCGAGTGGATCGAGGAGCTCACGGCGGAGGAGCTGGTGGAGGTGGTGTACCAGATCAACGGAAAGATCCGGGCAAGGGAGAGCCTGCCGGCAGGAACCGCGGATGAGGAGCTCAAGGAGAAGGCGCTGGGCAACGCAAGGATCAGGGAGATCCTCTCCGGCAAGGAGATCCGCAAGGTCATCGTCGTGCCGAACAAGCTGGTGAACGTCGTTGCAGCCATCTGAGGGAGCGGCGGCGGCGATCCGCGGCCGGCAGGCGAGGGCTGCCGAGTGGATGACGCGCAACGGCCTGTACGCGGCCGTGCTGGACGATTTCGAGAACCAGCGCAGCAACTCGGTTCGATGGCTCTCGGGTCATCCCATGGATGCGATGCTTTTCATGTTCGCCACGGGCAAGACGGTGCTCGTTCCCTGGGACGTGAATATCGCAAACGAGAGAAGCATTGTCGACCAGGTCATTCCCTACACGGAGTTCAAACGCTCGTTCAAGGAAGCAGTGACGGGCGTGCTTCGAGAGAACGGTGTCGAGGCGGCCGTGGGAGGTCCGCGGGTGCGCCGGAAAGTGGAGTTTCCCGGAAGGACATCGCACCTGCGCTTCCTCGAGCTGAAGGACGACCTGCCCGGCGCCGAGATCATCCTGCGCACGGAAGGGTTCGAGTCTTTCGTGGCCCGGGCGCGCGCGGTGAAGGACGAGTGGGAGATCGCGGCCATTGAAAAAGCCGCCGGGATCACCAACGCGCTTATTGATGCGATCGCCGACCTGTTGTCTTTGCCGGGCAGGAGGAAGGATCTTCGGGAGGTCGACCTCGCGCAGCTCATCGAGAGAGAATCACTCGCCCTCGGCGCGGAGGGGCTCGGGTTCGAGACTCTCGCCGCGGGCCCTCAAAGAAGCTGGGCCATCCATCCGTTCCCTTCATGCTCTGCCGGTCCTTTCGGAGGTGAAGGGCTCTCCCTACTGGACTTCGGCGTGAAGGTGGACGGCTATACGAGCGACGTGACGCTCTCCCTGGCCGTGGGCCGGCTTTCACCCGAGCAGGACCGCATGATCGCACTGGTGGAGGAAGCCTATCACGCCGCGGTGGATGCGGCGAAGGCCGGCGCATCACCGCAGGAGCCTGCTCGGAAAGCGGAGCGGGTCTTTGCCGCGGCCGGGTGGAACATGCCCCACGCGCTGGGGCACGGCATCGGGCTGGATACCCACGAGGCGCCGCTCCTGAGAAGCCAGGGAGACAACCCCGATCCCGCTCTGCTGCCCGGGATGGTCTTCACGATCGAGCCGGGGCTCTACCATCCCCGGCACGGCGGCGTGCGCTGGGAGAACGACGTTGTGATCACCGGGTCCTCCGCGAGGATCCTCACCCGGTCCCGCATCATCCGCATCCGGTAGACCGCCGGCCCTCCGATTCGCTATTTTCAAATGAAGAGGAGGATCGCATGCAGTTTGCGCACGTGAATTGGCTCGCGGTGATCGTGGGCACGGTCTTCAATATGGCACTCGGTTTCCTGTGGTATGGCCCGTTCTTCGGCAAGCCCTGGCTGGCCGCAATGGAAAAGATGGGCAAAAAAAGGGAGGACATGAAAATGTCTCCCGTCCAGTTCTTCCTCCCCCTCATCGGCGCCTTCGTCTCCGCTCTCGTGCTGGATCTCGTCATCATCGCGTTCGGAAGCGGGGTCTGGTGGATGGGCCTCGTGGCCGGCGTCGTGGTGTGGATCGGCCTCGGCGCCTCCGCAACGCTCACCGCAGGAGTCTTCGAAGGAAGGCCGACCGGTCTCTGGATCATCTCCTTCTTCTATTTCCTGGTCGTCTACGGAGCGCTGGGGGTGCTCTTCACGGTCTGGAAGTGATTCACCCGCTCGTGGGACGGGGCGTCTGCGCCGACTCCGCGGACATAACGCGTCGCGGCCGGCGCCCCGGGCGGGGGCAGTATCGCTTTGCTCATTTCATCCTGATGAGAACCGTCTCCTGCTTGCCGATTTCCATCCTCCAGCTCTTCCCGTCGAGCGCAAAGAGGTGATGGCATCCAAGGCTCACGCCGGTCAGCAGGCATCTGCCATTTACCGATTCGAACGACGAGGAAAAGGGACTTTCGAGAAACCATGTGCCGGGCCCGGGCTCCACCTCCGCATCCCGACACGGCAGCTCGTCGATATCCCACGCGGTGAGCTCTCCCCGCGAAACCTTCTGCGCGACAGCGTCCAGATCCAAGGCCCAGGGATCGGTGTGCTCCTGGAGGAACCTGCGCAGCCGTGCGACGTTGAAACGGGACACATCCCGGCCCTGCGCGGCGACGCGCGACATGACATATGCGGCAGCCCCGTCCTCCCAGGTCAGCTCCAGCACTTCTGAACCCTGGAAAGCGCGAAGGGAAAGCGGATAGAATCCTCCTGCGGGACGGAGATCCGCATCCAGTCCCGATTCCCACGCATAGGCCAGAATTGGAGAGTTCACGCTCCGGGCGCAGGTCACCGCTGCCGTTCGGCGCCAGTCGCCCACGTCCTTCTCCTGCACGCGGTTCCGCGCGTCACGGGTCACTACCCTGAAACGCAGCTCCGGAAATGCGATCTGCCACGAAGCAGGGGGTGCGGGAAGGAGAACTTTGACCTCCTCTTCAGTTGTCAGGTCACAACCTGCCGCCTGGCAGATCGCGAAGGTCACAAGGGCCAGGTGATGGAGTCTCATGGTCGTGAGCACGGACCAAGCGTGCCGGTCGCTTGCGCGCGAAGCGGATCAGGGGGTGTGGAGCTGCACCTTGTACAGGGACCTGATCCGGTTCAAGAAGGAAAGATAGTCAGCGGATCGGAAGTCGGGGTAGGTCCAGTCGAGCGCCTGAAAGGTCCCCCGGGAATACAGGAGGGTGATCTCGGCATAGATCCCATCGGCGAGCGGGATGCGGTGCGCGCTTTCCTTCGTCGTCGCCAGGGAGAAACGGGAAAGCGCCATGAGTCCGGGATCGAGGTTCACCCGCCGCTGTCCCCCTTCCCGGAAGCGGTCCTCGATGAGATTTGTCTTCAGCTTCACGCCGGAAAGGCAGGACGGATCAACAAGCCGCTCGAAGGACATGAAAGTGCGGACAATACATGCCCCCATCTCCTTCTCGTAGTAGTCGGTGAAAGTGAAGGGGATGGGGGGGGAGCAGTGATCAATGACGCCCCACTGTTCGATGAGCAGAGCCCGCAGCTCATCGTCACTGCCGGGCAGCGAGGAGAGGACCCCCATCACGAGCTTTTCCGGAGTGTAGGTTCCCGCGCTTCCCATGAACGCTGACTCCACCGAAAAACAAGAATTGCATTTTTCTTGCGAGCACTCCCAGATTACCGTATAATTGCCGACGATGAAAGTCTCCTCCCCGTACCGGGAGCATCTGGACGCAGCGATCGAGACGCGCCGGCAGTGGCTGGAAGCGGAACAGATTCCTTTGCTCAGGGAAGCCCTTGCGACCTTCGAGTCACTGTTCGAAGGGGCCATGGGAATGCTCATCCGCAAGGGGCTTCTGCGGGAGGATCCGTACAACTATGAGCAGACATTCTCCGACATCAAAATACCCAAGGATGATGCGCTGCCGGAGTTCGAAAACTCCGACGAGGTGAGCTACCGTCTGGCCGCGTATCGACGGCAGTTGAAATACGTCTCCACCGAGTACCCGCTGGACCTTGCGACGATCAACCTGGCGCGCGCGCGCGTTCATGAAGGTCCGCATGGGCGCAGACACCATGGCGTCCCAGATCCTGAAAGACGCCGAAGTCCAGATCGTGAAATGCACGCACCAGATCCGCGCCCTGCTCGGGGATCTCATCTCCTTCTGCCGTGAATCGTGGAAGGCGGACATCCGCCGCATCGTGCTGCCCGCCGTCCCGGTGAGCGCGGCGGAAGGCCGCACGCGGCGCGAGGAATTGGTCAGAGGCATCCGGCGGGGATTCGCCAACAGGATGCCGGGCAAGCCGTGGTATCCCTCCCTGGCAGAAGAGGTGGCGGACGAGGAGCTCGCGGAGGACTCCGAACAGCGAAGGGCGAAGGTCCTCGCCTCACTCGCCGTCACTCCTCCGGAGAAGCCGAAGGTCACCGAAGCTCCCGATGGCCGCGCGATCCTGATGGAAGCGGTGCGGCTTTTCAGCCGTCCGAGCGAGGATTTCGCCACGGCGATCGCGGTGCTGGAAGAAAACGAGCGGCTTGTCAGCGAATCCCGGGGATCCGCGGGCGGCTGGCTGAAGCGCCTCTTCGGAGCCTCGCACGCCGCGAAGACGGACGACCGCGTCTACAAGGTCCAGTACGCTGAACCGGGCGCGGCGACGCCGAGGTCGGAAACGATCGATTTCCCCCAGTTCAGCGCCGAGGTGCTGAAAAAGGCCAGCCTCCTCGCGGCCCTCGACTCGGGCGCAGGTCCCGCGTTCCGGCGCCTCGCCGCGACCTCCGAGGAGCAGCTGGCAGGTTTCGTTGACAAGCAGCTCACGGAGCTGCTGCTCATCCACCGCCGCCTGGGGTGCCTCAACACGATGTTCCAGGCCCGGGTGCAGGAGGAGAAAAAGTCAGCGCGGGGCATCAAGATCGAGCTGCTCACCATCAAGAACGCAATCGTCAAGGCGAACCGGCGCCGCCACGAGTACCAGGAGAAAAACGCGGGCTGAACGGAGGCCCGTTCCCTCGATGAGCGATTCCTATTTCAGGGAAGTCCTGGGAGTGCCGGCAGATGCAGCGCGGGAGCAGATCCGCCGGGCATACAGGCTTCTGGTCATGGAGAACCATCCAGACCGGTTCCCGCCGGACAGGAAGCCCTTCCAGGAGCTCGCAACCATCGCCCTGACAGAAGCGTACAACGCGCTGATGAGCGGCGCCGTTGAGCGCGAGCCCGCGGAAAAGACTTCACCCGCCGTGACGCCTCGTGCCAGGCCGGCCGCCGCGGCTGCAGCTTTCCACGAATCTCCTTCGGCGGCGCCGGGAGTCCGCGGCTCCGCCGCGGCGCTCACACTGCCACGGGATCCTGCCTATGCCTGGTACAAACAGGGCTTCATCAACTTCTCACTTGCCATCCACGGGATCGCAGCGGTGAACAGGAAAATCGCGGCGGGCCGCAAGCTCCCCAGCCGGCGCCGCTTCAACACGGCGGAGTACTTCGGAACGAGCCTCGCCTACCTGCGTGCGGCACACGGTTATTTCACGCGGGTCGTGGAAGAGTACGCGGGAAGCGTGTGGGTGGCTGATTCCCGATTCAAGCTGAGGCGCATCGAGGGGCTCACGGCCATCTATCGCAGGATTCTGAGGAACATGCGGCTGAAGTGAAAGCTGCCCTGGTCCGCGGTCGGGCAATCAGGAGCTGGCCGAGCGGATCAGGAGCTGGCGTACGTTCCCAGAATCCGCAGGTCTTCCGACACGGATTTCAGCTCCTCCATGCCCCGCAGGAACACGCTCATGTCTTCCGGGAGATTCACGTCGATGTAAAAAAGGTACTCCCAGGGCTTGCCGTGGATCGGCCGAGACTCCAGTTTCTGCATGTTGAGGCCGCGTGCGGCCAGGACCTGCAGGGCTTTGAAAAGCGCCCCCGGCTGGTCGGCAACGGCGAAGCACAGCGATGCCTTCTTCGGCCGACGCGAGACCGTCGGTGTCAGGAGGGCCAGCTCTTCCCGCGCGATGACGAAGAACCGCGTGTAGTTCTGCACGTTCGTTTCCAGGCCCTGGCGGAGCACGGTCAGGCCGTAGACCCGGGCGGCTTCCTCGCTGGCAATCGCGGCGTTCTCCTTCGCCCCGGTCTCTGCCACGTGCTGAACGGCGCCCGCGGTGTCGTAGAAGGCCACCCTCTCCCATTCGGGGTGAGTGTCGAGAAACCGTGCGCACTGCGCCAGCGCCTGCGGATGGGAAAAGACGCGCCGAATGTCCCCCAGCCCCGCTGCATTCAGGACGATGAGGTTGTGCACGATCCTGATCTTCTGCTCACCCACGATCCTGAGATCCGGGTATTGCAGGAGCAGGTCGTAGTTTTCGTGGATGGACCCCGTGAGGGAGTTCTCGATCGGTACCATGCCGAAGCGCGCCCGTCCCTGGAGCACCGAGTCGAACACAGACCGGAAATCCGCGACGGGCTGCGCGGTGACCTCGCCGACAAACCAGTGTCGGATCGCGTGCTCGCCGAACGCGCCCCTCTCGCCCTGGAAAGTGACGATCCCGGCGCCGGCCGCGGATCCCGGAGCCGCGTTCACCGCGGACCTGCCTGACGCGGCGGCGGCGCCGGCGGGCAGGATGTCGGGGAGGCGCGCGAGCTCCTTGCCCAGCACCGGCGCAAGAGCTTCGATGTCGCGCATGAGCTTCTCGAACTGGTCGGGATACAGGGACTGGGGGCCGTCGGAGAGCGCGCGCTCGGGGTCCGTATGCACTTCCACGGTGATCCCGTCCGCGCCCGCCGCCACCGCCGCGAGGGCCATCGGGCTCACTTTGGCGCGCAGGCCGGTGCCGTGGCTGGGATCGACGATGATGGGCAGGTGGCTGAGCTTCTTCACGACCGGGATGGCGGAGATGTCCAGGGTGTTGCGGGTGGAGGTCTCGAAGGTGCGGATCCCGCGCTCGCACAGGATCACGCTGTCCGTGCCCGCTGCAAGGAGATACTCGGCGGACATGAGGAGGTCCTGGATCGTGGCCGCAAGGCCCCGCTTCAGGAGCACGGGTTTGCCGAGGCTCCCGACGCGCTTGAGGAGCTCGAAGTTCTGCATGTTGCGCGCGCCTATCTGCAGGACGTCGACGTAGTCCCGCATGAGATCCACGTGCTCGGGAGAGACGATTTCGGACACGACCGGCATTCCCTGCGCCTCCCCGGCCTCCTTGAGGTAGGCAAGGGCTTCCTCACCAAGGCCCTGGAACGCGTAGGGAGAGGTCCGCGGCTTCCACGCTCCCCCGCGGAAGAGAACGGCGCCGCTCTCCCTCACGCAGGCCGCGCATTCAAGGGTCTGCTGCCGGGATTCCACGGCGCAGGGCCCGGCGATCACGACGATACGAAGCCCCCCGATCCGGACGGGGATGTCGCCATCGATGCCGCGGTAGTCCGCGGCTGAGGTGGATTTGTCGCCACCGCCGATGCTGATGACCGTGTCGTCCTTGCGGAACTCACGGGAGGCGAGCTTGTACGGGGAAGTGATGGGGATGACCC
>JBEKTX010000043.1:0-17858 GCA_049515615.1 Spirochaetia bacterium
ATGCCGGCAAGCCCCACGAGGATGCCGGCCGGCTTTCTCCACGCGGCGAGGCCCCAACGGAACGATTCCCCGACCATCCCGAAGCTTTTTGCGAGATCCCGCCAGTCGAGGGTCCGATTGGATTCGGGAGTGTAGGCGAGCCTGACGGTGAGAAAGAGAATCGCTTCGAGGAGAGAGAACGCAACCGCGGCGGCAAGGCCCAGCGCGAACTGGCGGAGGAATTGCCCGATGATGCCGCCAATGAAGCTGACCGGGATGAGAACGGAGAGCAGGGAGAGAGTGGCGGCCACGACGGCGCTGAAGATCTCGCTGGCTCCCTTGAGCACCGCCTCCTTCTGGTTGAATCCCATCACGCGGTAGCGCTCGACGTTCTCCGCGACGACGATGGAATCGTCCACCACGATCCCGATGGCCACGATCATGGCGAGCATCGACACGAGGTTGAGAGTGAATCCGGCGAGGTTGTAGAGAACGGGAGCCGCGGAAAGAGCGATCGGCACCGCGAGTATCACGGAGAAGGCCGTGTTGAGCTTCCCGAGGAAGAGAAGGACGATCAGCGCCACGACGATCGCGGTGAGGATGATCTCCTTGTAGGTCGAATCCAGGGACGCCTTGATCGCCGTCGTCGTGTCGTTGCTGTACGACACCGAGTACCCTGGGGGAAGCTTTGTCGCTGACAGGAGAGTTCGCACGTTTGCCACGACTGACACCGCGTTCGACTCCGAGGTCTTCTGGATGGACACGAGCACCGCGGGGGTGCCATTCACCCGCGCATAGTTCGTCGAAACCGGCACGTCCCGCACTGTTGCAACGTCGGACACGTGGATGCCTCGAGCGGCATCGACGAAAGTGTTGGAGATCTCCTGCGTGTCGACCGGGACGTTCTCGGTTGCGAACGTGAGGGCGTTCTTGTGGCTGTTGATGGTCCCGATGGGCATGTTGACCGCGGAACCCGCGATCGCCGCGACAACCTGCTGCGGACCGAGATCGAACGACTGAAGCCGATCGGGGTTCAGGAGGACCTGGAACTGCCGGGTCGGCCCCCCGTCCACCTGCACGTTGGCGACGCCTGCCACGCGTTCCAGCTTCGGCGTGAGCTCGTTCGTGACGTATGTGCTCACGTCGCCGAGGCTCGCGCCGGATCCCGAGACGCCGAACTGCAGCACGGGGATGGCCGAGGGATTGAAGGTCTGGACGATCGGGGAATACACCCCAAGGGGGAGGACGCGCATCACCGCGGAGACCATTGAGGCGACCTTGTTGGCGTCACTGTTCTGGTCCGTGGCCTGGTCGAAAGCAATGATGATCTGGCTGGCTCCCGTCGAGCTGACGGAGTTGATATCCGTTATCCCGCCGAGGGTGGAGACCGCGTTCTCCAGGACCTGGGTGATCTGCTGGTCCACCACGCTCGGCGAGGCCCCCGGGTACGCGGTGGTGACCACGACGTACGGGAAGTTGAGGGATGGAAACTGGTCGACGCCGAGATTCAGGACGGAGAGAAGGCCGAACGCGAAGATCGCCACGAAGACGCCGATCGCGAAGACGTAGCGGGTCACGGAGAACCGCACGGCGGGGTTGATCCGGTCGAAGATTTTCGCCTGGATGTCGCGCGTGGTTTTCATTTGTTTCCTTCCGTGGAGAGCGGGAGCGGCTTCACCAGAGACCCGTCGAGAAGCCCCGGTGGCGGGTTTACCACGACCAGGCCGCCGGCATTCACTCCCGTCACGGCGGCCGAGTTGCCGCTCTCAGCGAGGATCGTGATCGGGCGCGCGAGCGCCTTCCCGCCTTCCACCACATAGACAAAGTTCTGGTCCTCATTTGTCTGGAGCGAGCCGGTCTGCACGAGAGCTCCACGCGCAAGAGTAACGGAGTAGCTCACGGTGCCGACCGCGCCGAAGGTGAGCGGCAGGGAATCCGGCAAGGACGCCACGAGGGGGACGACCCCGTTCAGGGGGACCTCGGAGGACTGCGTCACTTTCAATTGGTAGCTCTTGCCGTTCAGGGTGAATGTGACCGCGGCGCCCTCGGGCAGGGTTGCCGCGTCAGCGGGGGGAACGGAGAAATCTATCTCACGTTCCCTGCTTCCGATGATGAATGCCGGGAGGTTCTGGCCGGCGAACTCCCCCGGCATCATCTTCACCGAGACCAGCCTGCCGGCATACGGCGCCCTGATGGACGCATGCTGGAGGTTGAGCTGGGCCTGCTGGAGGGCGAAGTCCGACTGCTGGACGGCGAGCTTCAGCTGCGCGATGTTCTGCACGTCAGCCTTGCTGTTCTGATCCTGGGCGGTCCGTGCCGCCGCGAGGTTCGCTTTCGCGTTCTCCAGGTCGCTCCGCGCCCTGTCCATGTCCGCGCCCGTGGCGCCGCCCAGGTCAAAAAGGGCCTTTCGCGAATCGAAGTTTCGCTGCGCGACGGAGAGGGCCGACTCGGCGGACTGCACCTGCAGGTCCAGCTTGGGGCTGGCCTGCTGGGTCGTGTCCTGGCCCGTCGACAGGTTGATGCGAGCGGCTTCAAGCGACGCCTGGGCGGTCTTCACGGAGAGCTGGAGCTGGCTGTCGTCGAGCTGGATGACCGTGTCTCCCGCCTGAACCCAGTCGCCGGCCTTCCGCACGACCCGCGCCACGACTCCGCCCACCTGGGCCACGACCTGGCTCTGCATCGCGGGGTTCACCGTGCCCGACGCCTGGTGCTGCACGATCAGCGAATCGACTTTCACCGGCACGACCTGGACCGCGATCTCGGACAGACCCGGGCCTTGCGCCTTCGGAGGCGCGCCCGTCGCGGTCTCGGCGGCTTTCGGCTTCGCGGCACAAGCAACAAGCGTGAGGAGGACCGCCAGGACAGTCAGCATCAGTCCCGTGTGAATCGATTTCTTCAGATACGTCATGAGGTGAATCTCCTAGTATCCCATCGCGGTGCGCAGCTGCAGGGTTGCAAGCTGGGCGTTTCTCTGCGCGGTGACCACCGCTGACTTCGCGTCTCCTGCGTTGACCGAGGCATCAAGAACGTCCTGTGTGGTGGCCGTGCCGAACTGTGCCTCTGTTTTTTTCAACGCGAACTGCAGGTCGAGCTTCTCCGACGTGAGCCGGGCGATCTTCAGTCGCTGGAGCTGAACCTTCACGAGGTTGTACGCTTCTTCCACGTCAGTTGCGATGCTGGCCTTCAACTCGCTTTCCTGGACGGCGTAGACTTCATTCTGCAGCCCGTTGGCTTCGAGCTTGTGCGCCGCGGCGCCCGCGTCCAGGATCGGAAGACCGACCGTCACCCCCAGGCTTCCCTGCCCTGCGCGTGTCAGCAGGTTCCAGTCGACGATCAGGTTCGCCCCGCCCGTCACGCTCACGCTCGGGGTGGTCTGGCCCCGGATCAACGCCCGGTCTATCGCCGCGGACTGGCGGTCGAGCTCGATCTGCTGCACGTCGATTCTCCGCTTCAATGCCTCCGCAATGGCATCTTCAACGGCAAGCACGGGGACCTGCGGATCTTCCACTTCGGCCACCGCAAGCTCCTTCCCGCGCGGCCACCCGATGAGCTGGGCAAGCCTGATCCCGGCGATGCGCAGATCGCTTTGGGCGTTCTGGACTTCGATGTCCGCGCTTTCGGCATTGATCTCCGCGCTTCGCAGGTCGATGTCCGTTGCCTGGTGCAGGGCGTGGGTGGCCCGGATCTGAGCGAGCAGCGCATTCTGCTGCTCGAGAATCTGCAGCCTGACCGCAAGGTTCCGCTGAGCCCCGAGCGCGAGGAAATACGCCTGCGTCACCGCGGCGGTGATGTTCTGCTTTCCCGTGACCACGGAAAGCTCCCGTCCGCGAAACGTGAGGAGGCTTTTCTCCAGCGCCGCTCTTGCGGTTCCGCCGGGATAGCCGTTCCACACGACCTGGCTCAGGCTCAGGCCGAAGCTTCCCGATGGACCCGGGGTGGAACCGGTGAACGCGCCGATCTCCGCGGCGAGCGGGTTCGCCGCCATGTAGGGTGCCGTGTTGAACCCGAGGGTCGTCGTCGGGGTCGCGAGTGCGATCCCCGCCTGCGGCGTTTGTTCGAATCCCGACGTAAGGGAATTGAGGAGAAGGAGGGTCGAATTGCCGTACCCATAGGTGGCGCTTTCTCCCAGGGACGCGGAGAGCGAGTAGGAGGACTGAGATGCCGCCAGGTCGTATTGTGCCCTGCTCAGCGCGAGATTCCGCTCGAGGATCATGCTGTCGGTTCCCTTGGAGAGCGCGGAATCGATGCACGCGGCGAGGGAAAGGGGCGCGGAAGCCTCCTGCGCCGCCGCCGGTACCCATGAGAAAAGAATGAAGATCACGACGACCAGGAGCAAGCGCTCGTCAAGTCTTTTTCTGGGCATTGATTTCTTCCTTGAGAAAGTCCTTGAGCCTCAGGAACATCCGCATCGTTGTTTCGCGCTCCTTCACCGGCATGCTCTCGAAGAACCGCCGCATCATGGCCTGCATCTTTTTTTCGATGCTCGCCAGGGCCGCCTTCCCATGGGCCGTGAGCTCGATCAGGATCACCCGCCGGTCCTTTGCGTCCGCGCTCCGTTGGACCAGCTTGAGATCGATCAGCCGATCCACGATCCCCGTCATGGCGGCGGGCGTGTGAAATCTCATCGCCGCAAGGTCGGACATCCTGCACGTCTCACCCTGCTCCTTGAGCGCATTCAGCGTGAACACCTGGGGGGCGGTAATGTTCTCCGCGCTCAGGGTCCCTTCGAGCGCGCGCGTGAACATCTCGTTGAGCTCGTTCTGGACTCTGAAAAAGTCTTCAAATCCATTCGGTGTTTCGTTCATGGCTCCTCTGGTCAACGGTCCCGCGGCTCATATTATGCGAAACCGAATATTAATCAATGCATAATATATGTGCAGCGAATAGTCAACATCAATATATATCAATCGTACGAACCTCATGAAATGCCCACGCTGCCACCCCGGGGACCTTCCCCTGTATATTAGGGGCATGGGACTTCATCCGACGACGCTGATGGGAGCCGTATCCTTGACCGTGGCGCGGCTGGATCGGCAGGTGACATTCTTCCAGGAGATCCTCGGATTCCGTCTCCATTGGAGGGAAGACGGAAGGGCAGGTCTCGGGGCGGGCGGCGCCGATCTCATCCAGCTCATTGAGCTGCCCGGATCGCGGCGCGCGCCCCGGACGACCGGCCTGTATCACTTCGCCGTTCTGTTTCCGGATCGAAGAGAGCTCGCGCGCGCGGTTGCCCGCCTTTTCGAGCGCGAGTACCAGAACTACCCCACAGACCACGTCATAACCAAGACCACGTACCTGAAGGATCCCGAGGGCCAGGAGATCGAGCTGTACGCCGAGTCGCCGGAGGACGGGACCATGGGCATCGCCGAAGGCCTGCCCTTTGCCCGCCGCGCGGACGGGCGTCCCAGCGACGGAAGGGATCCGCTGGACCTCGACGCGCTCTTCCGCGAGCTGAAGCCCGGGGACGCCCTCGACCAGCCGATCCCGCCGGCAACGCGCATCGGGCACGTGCACCTTTACGTGAGGAATGTGCCTGAGGCTGTGAAGTTCTATACCGAGGCTGTCGGGTTCGACGACAGGGGGTTCGCCCCGTCCTTCATGATGGGCATGGTGTCGGTCGCCGGCTACCACCATCACATCGGCCTCAACTCATGGATGGGCGAGGGTGCGCCTCCCCCGCCTCCCGGTTCGCGGGGGCTCCGCCATTTCTCAATTGTGCTCCCTGGCAGGTCGGAGCTGGATCGTACGGTGGCCCGGGTGAACGCGGCGGGCGTGTCGACGGAGACGGTGGAATCAGGCGTGGTCCTGCGCGACCCTTCCCAGAACGGGATCCTGCTCACAGTCCCATAGGCTGTTTTGCCGATGGCGGACCGGCCCGGCATCCGAACGGAAGCACCGCCAAAGCACCGGTTTGTTATTGGTCTCCGAGGTGGTAGCATGGCCGGAGTC
Source organism: Spirochaetia bacterium (assembly GCA_049515615.1). Lineage (GTDB taxonomy): Bacteria > Spirochaetota > Spirochaetia > SZUA-6 > Fen-1364 > Fen-1364. The sequence goes on from JBEKTX010000043.1 coordinate 5,929, forward strand.
GTATGAGCCGCAAGCGCAGGGTGATCGGTGTGTTCATGGCTCAGCTCTCCGACGCGTACCAGAGCGCGGTGTGGCAGGGCATCGAAAGACGCGTCCAGGATCACGGCCTCGGCGTGGTCTGCTTCATCGGCTCGCGGGTCGATTCGCCGGTCGGGTCGGAGAAGAAGGCCAACATTGCGTACGGGCTCGCCGATCCGCGGGCGATCGACGGCCTGGTGACCGTCTCCTCGGCAATTGCCACTTTCCTGGAGACGCGGGGCATCGAGAAGCTTTTCGCTTCCCGGGGAAAGCTTCCGCAGGTGTCCGTCGGCTTGCGCGTCCGCGGGATCTCGAGCATCACCGTCGACAGCTCGGGGAGTGTCGCGGAGGTGATCCGCCACATGGCGGGGCATCATCGGCGCCGCCGGTTCGCGCTCATCGGCGGGCCGTCCGGTCACGCGGAAGCCGAGGACAGGGTCCGCGCATTCCGCGAAACGCTCAGGGACATGGGGGTGAGCTTTGACGACCGCCTGGCATCGCAGGGATCGTTCCTGCGGAATTCCGGCGAGGAAGCGACGCGCGCGCTCTTGCGCACCGGGCTGCCCTTCGACGCCCTGTTCAGCGTGAACGACCGCATGGCCCTCGGGGCCATCGATGTCCTGCGGGATCATGGCCTGCGCGTGCCGCAGGATGTGGCGGTGGCGGGATTCGACGGCATCGAGGAAGGCCGTTACCTGACCCCTCCGCTCACCACGGTGATCCAGCCCCTCGGGGAGCTGGGGAGCCGGGCGGTTGATCTCCTGCTGCAGCGGATGGACGGCGCGGGGCCGACCGAGCAGGTGCTCACGTGCACGCCCGCGATCCGCCAGTCCTGCGGGTGCGCTCCCCACATGGGCCCCGACGCGGACATCGCCGCGGTGGGAAAGCGCGCGACTGCCGAGGAGCGGCGCATCATCGAGCGGCTCGCCGCCCTTGCGCGCAAGGGCGACGCCGACGGGTTCGTGGCGCGCCTCGACTCCGCGCTCGCCGCATCGGCAATCGACGACGACCTGCCGAAATGGAACGATTTTCTCGCCGTGGTCCGGCGCAAGGCCTTTCCGCCGGGCAGGCCGGCGAGTCCCGCCTCCGCGTCCCTCTTCGAGTTTGCCTCCGGCCTCGTGGGCGAGACAGGCAGTCGGATGCAGGCCGCACGCCGCGTGAACGGCGAACGGAGGATGGAGACCCTCCGAGAGATCAGCGCGTATCTTGCCGGCGCCTTTGATCTTCCGTTGATGTTGAAGAGGCTCCAGGAAGGACTGGCAAGCCTCGGGATCGCGCGCGGGTACGTGGCCCTGTTCGACGGCGCGGATCCAGATTTCACCCGCTCCCGGCTCATTCTCGCCACGCGCCCGGGGCGCCGCGCGGGCGTCACCCGCAGGGAACGGCGCTTCCGCACCGAGCGTCTCCTTCCCGAGAGCGAAGGGGAGGAGTGGCGCGGCGGCCATTGGATCCTGGAGCCGCTGGTCTACCAGGACGAGGCGCTGGGGTATTTCCTCCTGTCGAGCGGAGTCGGGGATCCCGCGGTTTATGACACGCTTCGAGAGCAACTTTCCAGCGCCCTCAAGGGCGCGCTCCTCCTGGAACAGGTCCGCACCCATGAACGCCGGCTGGAGGCCGAAGTGGCGCGCCGGACAGCGGAGCTCACGCGCACGAACAGGGAGCTGACCCGCGAGGTGGGTCGCCGGCAGATGCTCGAGCGCGAGGTCCTCGAGGTCTCGAACCGCACGATGCAGCGAATCGGCCAGGACCTGCACGACGATCTCAGCCAGCACCTTGCCGGCATCGCCATGCACGTTTCCGTGCTTCGGGGAAGCATCGCAGCCGCGGATCCGGCAGCCGCGGCGCCCCTGGACCAGATCGGCGGACTTCTCGCGGATTCCATCGTGCGGGCGAAGCAGATCGCCCGCGGACTGTACCCGGCAGGGCTTGCCGAGCACGGGCTTTCCGCGGCACTGGAGGAGCTTGTGTCCTCGGCGCGGCAGAACGCTTCCGCCCACGTGGATTTCCTTGCGGCCCCGGATTTTTCACTCGCTGACACCGACCGGGCCGCCCAGGTCTATCGCATCGTGCAGGAGGCGCTGACGAACGCGATCAAGCACTCGCGCGCGGAGCGCGTCGAGGTGGTCCTCTCCCGGGAAAGCGGCGACGGCGACGATGCGCTCCTCGCGGAAGTGATCGACAACGGGGTCGGCCTTGCGGCCTCCGGCCGGAAAAACGGCAGCGGGATGGGCCTTCGCATCATGCGCTACAGGGCCGAGAGCGCCGGGGCGGAGCTCTGGATCGAGGACCTGAAGCCGGGAACCAGGGTGTGCTGCAGGATCCCGCGGATGTCGAGGCCGCGATGACCTCACGCACCGTGACGTTCCTCGTCGTCGACGATCATCCCGTTTTCCGCCAGGGGCTGGTGGCCCTCATCAGGAGCGACGAGCGCTACGAGGTGTGCGGTGAGGCGGGCTCCGCCGAAGAGGCGCTGGCCCGGCTGGATGAGACGGTGCCCGACATTGCCCTGGTGGACATCTCCCTCACCGGGCAGAGCGGACTGGACCTCGTGAAGACGCTCAAGGCCGCGCATCCGCGGATCCTCATCCTCATCATCTCAATGCACGACGAGGCGGTGTACGCCGCCCGGGCCCTGCGGGCCGGCGCCCGGGGCTACGTGATGAAGCAGGAAGCCGCCTCCGTCATGCAGGAGGCAATCAGAACGGTGCTCTCGGGGAAGATCTACGTGTCCACGGCCATGCGCGACAGGCTCCTGGAAACCATGTTCAGCGACGTGGCGGAAGCCGATTCCCCGACCGTGGAGCGCCTCAGCGACCGCGAGCTCGAGGTGCTGGAGAAGATCGGCCAGGGATATGGCGCCGCCGAGATTGCAAAGACCCTCAACCTGTCCGTGAAGACCGTGAACGCCTACCGGGACCACATCAAGGAGAAGCTGCGCTTCGCGGGGGCGGGCGATCTCAGGCGTTATGCCGTGAAGTGGGTGCAGAGCCGGGATAGGTAATACCACCTATCCGCGAATTCGGCCTTTGTCCGATTTTGGCCTCTCTGCGGTTACGGTAGGCTCTGGCCATACGAGCGACGAAGGCGCGCTCGCAAAAGGCAGGCGAAGCAGGAGGAGGAAATCGGAGAGCACGTGAACGATTCGTCGATCGAGGGTGGGTGCCCTCGCGCGCCGGAGAAATGACTTCGGCGACATTTCAACGAAATCTGTTCGAGGAGAACAGGGGAAAGGAGTCAACAATGCGAAGATTATTCTCTCTCGTGGGCATGCTCATTCTGGCAACCGGGATTACGGCATTCGCAGCGGGTCCGGTGAAGGTCTCGTTCTGGAACATCGGAGTGAACGACCCCGATAAGTCGTACTACCAAAGCGTCGTCGATGCATACATGAAGCTCCACCCGAACGTCACGATCGACGTCACGATTCTGGAAAACGAGGCGTTCAAGGCCAAGACCGCCACGCTGATGCAGTCCGGTGATCCCCCCGATGTCTTCCAGAGCTGGGGCGGCGGGCTCATGAGCACGTACGCGGCCGCGGGCCTCCTGCGGGACATCAGCAAGGAAGTCCTCGGAACAGCGTGGGGCAACTCCATGGCGCCGGGCGTCCTCGGAGTCTACCAGTACAACGGCAAGCAGTACGGCATGCCCTTCGACATGGGCGCGGTCAGCTTCTGGTACAACAAGGACCTGCTGGCCAAGGCCGGCTACAAGACCTTCCCGACCACGTGGCCGGATTTGATCACGATGGTGGGCAAGCTCAAGGCCGCCGGTATCACCCCCATCGCGGTGGGCGCGGGGGACAAGTGGCCGGCTCACTTCTGGTGGAGCTACCTCGCCATCCGGCTGGGCGGAAAGCCCGCTTTCCAGAACGTGCTGAGCGGAAAGGGCCAGGGCTTCAATGACCCGGCATTCGTGAAGGCAGGACAGCTCCTTCTGGACCTCGCCAACATGAAGCCGTTCCAGGACGGTTTCCTCGCGGCGACGTGGCCCGACGAGGCCGGCATCATCGGAGACGGCAAGGCCGCTTTCCACCTCATGGGGCAGTGGTCACCGTCCGCGGAGGCCGCCTACTCTGTTTCCAAGAAGGGCATTTCCGACAAGGAAGGGATGGCGCCGTTCCCCTCCGTGCCCGGTGGCAAGGGACTCGGAACGGATGCATTCGGCGGTGGCAACGGCTTTGCCATCGGCAAGAATGCTTCTGATGAAGCAGTGGACTTCCTGAAGTTCCTCACGAACAAGGAGAACAACTCCAAGTACGCGGCTACGGGCAACATCATCCCGACGGTCAAGGGGGCCGACGTGGCGCTCGCGGACCCGAACGCCAAGATGGTGAAGAGCCTCGTGGACAAGGCAGGCTACTTCCAGCTCTACCTGGACCAGTTCTTCCCGCCCGCTGTCGGCGGCGTCGTGAACGACTCTGTACAGGCCATCCTGGCCGGGACCCAGACTCCGGCTCAGGCCGCGGCTGCCATCCAGAAGGCGTACGACGCGAACAAGTAGCGTCTGGCCGCCTTTCGCAGTGCGCCCGGGGGATGTATCCTCCGGGCGCACCTTTCAGAAGTCACCCGCGAGAGAGCATGAAGGCATACGCGCGCGCCCCATTTCCTACTCTTCTCCTGCTCATCGGTCCCGCGTTCATCCTGTTCACGATGCTCGTGGTGGTTCCCGTTGTGCAGGCAGCCGTCTACAGCCTCTACAAGTGGAATGGCATGGGGCCGCTCAACGCTTTCCGCGGTTTTCAGAACTTCATCAATCTCGCCACTGATCCCGTCTTCCAGAAAGCCCTGTGGCACAATGTGCTCATCGTCATCATCTCCCTGGGCATCGAGATCCCGCTGGCCCTCGGGCTTGCGCTCATTATCGGGAGGAGCGATTTCAAGCTCGCCGTGTTCTTCCGCACGTTCTTCTTCATGCCCTACGTTCTCTCGGAAGTGATAACCGGCGTGCTCTGGCAGTTCATCTACCATCCACAATACGGGCTGGTAAAGGCCATTGTCCATGTTATTTCTCCATCATCGCCGGCCCCGATCCTGCTGGGGAATCCGCAGATCACCTTGTGGGTCATCATGGTGGTGATCGTATGGAAGTACTTCGGGTTCCACATGACCATCCTCATCGCCGGCCTCCAGGACATCCCACAAGAGCTTCGGGAGGCCGCGCGGATCGACGGCGCGTCCGGCTCCCAGGTAAACCGCTTCGTCACCATCCCGCTCCTGCGGCCCACCATCCTGATCTCCGTCTTCTTCTCCATCATCGGGTCGTTCCAGGTCTTCGACGTGGTGTGGGCCATGGGCAAAGGTGACCCGGTGAACGCGGCGGAAACCATGGTGACATACCTCTACAAGTTCGGGATCCAGCGTCTGAACATCGGCTACGGGAGCAGCGTGGCCGTGACGATCTTCGCCCTCTGCCTCGTGTTCAGCATATCCTACCAGCGGACGCTCATGAGGGAGGAGCGATGACAGGCGCGCGTGGGTTCTCCCGGATCCTCCTCTACGCGGCGTGCGTCGCCGTGACGATCCTCGTCGTGGTTCCGTTGTATATCTCCATCACGGGCGGCGCCAAGAGCATGGGCCAGCTCCTCTCCCAGCCCATGGGACTGCCGTCCCCGTTTGTCTTCTCCCAGTACAGCGAGCTGCTCACGGGCAAGGTCGGCACGTACTGGAGGGCCCTGGCGAACTCGCTGCTGGTGGCCGGGGGATCCGTTCTCATCGAGATATTCGTCTGTGGTGCCGCGGCATTCGCGCTGGCCAGGCTTCGTTTCCGCCTGAACGCCGCGCTGTACAACTACTTTTTGCTCGGCCTCCTTTTCCCGCTGGCCATCGCCATCCTGCCGCTCTACCTGCAGATCCGGGGTCTCGGACTGCTGGACCGCTACTGGGGCGTCATCCTGCCGCAAGTCGCGTTCCAGATTCCCCTTCAAGTCCTGCTCCTGCGGGGGTTCTTCAAGTCCATCCCGAAAGAGCTTGAGGATGCCAGCCAGATCGACGGCCACGGACCGCTCGGCTTCCTCTGGTACATGGTGGTGCCGCTTTCCACGCCCATCCTCTCCACATCGGGCGTCCTCACCCTGGTGGTGAGCTGGAACAACTTCTTCCTCCCGCTCCTCGTGTTCAACTCCAACGCGAAGTTCACTCTTCCCATGGGCGTCATGGACTTCATGGGAGAGCACATGACCGCCTGGAACCTCATGCTCGGATACCTGACCCTCGCCATGGTCCCCGCCGTCGTCTTCTTCATCCTCGCGCAGAAGTACATCGTGGCGGGACTGACCGGCGGAGCAGTCAAGGGATGAGAATGACGGGCACTCGGGAGCGCTGACATGGGCATGATTAAAAATCCGATCCTTCGCGGGTTCAACCCCGACCCTTCGATCCTCCGGGTGGGGGACGACTATTACGTGGCCACCTCCACGTTCGAGTGGTTTCCGGGCGTTTGCATCCACCACTCCCGGGACCTCGCGCACTGGCGCCTGGCAGCCCGTCCGCTGGACCGGCTGGGCCTGCTGGACATGCGCGGTGACCCAAACTCGGGCGGCATCTGGGCGCCCTGCCTGAGCTGGAGCGACGGCCTGTTCTACCTCGTCTACACAGACATGAAGCGTTGGGCCGGCCCGGTCAAGGACTGCCACAACTATCTCACTACCGCACCGACCGTCGAAGGACCCTGGTCTGACCCCGTCTCCCTCAACAGCTCGGGGTTCGACGCGTCCCTCTTCCACGACGCGGACGGCCGAAAATGGCTGGTCAACATGCTCTGGGATTTCCGCTCTTCCCAGAGCGGTTTCGGCGGGATCCTTCTGCAAGAGTACTGCCCTGAAAAACGCCGGCTGGTCGGAGAGCCCTCGCTGATATTCCGCGGGACGGAGCTGGGCCTCGTCGAAGGCCCGCACCTGTACAAGCGGGGGGGCCTTTACTACCTGGTGACGGCGGAAGGGGGAACTTTCACGACGCACGCAGTCAGCGTCGCGCGGTCGGCTGCTCTCCACGGCCCGTACGAGGTCATGCCCGGCAATCCGCTCCTCAGCTCCGCGCATGACCCGACGCTCGCCCTCCAGAGCGCCGGCCACGGAAGTCTCGTGGAAACCCAGACGGGAGAGTGGGTGATGGCGCATCTCTGCCGGCGCCCGCGGGTGAAAGGACGATCCGTCCTGGGCAGGGAGACCTGCCTTCAGCCGGTGGAATGGACCCCGGAGGGCTGGCCCCGGCTGAAGCATGGCGGACGGTCACCTGCCGAGGAGGTGCGCCTGCCGGAGCTTCCGCCCCGGGAATGGGACCCCGAACCGGCCCGGGACGACTTCGACGCGCCGGTCCTCAGGTCGTGCTACCATTCCCTTCGGGTCCCGCTGGATTCCTCCCTCATGAGCCTCACGGAAAAACCGGGATTCCTGCGGCTGAAAGGAGGCGAGAGCATCCTCTCGAACTTCCGCCAGGCGCTGGTCGCGCGCCGCATCGGCGCATTCAAAGTTGCCGTGGAGACGTGCGTGGATTTCGAGCCCTCATCTTTCCAGCAGCTCGCCGGGCTGGCCGCCTTCTACAGCACCGAGAGCTTCTACTACCTTTACGTCAGCCAGGCGGCGCACGCGTCCAAGTGTCTCGGGCTCATGCGCTGCGAGAAAGGCGTTCTCTCCTACACTGTTGAGAAGGAGTATCCCGTGGAGGGCTGGAAGCGCGTTTTCCTGGGCTTTGACATGGATTACGAGAGGCTGAGCTTCCGCTATTCCGCTGACGGCAAGAGGTGGACCCCGATAGGCTGGGAAATGGATTCTTCGATACTCGCGGACGAGCACGCGATTCCCTGCGGCTTCACGGGGGCTTTCGCCGCCCTCTGCTGCCAGGACCTCACCGGCGGCGGACGGCACGCGGATTTCGACTTCCTGGACTACGTGGAAACCGACGGCTGAAGAATGCGCGAGCCGGCGGGCGAGGCAGGAGTCTGCCTGCCGCGAGTATCGTTCCGCTCTATCTTTTGTGTTACAATGACATTGAGAAAGCAGACGACCGCGGCGTTTCGCCGCTGCCTCGAGTGCATTCGCCTAGGAGTAGCGCCATGACCACAGGAAAAAACCGTGTTGGGATGATCTCGCTCATGCTCGTCCTCTTTCTGTCCGTGCTGGCTTACGCGGACCCGCCCTCGCTTGTCGGCCGCCTGAACCTCGCGCAAGGCTCCGTGTCCTTCCGACCGGGCAGCCTGGATGAATGGGCGCCCGCCGTGCTCAACTATCCTCTCACCGCGGGTGACCATCTCTGGACGGACGCCTCCAGCAGGGCTGAGCTCCACGTCGGCTCCACCGCCGTGCGGCTTGACGCCGGGACCGAGATGTCGTTCCTCAACCTGGATGATCAGACCGTCCAGATTGCGGTGTCCCAGGGACAGATGAACGTCAGGCTGAGGCGGCTCGATCCGGGCGATGCGATGGAGATCGATACGCCCAACTCCGTCGTGACGCTTCTGGAGCCGGGCAACTACACCCTCAACGTGCAGAGCGAGCAGGGCTCGAGCCTCACCGTCTGGAGCGGGCAGGCGCAGGTGACGGCCGCAGGCAATGACATCGCGGTGCCGGCGGGGCAAACGGCAAGCGTCTCCGGAAGCGGCTCCATTGCCTATTATCTCCAGCCCGCATCCGGCCCCGACGCGTGGGACGCATGGTGCGCCTCCCGCGATGCCCGCGAGGGGCAGCTTGCCTCCGCGCGCTATGTGCCGCGGGAGATGATCGGCATCGAAGACCTGGACGAGAACGGCTCCTGGATCGTCATGGCCGGGTACGGGCCCGTGTGGGCACCGCAGCGCGTCGCACCGGGGTGGGCGCCTTACAAGTTCGGCCACTGGGCCTGGGTCGCGCCGTGGGGATGGACCTGGATCGATGATGCGCCCTGGGGATTCGCGCCGTTTCACTACGGGCGGTGGGCGTTCGTGGATACGCGCTGGGTATGGATACCCGGGTCAGTCGTCGAGCGCCCCGTCTATGCACCCGCGCTCGTCGTATTCATCGGGGGAGAGCCGGGAGATCCTTCAGCGGAAGGGATCGGCTGGTTCCCTCTCGGCCCGCGCGAAGTCTACGTGCCGCCGTACGGGGCGAGCACCAGATACGTGCAGCGGGTCAACGTCACGACGGTCACTATCACGGAGGAGAATATCCAACGCATCGACGTCAGGCAGGTCACCTACGTCAACCGGGGCGTGCCGTCGGCGGTGACCGTCGTGCCGAGGCAGTCCTTCACGCAGGGGCGTCAAGCCAACGGAGCGCCGATCTCCTTCTCCATGGACCAGGTCCGGCGCGCGCCCGTCATGGGAATGGGGGCCACGATTCCTCCCCAGAGGGAGAGCATCATCGGACAGCCGATGCCTGGAGGAGGTCCTGCCCGTCAGCCGCCGCCCCAGGTGATGGGCCGGAGCGTATTTGGCCGAATCGTTCCTGCGCCGGCTCCGGCGCCGTTCATGTTCAGGCCCGAGCCGCTGCCGCCCGCGACCATGTACCAGCGGCCGCCCCAGCAGGTGGCCCCGCAGCCCACGGGCCCGGTGCGCCAGAGAGCCCCGATCATGATCAACCCCATGAACAGGGGGCCCGGATTCCAGGCGCCGCCTCCGGGCGGACCGCAGCCTCAGGCAGGCCCGCAGCGTCCGGGCGGCCCACAGCCTCAGACAGGTCCGCAAGGCCCGGTCCCGCAGCCGGGTCCTGGCCCGCGCCTCCCTGCGCCGCAGGGACCGGGTGTGCAGCCCCAACAGCCGCAGCCGTTGCTGCCGCAGCCGGGTCCTGGCCCGCGCGTCCCCGCGCCGCAGGGACAGGGTGTGCAGCCCCAACAGCCGCAGCCGTTGCAACCGCAGCAGGGTCCTGGCCCGCGCGTCCCTGCGCCGCAGGGACAGGGTGTGCAGCCCCAACAGCCGCAGCCGTTGCTGCCGCAGCCGGGTCCTGGCCCGCGCGTCCCCGCGCCGCAGGGACAGGGTGTGCAGCCGTTGCAGCCGCAGCCGGGTCCTGGGCCGCGCGTCCCCGCGCCGCAGGGCAACAAACCGCAGCCCGCCAACAAGGGCGGGGGAGAGGCGGGCAACCTGCTCAATATTCTGAAGACGCAGAATCTCCCTGCCGTACAGAGCCGTCTCGATTCAGCGCGAAAGGTGCCCGGTGTCAAGCTCGACTTTGCAGCCGTTTCGCACCAGCTCGACGCGGCGCGCTCTGCAATCACTGCCGCCGAGAGCGCGCTTTCCGGCGGCAAGTCGGATGCCGCGTTGCAGCAGGCCCAGGCCGCTCAGAGACAGCTCGCCGATGTGGATAGGCAGCTCTCGGACGCATTGAAGTCTTCCAGTGGGGGTACTACCGGCAACCAGCCAATTCCTCCCGGGCAGCGACAAGGCGATGCGCCCGGAAACACGCGGTAGGGCCAAACCGAGGATTCGGAATGCAACAGGGGCGACATTCGCGGTCGCACCCTGATCGTGCGTGGTTTCACGTGCTCTTTCAGGTCGAGGGTGAGAACAAGGATGCCCTTCTCCAGCACGGCATCCACCTTCGAGGGATCCACCGTTTCGTCCAGAGTGTAGGTCTGTAGAAAAACTCCGCTCGTGCGCTCACGGAGAACATAATTCCTCTCGGCAGGGTGCGCCCCGACTCCGGAGATCCGCAGCTCGTCATTCTCGATCCTGATTTCGAGATCCTCTTTTGCCACACCGGGCATCTCGAGTATCACCAGAAGCTTGCCATCTATTGATTCGAGCACCGCGGCGCGCGGCCTTACAGAGCGCGGCTTGTGTGCGATGTTTTTTTCTGCCATGGCTGTCCTCTTCTCACTTCGCCTTCACGGATATCTGCCGGGGCTTCAGCTGCCCGCGCTTCGGCAGCATGATCGTCAGTACGCCATCCTTTAAAACGGCGTGGCTCAGCTCAGTGAGGAAGCTCCAATTTGACAGAGGGAAATCTCGTGTCTATATTCGATAACAATCCATGAATTCCGGAGGCACACGTGTCTGATCAAATGGGCGGGAGCGGCGTCGACAGAAGGATTGTCCTCCTCGTGGCGGCCACGGCGTCCTTCCTCACCCCATTCATGGCGACTTCCATCAACATCGCTCTTCCCTCCATCGGGAGGGAGTTTTCCATCGATGCGGTCACGTTGAGCTGGATCACGACTGCCTATCTGCTTGCCGCGGCGATGTTTCTCGTGCCGTTCGGAAGGATCGCCGACATCAGAGGCCGGCGGAAAGTCTTCCTCGCGGGCATGGTGGGGTACACAGCGGTATCCTTCCTCTGCACGCTCTCCTCCTCCGAGACCATGTTGATCGTGCTGCGCGCCTTGCAAGGGGGCACGGACGCGATGATCTTCGGAACGTCAACTGCGATCGTGACCTCGGTCTACCCTCGCGAGCAAAGGGGCAGTGCCCTTGGGGTCACGGTCGCCGCCGTGTATTCCGGCGGTGCGCTCGGGCCCTTCATTGGCGGGTATCTCACTCAGGCAATGGGCTGGCGCAGCATCTTCTGGCTTACAACCCTGCTGGGGATGCTCGTCATAGCTCTTTGCCTCTGGAAGATGCGGGGCGAATGGGCCGAGGCGCGCGGGCAGAAGATGGACGTGATCGGTTCCGTGCTCTACGGCCTGGGACTGCTGGGAGTGATGTACGGGTTCCGGCTGCTTCCTTCCCTGAACGGCGCATGGTTCATCATCGGCGGGGCCGCGGTCCTTGCGGGGTTCGTGGTTCGTGAAAATCGGACCGCATCGCCCGTCCTCGACATGAGCCTTTTCCGTCGCAACCTCGTCTTCGCTCTTTCGAACCTCTCCGCGCTGGTCAACTACGCCGCCACGTATGCGCTGTCCTTCCTCCTGAGCCTCTATTTGCAGTACATCAAGGGCCTCAGCCCGAGGACAGCCGGGCTCATCATGCTGGCACAGCCGGTCATGATGGCCGTGTTCTCTCCGCTCGCC
>JBEKTX010000044.1:0-17718 GCA_049515615.1 Spirochaetia bacterium
ACGCCAGCCTCGCCAAGAGCGCTCCAAGCGCGGCCAGCCTCGACGGCAGGCAGCCGGGAGGAGTACAGTAATGCTCAGGAACCCACCGGAAGGGCACCCTGGCGGGTATACGCCCTTATTTCGTAATGCGGGGCACCTGGCCCCGCGATTCACCAAGTTATCTCGGGCTCGCGACGAGTGCTCTGCCAGCGGGCGCTTATGCCTTGAGAATTGCCTGGATCTGTCTGAGGTGATTGATGTCGTGACCCGCCATCATTTCCGATACGCGCTTTACCGATTCCTTCCCGCGCTCGGAATGAATCCCGTAGTTGTCCCACATCCCCTTCGGCAGGCTCTTGAGCAGGCGCAGGGTGCGCGCCCTGTTCACGCGGTAGCCCTCCAGCGAGAGGGCGGGGTCGTGGGTGGCGTAGTCGGAGTACCGGGCCCAGACGTCCTGGTCGAAACCCTGTATCGGGGTCCCGCTGGAACCAAGGATCAGGCGGATGCGGAAACCCTGGACAAGCTCCACGTCAGCGAGGTGGGCAAGTATCTCCGTCACCGACCACTTCTCCGGCGCCGGCCGCTTCCCGAGGCGCTTCCTGGTCATGCCCTTGATCAGCCGTTCGACCTGTCGCGGGGTGGCGGCAAGCACGTCCATCGGGTTCTTCCCCCCCAGGTAGCCGAGGATCCGCTGGATGTACTGCCGCGCCGTCTCCTTCATGTGACCTGCTCCTCCCTTACTCAGCCGATGCGGAACACTGACTCCGCGGTGCGGTGAAAGCACCATTCCAACTGGGTCTCGGAGAGCCCAATGGCCCTGTACTTGGCAAGCTCGATCGGGATGTTTTTCACCAGGTCGGTTCCGAACATCACACGCTGTTCGCCGAGCCGCTTCACCATTACGGACAGGTCATAGTGGGTCACCCAGGAGGTCTCGAGGTACACGTTGGGACATATCTCGGCGGCAACGATCGCATCCGCGCCGAAGGTGCCGCCCCCCGCGTGGGCGAGCACGATGCGCAGCCCGGGATGCTCCCGCGCCGCGGGGATGCAGAGCGACGGGAGCGCGTTCGGCAGCCCGTTGCCGGTGTGGATCATCACCGCGATGTCCAGCTCCTCGGCAACGCGAAAGATTTTCTGCGCCGCGGGATGGGTGGGGGCCATGCAGAAAGCGTTCGTGTGCAGCTTCACGCCCTTGAACCCGAGGTCCCTCACGGTCCAGCGGACGAGGTCGGCGTAGGCCGCCTCGTCCATGAGAGGGTTGAAGCACGCAAGGCCGAAGCACCGGCCGGGGTTACTTGACGCGAATCGCTGGATCCGCTCATGCGCCTTCTTCTGGTCCCGGGACACGATGCCGGGCTGCACGATCATCGCTGAGATTCCGTGATCGTCCATCGCCTTCAGCAAGACCTCTTCGGAATCGTCCGTCGAGAACAGGAGGTCCTCGCCGAGGTGCATGTGCGAGTCGATGATCCTCATGGCCGCCTCACGTCAATTTCTTACTCAGCAAGGTCTGGATGGAAACCGATGCGACGATGATGAGGCCGTAGATGAGCTGCGTCCAGAAGTTCGTGAGGCCGGCAGCGACGATCCCCGCATTGATTGCCCCGATGATGAACGATGCGACAAAGGTGCCGAAGATCGTCCCCGTGCCGCCGAACACCGACGTGCCTCCGAGGAAGACCGAGGCGATGGTGGTGAGCTGGTAGCCGTCACCGAGGGTGGGCCAGTAGAAGAGAACCTCGGCGCTCACGACGAACCCGGCGAAGGCGGCCACGAGCCCGACGATCACGAAGGTGATGATTTTCACCCGTCCGACGTTCACGCCCATGAGCCGCGCGCTCTCGATGTTGTCGCCGGTAAGGTACACGTGGGCCCCGAACCGGTGCCTGTTGAGGAAAAACCAGATGATCGCCCCGATCGCAATGGTCCAGAAAAACTGCATTGGGATCAGGCCGAAGGCCCTGCCCACGATGATGTCGTGGAGGGCCGTGCTCGCGGTCTCCGTCATGCCCAGTCCCGAGCCATTGGTGATGACAAGGACCACGCCGCGCCAGAGGTACCACGTGCCGATGGTGGCCACGAGAGAGGGCACCCCGAACTTGACCACGATCAGGCCGTTGACCAGTCCCGCGATCAGCCCGAAGACAAGGCATGCGAAGAATCCAAGCCAGACACTCCCGGTGGCGACGAAGACGACGTCATATCCCACCATCCCGAAGGCCATCACCGAGGCAAAGGAAAGGTCTATCTCTCCGGTGATGATCACGAGGGTGAGGGGAATGGCAATCAACGCGAAGTAGGGAGTCGTGGACATGAAGGAGATGTAGATTTCCTTCGACAGGAAGGTGCGGGGCGATCCAATGAGGAACAACACCCAGACGATAAGCGCGACGGCGACGATGCCGAGCTGCAGCGCGTACTTCCTGAAGAATCTTGATGCGGTTCCCTTCCGGGCGGTGCGCGAAAGGGGGCGCGCGGTGTCGTCAGAGCTCATCGATTTCTCCTCAGGTTTTCAGGTTTCCGGTTCTTGCCACCGCGTAGAGGCGGTCGGTGAGCTCCTGGAGGGTGAGCTCGTTCTTCATGAATTGGCCTGCGATTGTCCCGCGATCCAGGACGACGATCCTGTCCGCAACGGGATAAACGTGGAAGATGTTGTGGTCGATGAAGATCGCCGACTTGCCGGCCGCGCGGATGCTCGTGACGAAATCCAGGGCCTTCTTCGTCTCCGAGAGAGAGAGGCCCATTGTCGGCTCGTCCAGAATCACCAGCTCCGCCTTGAAGTACAGGGCGCGCGTGATTGCCACTCCCTGGCGCTCTCCGCCGGAGAACGTCTTGACCGTGGATTCGGTCGTGATGGCCGATGAGGTGAAGCCCATGGCGGAGTGCATGAGCTTGAGCGTCTCTACCCGCATGCGGCGCACGTCGAGCTTCCCACCCGCGGTGGTGAGCTCGCGGCCCATGAAGATGTTGCGCCACAGGGACTGCTTGTCCGCCAGGGCGCGCTCCTGGTACACCACCTCGATGCCCATCTCGTGGGCGCGGGCCACGGAGAAGTGCTCCAGAGGCTTCCCCTTCCAGAGGACCTCGCCCCCCGCATCCGGTCGGTGATAGCCGGTGATGATCTTCACCAGGGTGGATTTGCCTGCGCCATTGTCGCCCAGCAGGCCGACGATCTCGTTGGCCCCCACGTGGAAGTCCACGTCGTGCAGCGCCTCGACCTCGCCGAAGGTCTTGGAGATGTTCCGCATCTCGAGCAGGTGTCCCATGATCCCCCCTTGAGAAAAGGCCCGGCACGGCCTTCGCGGCCGCGCCGGGCTGATCGCGTCCAGCACGAACTCAGCGCAGCATCCTATCGGATGTTCTTCTCCGCCAGCGGCGCCACGAAGTCTACATTCGATTTGTCCACGAATCCAGCCCCGGTGTTGATGTGCAGGCCCGAGAACCCGTACACCTTCGTGAGGCAGACCTGGAGGATCGGCAGGTAGCCCTGCAGCCATTCCTGCTGGTCGATGACCAGGCCGGTCCAGCCGCCCTTGATCGCCGCGATCGTGGCGGGGGAGAGATCGAACCCGGCGATGGCGATGTCGCCGGCCTTCTTGCCCGCGGCCTTCAGATAGGTCTCCGCCGTGGCGGTGAGGCCGCCGTGGTCGGTGACAACCAGCTTTACGTCCGGGTGGGAGGACACGTAGCCGGCGAATGTCGGCGCCCCGGCAGGGGCGTCCTTGTTCGTGGCAGAGTCGATCTCGTTGTAGTCGACCTTGAGCCCCGCCTCCTTCAATGCGTCAATCACGCCCTTGGTGCGCAGACCGCGCGAGGGCTGAGAGAGAAGACCCCAGACCATGGCGCGGTCGCCCTTCTTGAGATTGAAGCGTGTTACCGCTTCGGCGCCGAGTGAATGTCCCGCTGCGTACAGCTCAGCGCCGACATAGCCGAAGCCCTTGGCCAGGTACTTCGCCTCGGCCTTGTCCAGGGTTGTGTTCTGGCTCGTGACGATGATCCCCTTGGCCTCCGCCTGGTCAATGAGGGAGTCAAAAGAGGCATCTCCCGGGTGACCCATGATGCAGATGCCGTCGGGCTTCGTGGCCACGGCTTCCTGGAACTGCTGGATCATTTTCTGCGGATCCCAGTCGGACCAGACGTAATCGACCTTCACTCCGAGGTCTGCCTCCGCCTGCTTTGCGCCGTTGTACACGTTCACTGCAAACACTCCTCCCACGCCTCCGCCGGGGAAGAACACGATGTGGACCCCCTGGGCCCACTTGGCGCCGGGCGCCGCTGCGGCGGCCGGGGTTGGCGGCTTCCCACAGGAGACGACGAGCACTGCGAGCGCCATCGCCGCTGCGGCGAAGAGGAGCTTCCTGGTTTTCATGGCTGAAACCTCCTTGAAATGAATTGAAAGCCCCAACGGGGCTTTTTGATGCTCACAATTGGTGGGTGTTGTCCGCCTGCATGCTGACCTTGTACGTGTCGATGTTCCCGCGGGCCACGAATACCACGCCCGTATCGATCACGCGCGGGAGGGTTCTCCCGTTCACCGCGTCATTGAGCCGCTCCACCGACAGCCACCCCATCCTGTAGGTGTTCTGCACGACGCAGAAGACGATCGATCCATCGCGGATTCCCTGCAGCGTGTCTTCCAGGTCGTCGAAGCCGGCCACCAGCACTTGTCCCGCTTTCCGTTGCCGTTTCAAAACCGCTGCGGCGGCGGGCGCGCCCTCGGCGGAGACGCTGAAGATCGCGTTCAGCTTCGGGTATCCAGACAGAATCTCTTCGGTCTTGTTCACCGACATCGCGAAATCCCCGCCCTCGTCCACCACCGCTACAACCGCAATGCCGGGCGCGTGCTCGGCGAGCGCGCGGGTAAAACCACGGGTCCTCAGGTTCAGGTTGGTGGCCGCCATCCCACCCTGCAGAACGGCGATCGATCCCTTTCTTCCCATCGCCGCTGCCATGCGCTTCCCTGCTTCGTAGCCTGCGCTCTCATTGTCCGTGCCGATGTACGTGAGCGCCTCGCTCGAGGGGGCGGGCGCATCGACGGTGATCACTTTGATCCCGGCCTGCGCCGCTTCGTGGATGACAGTGACCAGGCCCCGGTCGTCATTTGCGGAGATGGCGATCCCGCTCACGCCGCGGGCGATGAGATCCTCTATCACCTTCACCTGCAGCGCCACGTCGAACCGGGGCGGCGCATCGATCTCAGAGAGGATTCCGTACTTTTTCGCCGCCGCCTCGAAGCCGCGGTAGACCGGTTCGAAGTAGGGATGCACGCCCTTGGGAACCATCACAAACGTGAGCGGACGAGACGGAGAAGGAGGCGCGGACGGCTCACGGCTGCCTCCGCCGAAGCAGGACGCAGAGGAAACCCCCAGCACCAGGACGGAGAGGACGAGGAATAGAGCCCTGCAGCTTTGCTTTCTTTTTGCCAACGCCCTTATGGTAATGCATGATCCGGGCCAAAGAAGGGAGCAAGGCGATTTGAATTATTTGCTTTGCCAGCAATATATTAGGATACGGTTCGGGAACGGCAACCATTCGCGAAGTGACACTGGGAACATGGACTACACGAATTGGGTAATTCTGTGTAAGCTTGAGCGCCTTGCGAACGCGCGCCGCTATTTGATCGAGTAGCGTTTCATTTTGTTGTACAGGGTCTTCCGGCTCATGCCCAGCTCCCGTGAGGCGACTGAACGGTTGTATCCTGTGCGCTTGAGCACCTCGATGATCGCCTCCCTCTCCTGCTTCCACAGCTCGGGGAGCGCGACTTCGCCGGGCCCCTCCAGGAGGAAATCCCGTGGAAGGAGCGGCCTGTTCTGTTCGGAGAGAAGCACGGCGGACTCCACCGCATTCTTCAGCTCGCGCACGTTCCCCGGCCACTGGTACGTGCGGAGGAACCGCACGGCTTCCCGGGAGATCTCCACTCCCGGCTTGTTGTAGCGCCGTCGGAACGAGTCCAGGAAAATCGAGAGCAGGGGCTCGATGTCCTCCCTGCGGTCACGAAGCGGGGGGATGGTAACCGCCACGCCCTTCAAGCGGTAATAGAGGTCCAGCCGGAAGCGCTTTTCCCTGATCATGGTCGCGAGGTCGCTGTTCGTGGACGCGATGATCCGGGCGGCAAGGGGAATGGACCGGGTCGACCCCACGGGCTCGAACGACCTCTCTTCGAGCGCGCGGAGGAGCTTCGTCTGGAGGTGCTGGCTCATGTCCCCGATCTCGTCGAGAAAAATCGTCCCCGTGCCGGCCGCCTCGAACTTGCCGGGCACCGTGGCATGCGCGCCGGTGAATGAGCCTTTCTCGTGGCCGAAGAGCTCGCTCTCCAGCAGCTCCGGCGGGATCGCCGCGCAGTTGATTGCCACGAACGGCATGCCCGACCGCGCGCTCTTCTGGTGGACGAACCGGGCGATCATCTCCTTGCCGGTGCCGCTTTCTCCCTGGAGGAGAAGGGGGATCTCGGAATCCATCACCTTGCGCAGCGTCGCAACGATGTGCCTCATGGCGGGGCTTGCCGCCACGAAGCTTTTGCCGGGGAGAGACTCCATGTCGGCATCCGATTCGCTTCGCGCGCCGAGGCAGAGCCGGTCGGCGAGGGCCACGATGTCCTGGTTGTCGAAGGGCTTCTGCAGATAGTCGACAGCGCCGAGCTTCATTGCCCGCACGGCGGTGTCCACGCTGGCAAATGCCGTGATGATGACCACGGCGGTGCCTCCCTCGCGCAGATCGGCCAGGAGGTCGGTGCCGTTCAGGTCGGGAAGCTTCAGGTCCACGAACGCGCAGTGAAAATGTCCCCCTTGGGCCCTGCGCCGTGCCTCCGCGCCCGTGGCCACGCTTTGCACCCGGTAGCCCTCGAGGGAAAGGGCCTTGTCCAGTCCCAGCCGCATGCCTTCCTCATCGTCGACAATGAGTATGGAGAAATCACGGCGGTTGCTCATGCTTCCTCCTTGCGGGGAAACCAGAGGGTAACCGTGGTGCCGATGTCGAGCTCGCCCATGACGGCAATGGTGCCGCCATGCAGCTTCATGATGCTCTGACTGAGCGCAAGCCCCAGCCCCGTTCCATATCCCTGCTTGCGGGTGACAAAAGGCTGGAAGATGGCTGCACGGGTCGCCTCGTCCATGCCCACGCCGTTGTCGGTCACGTGGACGCACCAGCCGCCCGTATCCGCACATGCGTCGATGCTCACCTCTCCGTGATCGTGGTGGATTGCCTGGATGGCGTTGTACAGCAGGTTGAAAAACACCTGCTTGATCGCATCCGCATCGCCCTCCACCACCGCTTGGGCCGGGAAAGGCTGAACCCGGACCTGCACGCCCTTCACGCGCAGCTTCGGCGTGAAAAGCTGCACGACCTCGGCCACGGCCGGCTCCAGCGCGAGGTCGCTGAACGCAAGCTCCTCGTCAGTTGCATGATCGAGGAGGTTGCGCAGGAGCCTGTTCACGCGCTTGATCTCCGTCTCCATGCGCTCCAGGAATTCCCTCCGCTCGAGCTCTTCCAGCCGGCCCGAGCGCAGAAGCTGGACGTGGTTGAGAATGATGCCCAGCGGATTGTTGATCTCGTGCGCCACCCCGGCGGAGAAACGGCCCAGGGCCGCCATTTTCTCGCTGGTCACCAGCATGCGCTTGCTTTCCTCCAACCGGGCCAGGTTCTCCTGCAGTTGCTCGGCCATCCGCGTGAACCCCCGGTAAAGCTCACCGAACTCGTCGCGACGTTCAACCGGCAGCCGCACCCGGTAGTTGCCCCGGCCGACCGCGACCGAAGCAGCCATGAGCGTGCGGATGGCAAGGATCACCTCGCTTCCCCAGAAGATGAACAGCGCAATGGCCACCGCCACGCAGATGAGGGGAATGATCGAGAGCTGGGTGAAGCTCCGCCACCAGTCCGCGGCGGTAATGGAGGATGCGCCGCCGACGAACAGGAACCCCTTGGCGCGCGGGCCCATCTCGAAATACGATCCAATGTACTTGTACAACCGGCCCTGGAACGGGTAGGAGCCGGCGAAGGGGCTGCCCGTCATGGGGTGTGCGCGGGCCCAGAGAACGCCGGCGGCGTCGATTCCGGGCAGAGACGAATAGCGATACAGCCCCTGCGCGTACAGGGCGATGCCGATGTTGAACCTCAGAGACAAACCCTCGAGGTACCCGCGGTTGAACGCTTTCTGCAACGCCAGGAGCCCGATTTCGCTTCCGTAGCGAAAGAGGGGCATGTAGAAGGTGGCATAGATGCCGTCTGATGTCTGGGCGTATTCCGGCTGCCCCGCCAGCCGGGCGGGGGCATCGCGAGGCAGGCTCACGTGGATATCGGTGGAGTTGCCGACCACCACCACCGACAAGTAGTGATCCCCCTCGGTGCGGTACACCGCAATGGAGTCGATGGCCTCGCTCAGGAGGTGGTTCTCCAGCTCGTCGCGGAGCACGGCAATGTCCGCGTCCAGAGTGTCCTTGCTGAAGAAGCCCCAGTACTTGTTGTAGACGTAGAGCTTGCCCTGGAGCGTGTCGGAGAGAGCCAGGCGCGCGATGCTCGTCCGATAGCGCTGCTCCGTGTCGGAGATATCCTTTCGGATGAGATCCAGTGCGGAGCGGAACCGTGCCGCCTGGGACCTGCCGCTGCTTTCCACGACAACCGCCGCGGCCACCGCAATGGCAACGAGGACCGGGACCAGGAGCGCGCTGATGGAGATGAAAAGGAGTCGGGCGCGGAGTTTCACACCTCGGCGATTGTAGTCGAAAGATCCGCACGCGCATAGCTCATCGCCGAAGGCGGATTCTGCTCATCGCCGAAGGCGGATTCTGCTCATCGCCGAAGGCGGATTCGCGCGTGACTGGTGATCTTACTTCCCGTTCTTCAGTATCCGCGGGACCTTTGGCGCCCTGATGCGGTGCACATTGGGAAAGCCGGAGCCGAGGAGCGGGCGGCCGTAGTTATAGAAGTCCCACGTCGTGTCATTGCCGGCAGGGTTGAGGAACTCCTTCGGCATCGTCTTGGTCTTGGCCGCGATCTCCTCCAGCGCCACCAGGCGGTAATCCACCGAGTAATTGCCCGTGCGCTGGATCGTGATGGAGCCGTCCTGGTCGTGCCAGATGGCGAATTGCGCCGCCTTTTCTCCGACCTCGCGCGCTTCGTGCGCATCCACATCGGAGACGACGCCGAGGTAGGAGCGCTGGGCGTACCCGAGAGTGTCCGCGCGCACGCGCTTGATCTTCAGCTTCTCCTTCACGAGGTCCGAGAGCATGTCGCCCAGCGCTCCGGAGCCGGAGAGCTGCACGTTGCCGTGGGCATCGGCCTCCTTCCTGCCGCTCAGCTTCGTCATGAAAGGCTTGCCGTCCTTGTCCAGGACTCCTTCGCTCACCGCAACGAGGCAGCGGCCCTTCTTCTCCATGGCTGCCTTCACGTCGCCGAGGAACTGCTCCTCGGAGAAAGGCCGTTCGGGGACATAGACGTGATGAGGGCCGTCATCCTCGTACTTGCGGCCGAGGGTCGCGGAGGCGGTGAGGAAGCCCGCGTTGCGTCCCATGACGATCCCGATGAACACGCCCGGCAGCGCCCGGTTGTCCAGGTTGTAGCCCATGAAAGCCTGCGCCACGTAGCGCGCCGCGGATCCGAAACCAGGTGTATGGTCGTTGATGACAAGGTCGTTGTCCACGGTCTTGGGGATGTGAATGCAGCGCATGTCGTACCCGGCGCCCTCGGCGTTGCTGTTGACGATGCGCACCGTGTCCGCGCTGTCGTTGCCGCCGATATAGAAGAAATAGCGCACGTCGTG
Organism: Spirochaetia bacterium; assembly: GCA_049515615.1. Taxonomy (GTDB): domain Bacteria; phylum Spirochaetota; class Spirochaetia; order SZUA-6; family Fen-1364; genus Fen-1364. Next base: position 9,737 of record JBEKTX010000044.1, read on the forward strand.
CGCCTGGCAGACCTTGAAGATCTCCCTGCAGTAGGCATCGTCAGGTTTGTCGCGCGTGGAGAGCAGCGCGCTGGATGGGGTCATGGCCACCTGCTCGAGGTTGTGGGTCGTTTCCTGCGAAAGGTCCAGGAAATCCTCGTTGACGATCCCCCGCACGCCGTTGGTCGCCCCGTAGACCCGGGTCACCTCGAAAAACTTCCGGGATTCCAGCACCGCGCCGACGAGTGATTGATTGATGACGGCGGTCGGGCCGCCTCCCTGCGCGATCAGGACCTTGCCTGTCAGTTTGGCCATACGACGTTCTTCTCCATTCGGCGGGGGTATTCGGAACGTGCGCAGTCTAGCCGGATCGGCCTTTCGCGTCAACCGTCGCCAGGGATGCGTAGCACGCCGAAGCCTCCCGCCGCGCAAGCGCGGCTGCCGGCCAAGGGGCGCGCGGAGGGCGGCAGCGCGGTCGCTCCTGGCGACATACCGTCAGCCCCTGCACGGTATACCGTGCTCGGGCGGACGGCGAGAGCCGCGAAAGCGAGCCCCGCGTTCACCCGGCGATCTGCCTGAGGAACGGCGTCAGGGCCTCCATGGCACGGACGTTGAACCCGCCTTCGGGAATCACGAGGTCGGCATAGGCCTTGGTGGGTTCCACGAACTCGTAGTGCCCCGGCCGCACCCGTTCGGTGTACTGCTCGATCACGGAGTCGACAGTGCGCCCGCGCTCGGTGATGTCGCGGCGCAGACGCCGGATGAACCTGATATCGTCAGGGGTGTCGACGTACAGCTTCAGGTCGACCAGGTCGCGTATGCGCTTGTCGAAATAGATCATGATCCCTTCCAGGATCACCAGCTTCCGCGGCTCAACGAGCACCGTTTCGTTCCTCCGCCGGTTATGGACGAAATCGTACTGCGGCATCCGTATGGGAGTGCCGGCCTTCAGGCCCAGAAGCTGCTCGAGCAGGAGATCGCTGTCGAACGCATCGGGGTGGTCGAAGTTGAAGCCCGTGATATTCTGGTTGGTGACGTGCTCTGCTGAACGATAGTAGTTGTCCTGGGGCACCAGGGCATAGTCGCGAACCATCTCCGTGATCCGGGAGACGACGGTCGTCTTTCCCGATCCTGAGCCGCCCGCAATGCCGACAATCCGGACTCCATTCATTCCGGGAGCGGAGTATAGCCCTCCCCGAGATTGCATGCTACCTTCCCCCTTCGAGGTGTATCTGAATGAACAACCCGTTCCCCCGCACGTCGGTGGCGATGGCGTAATGGCGCGCGACCAGGAACCGAACAAGATCATCTATTCAATGGTGGGCGTCAGCAAGAGCTACGACCAGAAGACGGTCATCAAGGACATATCCCTCTCTTATTTCTACGGCGCAAAGATCGGCGTCATCGGCTTGAACGGCTCTGGCAAGAGCACCCTGCTGCGGATCATGGCAGGCGTCGAGAAAGAGTTCAGGGGAGAGGTGGTCATCAACCCGGGGTACACCATCGGATTCCTCGAGCAGGAACCCCAGCTTCCGCCAGACTCCACGGTCCGGGATGTCGTGGAGGACGGGGTGCGGGATGTCGTGGCGCTCCTCCAGGAGTTCGAGCAGATCAACGCGAAGTTCAGCGAGCCGATGGACGATGAGGCCATGAACATTCTCCTGGAGCGCCAGGGGACGGTCCAGGAGAAGTTGGACGCCCGGGGCGGCTGGGACCTGGACAGCCGGCTGGACATGGCAATGGACGCGCTCCGATGCCCCCCGCCGGACCTGAAGATCGGCGTGCTCTCCGGAGGGGAAAAACGGCGCGTGGCGCTCTGCCGTCTGTTGTTGAAAAAACCTGACATCCTCCTGCTTGACGAACCCACAAACCATCTCGATGCCGAGACCGTCGCGTGGCTTGAGCACCACCTGGTGCAGTATGAAGGCACCGTGATCGCGGTGACGCACGACCGCTACTTCCTTGACAACGTGGCAGGATGGATCCTGGAGCTGGACCGGGGAGAAGGCATCCCGTGGAAGGGCAACTACTCCGGCTGGCTGGAGCAGAAAAAGGAGCGCCTCAGGCGGGAGGAGAAGCAGGAATCCGACCGCCAGCGGACCCTGCAGCGGGAGCTGGAGTGGATTCGCGAATCCCCTCGGGCCCGTCAGGCCAGGAGCAAGGCGCGGATTGCCTCCTACGAATCGATGCTCGCGGAGGACGCCGGGCGGCGGGAGCAGGACCTGCAAATCTACATCCCCGCGGGACCGCGGCTGGGCGACCTTGTCATCGAAGCAAAGGGCCTGCGCAAGGCCTACGACGAGAACATCCTGTTCGAAGACCTGAGCTTCTCGGTGCCGGCCGGCGCCACGGTCGGCATTATCGGCCCCAATGGCGCGGGCAAGACGACCCTTTTTCGGATCGTCACGGGCCAGGAAAAGCCTGACGCCGGCGTGCTACGAATCGGGGAGACCGTGCGGCTCACTTACGTGGACCAGCTCCGCGAAAAGCTCGCGCCCGGGAAGTCGGTCTGGGAGCTGATCTCTGACGGTCAGGACCTCATCAGGCTGGGTCGGCACGAGGTGAACTCAAGGTCGTACATCGCCCGTTATGCCTTCAGCGGCCCCGACCAGCAGAAAAAGGTCGGGTCGCTGTCCGGAGGGGAACGCAACCGGGTGCACCTGGCCCTGATGCTGAAGGAAGGGGCGAACGTGCTCCTGCTCGACGAGCCGACCAACGACCTCGATGTAAACACGCTGCGCGCGCTGGAGGAGGGGATCCTCGGATTCGCCGGCTGCGTCCTGGTGATCAGCCACGACCGCTGGTTTCTCGACCGGGTTGCCACGCATATCCTCGCTTTCGAGGGGGAGAGCTCGGCCTGGTGGCACGAGGGGAACTTTTCCGATTACGAGGAAAACAAGCGCGCACGGCTGGGTGACGCCGCGGTGGAGCCGCACCGCATCAAATACCGTCACCTGACACGATGATTCAAAGGCCGGAGGGCCAACCGATGAAGCACAGGGACCGTGTCCTTCATTCGCTCAATCACGAGCAGCCGGATCGCTGCCCGCTGCAGATCAGTTTCACCCCGGAGTTCGCGGAACGGATGAGGGCTGACGTGCACGTCGCCGCCACGACTCATCACAATCCTCATGGCGGCGGCAACACGTACGAGCTGGAGAGGGCGTTGGACGAGGACCTCCTCCTCACCTCCGTCGGGTGGGCAAACAGCTATTACGCGAACGACTCCTACGGTCCGGACCGCGACTCTTATACCGACGAATGGGGGATCATGTGGAGAAACTCGACCTACACAACGCGGTTCGGGGAGGGGTACTACACGGAGATCGCGTCACATCCGCTCGCCGATGACTCCGCGATCCAGGTGTATCGGCCGCCCGACCCCGATCGCCCCGAGCTGTACGAGGAATCAGACTGGGTGCTGCGGACCTTCAAGGACGAATACTGGATCGTCGGTGTGACGGTCACGACCGTATTCGAGACGGCATGGGCGCTGAGGGGCTACGAGCGGCTCCTGATGGATTTTGCCGCGGACCCGGAGAGGGCAGACGCGGTGCTCGAGATCCCGTACAGGTATCACCTGCGCGCCGCCGAACGGCTCACGCGTCTGGGAGTCGACATGATCTGGATCGGAGACGACGTGGGCGCTCAGAATGCGATGCTGATCTCCCCGCAGACTTGGCGCAGGTTCCTCAAGCCTCGGATGGCCGCTTTCATTTCAGCGATCAAGTCGATCAAGCCATCACTGAAGGTGGCCTACCACTCCGACGGGTGCATCCTTCCCATAATCCCTGAGCTGATCGAGGTGGGTGTCGACGTGCTGAACCCGGTTCAGCCCCGCAGCATGGATCCCGCCCTGCTGAAAAAGCAGTACGGTGACCGCCTCTGCTTCTGGGGATCGATCGACGAACAGAAGACGCTCCCCTTCGGAATGCCGAACGACGTGCGGGCGGAGGTCGCGCGGCGGCTTCAGACACTCGGCAGGAGTGGCGGCCTCATCATCGGCCCGACGCACAACGTTCAGCTCGACACGCCGGTGGAAAACGTCCGGGCACTCGTGGACGCGGTCGTGGGCGCTCGCTAGGGGCTCAGCGAGATGTAGTTCTCCAGCTGATCGATCTTGTAGGCCTGCTGGGAGATGACGTAGTCCTGCTCCGAGAGAAGGGATTTCACCACGTCTCCAATGGAAACCACTCCGACGAGCTTCTCTCCCTGGAACACGGGGAGGTGCCGGATCCGTTTCTCAGTCATGAGCGACATGCAGTCACGCAGGCGGGTATCGGGGTTGATCGACACGACCATCGTGGTCATGATCTCCTGGACTCTGGTGACGTGCGAATCCCTCCCCTTGATCATCATCTTGCGAGCATAGTCGCGCTCGGAGAAGATACCGTGGAGTTTTCCCGTCTGGTCCGTCACGAGCACGGCCCCGATGTTCTTCTCGGCCATCAACTCGAGGGCTTCATAGACAGTCGCATCGGGCTTTACCGTGTACACCGCGGCGCCCTTGCCGGCAAGAAACTCGGCAACAGTTTCCATTTCCCGTCTCCTCCCTCAAACCTGCAGCAGGTGAATGTAAGAAAAAAGATGATATAGGGGAGCATATTTGTCAACAATTTTTAAGTCGGTGAGCCCGTGGTGGAGAAAAAACCGCCCCGGCGGCCGGCCGCCGGGGCGGCGCGATAGACCGACCTACATGCCCGGGTCGTCGGCCGAAGGTCCATAAATGGAAGGGACCTTCCCGCCCATCGGACGGATGTAGGTGCTGAGCTGTCCGCGGTGGTGGATAAGATCGAAGAGTGTGGACCAGATCATGCCGCCCATGGGCGCGGACTGCCACACCTTCCCTTCAGGGGAGTAGAGGGTAGTCATCTTCTGGTCCCAGGTCTTCTCGTCGAGACCCTTCAGGAGCTTGTCAACCTTGGGAAGCACGGCCGCGAACATGCCGGCCGCCTCCTTGATCGATTTGGGCGGCTCCATCGGTCCGCCCCTGATTTCCCCCGTTTCGATCAGCATGGCCAGGACCGGAGCGTGTCCCGCCACGAATGCGCTGAGCTCGATCGCGGATCTCGACCTCGGGTGAGGCCGCCACTCGATATTCTTGTCGGGCACCGCGGCGAGCACGCGCTGCGTTGCGGCTGTTTCCATGCCCCACATTTGAAGGAAAGACTCTCTGCTTGTCATACGAGCACCTCCTCTAAGGCTTTTGGGGCGGCCCCCGCAGCGCCCGTCCCCCAATGGCATTGAAGGTAAGGAGGTGCCAGATGAGTGAAAAGTGGCAGATTTGACTTTCCTCGGTGTCATTCGTGCCATATCTTTGATTCGGAGGCGTGTATGGCAATGGATGTCTGCGTCCTGGTATTCAAGGGCTGCTCATCGCTTTCATCGATAGGACCAATGGAGCTGCTCTGGACCGCGGGGAGACTGAACGGAGCTGAGCCGTTCTTCAACGTCCGCCTCGTTTCGGCCGCCACGAACCCACTCACTTCCCCGAGCGGACTCCCCATCCATTGCCATTCGACCATCAAGGAGGTCACAAAAGCCGACCTGGTGATCGTTCCGGCTTTCGACGGCGACGTGCTCTCCCAGCTTGCGGAAAACAGCGCCGCGGCCCCCTGGGTCCGGGCCATGCACCAGCAGGGAGCTGACGTGGCGAGCATATGCACAGGGGCATTCGTGCTCGCCGAAGCGGGGCTCCTGGATGGCAAGACGGCCACAACGCACTGGATCGCCCAGGACCTGTTCCGACAGCGCTATCCGCAGGTGCGGATCCTCTCCGAGCAGATCGTGGTGGACCACGGCCGGGTCTGCACGAGCGGCGGGGCGACATCGTTTCTCACCCTGACCGCGTACCTCGTGGCAAAATACTGCGGGGCGGAAGCGGCCCGGCAGATGGCGAAGATCTTCCTCATCGACATGAACAAGGGGCCGCAGACCGCTTACGCGATCTTCAGCACCCAGAAAAACCACGGGGACAGGGAAATCCTGGAAGCCCAGGAGATGATCGAACGGCAGGGATCACGCGAGCTCTCGGTGGTTGAGCTTGCTTCCCGCGTGAACATGAGCAGCCGCAACTTCATCAGGCGGTTCAAGGCCGCCACCGGAAACACCCCGATCGAGTACATCCAGAGGGTGCGCATCGAGGCGGCCAAGCACGCGCTGGAATCCGGAACCGATCCAGTCGACTCCGTGGCCACCCGGATCGGCTATGACGACGTCGGCAGCTTCCGCTCCGTGTTCAAGCGGGTGACCGGAGTGTCTCCCACGGAATACCGCAAGCGGTACCGTTTTTACCACGCATAGGCACTGCCGGGTCCAGCACGATGCCCAGCTTCCGCGCGCGGTGATCGCCGTAGGAACTTCCTTCTGTCAGTAGCCCCCTTCGGTGCCTTCCAGGGTCGTCTTGGACCGAAAAAACCTGTACACGAACAACTGGTAGACGACCACGATGGGGACAAAGACAAGCGCGACGATGGCCATCAGCCGCAGCGTGTAGGCGCCCGAGGAGGTGTTCATGATCGTGAGGTTCGAGGCCGGGTCCAGCCGGGAGGGAATGAGATTCGGGAAGAGCCCCACCATGGCGGTGGCAACCACCAGGAGGATGGTGGCGCACGAGGACAGGAAGGCAGGCAGGGCGCGGGACCGCGCCTGGAAAACCTTCACGCCCACGAGCGCCGCGACGGCGAGAAGCGGGACGAGGGTCCATCCCGGGTGGGAGAGGTAGTTGTCATAGAGCCGTGTCGCAAACCCGGTGAAAACGAGGAAGGCGGCGGCAACGGCGAGAACGACGAACCACAGGGCGCCTGCCCATTGGCTTGAGCGTTCCGTGAGCTCCCCTTCGGTCTTGTACACCAGCCAGAGCGCTCCGTGCTGGAGAAAGAGAAGAACGAAAAAGACCGCGGTGAGGAGGCCGTAGGGATTGAACAACTGCCAGAAGCTGCCGTGATAGCCCGCGGAGTCGAACCGAAGCCCTTGGAAGATGTTGCCGAATCCCAGCCCCAGCACAAGGGGAGCGGAGAAGCTGCTCAGCGCGAGGAGAACGTCCCAGGTCGAGCGCCAGCGAGGGTTCTCGTCCTTGTTGCGGAACTCGATCGACACCCCGCGGATGATCAGCGAAAACAGGATAAGGAGCATCGGGAGATAGAGGAAGCTGAACATGGACGCGTAGGTGCCGGGGAAGGCCGCAAATGTGGCGCCTCCCGCTGTTATGAGCCACACCTCATTGCCGTCCCACACCGGCCCGATTGCGGCGAGGCTCACTCGGCGGTCGGTCTCCTCCCGGGTGAGGAAGAGACGCAGCATGCCGGCTCCGAAGTCGAAGCCGTCCAGCGTGAAGTACACCGCCCACAGGAGGCCCCAGAGCACGAACCACAAAGTCTGCAGCGCCATGGCCGTCCTCCTCTCAGTCCTCGACCTTGTTCGCGTACTTCGTCAAAAGAAACACGTCGACCACGGCGAGCGCCACGTAGATGACGATGAACGCAGCGAGAGAGCCCAGCACATCTCCCGGCGTGAGGTTCCGGGAGACGGCGTCCTGCGTCCGGAGGAGGCCGTAGACGATCCAGGGCTGCCGTCCGATCTCGGCCACCACCCACCCCATCTCCGAGGCGAGGTAGGGCAGCACGATGGCGACTGACATGATCCAGAGAAACCACTTTCTGGAGGAAAGCTGCTTCCTCCACGCAAAAATCACGGCAAGCAGCGCGAGCAGGACAAAAAGGAAGCCCAGGCCCACCATGAGCCGGAAGGCGATGAAGGTCACGAGCACCGGGGGTCTGTCCGACGGGGGAAAGTCCTTCAGCCCCTTCACGACCGCGTTCGGGTCGTGGTAAGCGAGCAGGCTCAAGCCCCCGGGGACCTCCAGCGCCTCCACCGAGTTCTCCTGGGCCTCCGGGCGGGGGAGCTGCAGGATGTAGAAGTCCGCGCCCTTCTCCGTCTCCCACTGCGCCTCCATGGCGGCCAGCTTCGAGGGCTGGTACTTCGCCACCTGAACACCCGAAAAG
>JBEKTX010000045.1:0-18555 GCA_049515615.1 Spirochaetia bacterium
TAGGGTTGCAACTCCTCGGCTGCCTGGCTACACTGCGCAGTGCATGTCAGTGCGGCGCGGGTTGCTCCTTGCCGGCTCCCTCTGGGAGCTCGTGCGCTTCTTTGTGGTGCTCCTCCTCCTCGCGTCCCTGCTCCAGGCGACCTCGGGCGCCGGGCAGTGGGTTTTCCCGTGGCTCCTGATCGCGGGATCGGGCAACCTGCTGATCGCGGCGGGTGGAGGGATGCTTGCGCTGTTTCCCGCCCGCTATTCCGCGCTCATCGCCTTTCTGCGCCTCGGCAAGGCCCTGAGCGTGTTCTCTTTCATCCTGCTCGCGGTCTCGGGCGCCTTGCGGATTGCCGCCGGCAATGAAATCCTGGGAATCGGCGGGCGCGCGATCACCGGCGGCGCAGTCCTGGTCTGCGTGTTCCTCCTCGACCTGCTTTTCCTCGCCGTGCTGATCGCCTGGCGAGCCGAGGAGCCGCAGATTCCCCAGAACGGAGCGCGGCTGCCGGCGTACGATGAGACGGAGGTGCGGGATTTTCACTAGTGGCGGGCGGTGTCGGCGATGGTGATCCTCCCGATTGCGAGCGGCAAAGGCGGCGTCGGCAAGTCCCTGCTCGCCACCAACCTCTCCATCGCGCTCGCTGAAGCGGGGAGGAAAGTCGTCCTGGTGGACCTCGACCTGGGCGCCTCGAATGCGCACACGATGCTCGGGATCCGCAGCGTGAGCCGGGGGATCGGTACGTTCCTTTCAGTGCCGCGCACGAGTTTCGACGACATCATCCTGCCGACGGAGTACGACGGTCTCTCGTTCGTGCCCGGTGACGCGGAGATGCCCGGCACGGCGAACATGAAGTCAGCGCAGAAGAAACGCCTGGTGCGGTGCCTGGAGTCGCTCGCCTTTGATTTCATGGTGCTGGACCTTGGACCGGGCGCGGGAGCAACGCCTATCTGTTCCTCAAGAATCTGGTTTTCCGCGTCATGTATGGCACGGTCGGTCTCCAATCTCGCGCGTTTGCCGTTCTGGAGGAACTGCGCCGGGACCGCGAGGGAGGTCTTCAGCGCGCCTCGGTCCCGCGGATCCTCGAGACTGTCGCCCGGGAAGACCCGGAGGCGCATGCACTGCTCATACGCGCGCTGGAACGGCTGCGGCCCCGGCTCGTTCTCAACCTGGTGGAGGACCCTGCCGAGGCGGAAAAGGGCGAGAAGCTCCGCGCGTCGGCCCGAGCTTACCTTGGAATCGACGTGGCCCACCTCGGCGTGATCTTCCGTGACGAGCTGCAGTCCGTGGCGCTGGGTTCGCGGGTCCCGATCCTCAGGTACAAGCCCGGCTGCGTCCTCTCCCGGGGCTTATACCGCATTGCGGAAAAGCTGCTTTCCGCCCCGGCGGAGGAACCGCATGGCGCGCCATGGCTGGAAGGGACGAGAGACGATGGGGGAAAACCCGTGCTCGGGCCCGAGGCGGAGGCCGAGGAGGACTTCAGGGGCATGCGCCGCGACCTGGAGGACCTCCTGAACTCAGGCGCCCTCAACATGGCGGATCTCGTCGAATCGGTCCGAACCCAGCAGATCGAGCTTTCCACGCTCCGTCGCGAGAATGCGCTCCTTCATGCCCGGCTCGTGCATCGGGCCCGGGATGGCACGCGGCCCTGACCCATGTCGCGACCCCCGCTCCTCTGCTGCCTCTTCGTCTTCGCGATGTCCCCGGCCCTTCTGGCTGCCGCCCCGGCGCCGCGCCTGGTGTTCTCCCCCGCCGAGTGGAAGTTCGGCATGATCGCTCAGGGATCGGTGATAGAGAGGGAGGTCACGGTTACGAACTTCGAACCGGTGACGGTCACGGTGACCCTGTTTCCCACCTGTTCGTGCAACCGGGTGATCCCGGGCTACCAGACAATTCGAAGCGGTTCCCATGCCGGCTTTTCCGTGCGCTACGACTCGACAGACGACGTGGGAATCACGACCAAGAGCCTGCTCGTGAAAACAGATCTTCCCGGCGCGTCTGTTTCCTACTATTTGATTCGAGGCACGGTGCGGGAAGTGAGTCCGGCGCTCGCCGCCGGCGGCGCCGGGACGGGCCAGACGCCCGGGATCAGCCAGGGCACCGGGAGGCCTGCCGTCCCGGGGGCGTCGCTTCTGGTGACGTACTACTACACCCTGGGCTGCCGGAGCTGCGAGGAGTTTCTCTCCGTTGAGATCCCTCGCCTGGAAAAGAGCCTGGGGCGCCGCATCGAGGTGAGCCAGCGGGACCTGCTGGATACCGGGCAGTACGAGGAACTTTCCGCGTTCGCCACGGCGCACGGCCAGGCGCTCACCGCCATACCTGCGCTCCGCACGGGGGACACCCTCCTCCAGGGAGACAGCGTGATCCGTGAGAAGCTTCCCGGGCTCCTGGCGGCGCTGGCCGCAGGTTCAGTCGGTCCCCCCGCCGGGGTTTCTCCTCCCTCCTCGGCTCCTCTCGCGGAGAGCCTGGCAGTGCTGCCCGTGATCGCTGCCGGCCTCATTGACGGCATCAACCCGTGCGCATTCACGACTCTCATCTTCCTGCTCGCCTCTCTTGCGCTCGCCGGCCGAGGCAGGAGCGAGGTCCTCGTGATCGGCGCGCTGTTTTCCTTCGCCGTGTTCGTTTCCTACTTCCTCATCGGGCTCGGTCTTTTCACCGCGCTCCGCGCGGCAACGGCCGTGTCCCTGGTGTCTGTTCTCCTGCGCTGGGTGCTCGTCGCTGTCCTTTTCGTATTCGCCGGGCTCTCGGTATATGACTACACGCTGATCCGGTCGGGGCGCCCCGGGGAGATGCTCCTGCAGCTGCCCTCATCGTTCAAGAAGCGCATCCATGCGTCGATCCGCACACGCGTCCGAATCGCGGCGCTGGCGGGCAGCTCCCTCGTTCTGGGCTTCCTGGTGTCCCTCTTCGAGTTCGCGTGCACCGGGCAGGTCTATCTTCCCCTCCTGGGCTACCTCGCCCGCATGCATCGGCAGCTCGATGCGTTCGGGCTTCTTTTGCTCTACAACTTCTGCTTCATCCTTCCCCTCCTTGTCGTCTTCGGCGCGAGCTACCTGGGCGTCAGCTCGGGCAGGATCACGACGGCCTTCCAGGCGCACATGGGAAAGGTGAAGCTGGGCCTCGCGGTCGTCTTCGTCGGACTGGCGGTATTCACACTTGTCGGGTGACATTCCTTCATTTATGCTGAGGCCGGCCGCGCCCGGCCGCGCACGAGATCCCGTATGGCACTGAAAGGCGATCTGAAGCTCGAAATCGACGAGCAGGGCATCGAAGTCCGCATCACCATCATCCCGGATGAGAACGGCGCCGACATCACGCCGGAAAGCATCCTGGCTGTTCTCAATGAGAAGAGGGTCAGGTCGGGCATCGATACCGGCGCCATCGACCGTGCATTCCGAGGGCTCGCGCGCAACAAGACCGACCCGGTCAGCTTCGTCGCCGCGGCTGGCATCGCTCCCCAGCCTCCCACCCCCGAGAGCGTCGATTTCGAGCTCCTTTCCGTGCCCGAAAGGCTCGTCGCGGTGGCGCGCAAGGTCCTGGAAGCGGCTCCGCCTCCGAGAGGGTTCCGGCTGCGGGAAGAGCGCATCAAGACGGAGAAGAAAGTACTGAAGAAGGCCGCGCTCTTCTTCCTCCCGCCGCGGGAGGAGGTCGAAGTCGTGGTGGAAAAGCGCACCGTCCGTGAAGACGTCAGGATCGACCCGAACCTGAACGGAACTGGCTACGTCACGCAGGGCAGCCTCGTGGCAAAGTTCCGTCCCGGCACGCAGGGGAAGCAGGGAAAGAGCGTCTTCGGCCGGGTCGTTTCTGCGCCGCGGCTCGAGCAGGGGGGGTTCCTCTGCCTGCAGGGGACCACGCGGACCGGTGCGGAGGTCAAGGCGGAGGTGACCGGGTTTCTCCGAAGGGGCGTGAACTGGTGCGACGTGGTTCCCTTCCGCGATCATTCCATCACGGTCACCCGCTCCCGCGACGGATTGAGCTGCCTTCTTTCCTTTGCACCGGGCGATGAGGCCGCGCCTCCGCCGGACCCGAAGGAAGTTCTTTCGCGGACCGCCGCGCTCGGGTTCGGCGCCGCTTCCCTCCTGCCCGTCCACGAGATCGAGTCGATGATGCAGGACGCCATCCTGCGCGGCGCGCCGCTGGAATCCGCCTCCCTCTCTCCCACGGTGAACGGGGTCGCTGTCGTGACGGTGTCCGCCGACAAGCTGAAGGCGGTGCTGTCGCTGCGCAAAGGCAAAGGCGGGGGGACCGCGTTGTCGCCGGGGGCGGTGAGCGAGGCCATCCGGGCGAGCAAGGTGAAGGGTTTCAACCCCGAAATCGTGCGCAAGGACCTGCTCGGGTTCTTTGCCGGCACCGATGCCGAGCTGACCGATTATCTCCTGGTCTCGGGGCGCGCCGCGAAGCCCGGCTCGGAGCCGAAGATCGAGTGGCGGGCGGCTTTCCTGCCGGCCGAAGAAGCGGCGGCCATCAGGGCGACGGCGGCGTCACGCCCCGAGACTCTGAAATCGCTGGCCTCACTCGGCGCTTTTCCCCTTTCCCGAGTGGAGGCTGTCGCCCGTGTGAAGAAGGACGCGGAGATCCTGCGCATTTCACCGTCCATCGGCGGCGAGCCGGGGGTCGACGTGTTCGGCGCCGCGATCAGCCCTTCCAGATCCAGGGCCGCGGAAGTGCGTCTCTTCGAGGGCCTGGCGATGCGCAAGGACCTCATCGTGGCCACCGAGCAGGGGATACTGGAGAAGGGCAGCGACGGCATGGCCATCCTTCTGCGCGTCCGGCCGCACAAGGAAGCCGAGATGCTGGTCACCCTCTCCCCGGACCGCATGAAGGCAACCGTCTCCTACTTCCCGCAGGAGGGCGACGGGGCGCGGATTTCTGCCGAGGACGTGCGCACCCGCCTGCGCCAGGCCGGCGTGCAGAAGGGGATCGACGAGCAGAAGCTGCTGGTGCTCATGGACAAGGTCGTCCGGGGCGAAGGCTTCCTGGACCAGCCCATCGCGGAGGGCCGGCGTCCGCGGCAGGACGCGCAGGCGAGGATCGTGTTCCAGCTCCACCTTGCCACGGGCAACGCCGTGGCGCTCCGCAAGGATGGCAGTGCCGATTTTCGAGCCCAGGACAGAATCACAAGCATCAAAAGGGGCCAGTTGGTGGCCACCGTGCGCCCGCGGGATCCGCTTGCGGAGGACGGCTGGGACGTGTCCGGCAAGGCCCTCGTCCTTCCCGCCGAGGCGCAGGAAACGCTGAAAGCGGGCCGCGGGATCCGCGAGGATGTCCAGCCGGATGGGAGCGTCCATTTCGTCTCGGACAGCGAGGGGGAGCTCGTGCGGGACGGGAGCGTCCTTTCGGTGACCGAGTCGCACACCGTGGAGGGCGATGTCTCCATGGCTACCGGCAACATCAAGTTCCCGGGTCTTGTGAGAATCGGCGGGTCGGTGCGCTCGGGGTTCACCGTGGTGGCCGAGGGCGTCCTGGAGGTCGGCGCGGCAGTGGAGGCAGCCCTGCTCTCCGCGGAGGGCAGCATCATTATAGGGCAGGGGATCAAGGGCGAGGGGAAGGCCATCCTGAGGTCCAAGAGGGACATCGAGGGGTTGTTCGCCGAGCAGTCGGTCCTCCTGGCGATTGGCGACGTGCACCTGCATGGTGCTTGCGTTCGCTGCCAGGTGAAATGCAACGGCAAGCTGCGGCTCGACGGCGAAAAGGGCTCCCTCGTGGCCGGGCAGGTGCGCGCGAGCCGCGGCGTCGAGGCGCAGAACATCGGCTCCCCGAGCGGCGCGCGCACCATCGTCTCATTCGGCCAGGATTTCCTGGTGAAAGACCAGATCGAGCGGGAAGAGCGTGAAGTCGCGGCGCTCACGAAGAGGGTCGCCGACCTGGACGCGGAGATGTTCGTGCTGGAGAAACGCGCATCGGAGGAACGCGCACCGTCCGGCGCCGCCCCTGCACAGTCCCCGGCCGCCGGAATGCTGGCCCGTGCCCGGTCGCAGAAGGTCCAGGCCTTGAAGCTCATCGAACAGCGCAAGATGCGCCTCATCACCCTGCGCGACAGGTACGACGAGCACGTGCCGTCCGAGGTGGTTGTGCGGGGCACATTGTACCCCGGCGCCATCCTGGAAAGTCACGGACGACGATACGAGACGCGCACGGAGAAGAAATTGATCAGCCTCCACTTCGATCCGGTACAGGGCAGGATCGTCGAAAAAGTGTAGGCTGGAGTCCTGAAGGAGCTCAGCATGCTGGCGTACGTTCCCTACCCGTCGTGGATCCAACCCGAAATCATTCCCGGCCTGCCCATCCGATGGTACGGCTTCATGTACCTGGTCGCCTTTGCAATCACGTACCTGCTCTTCATGTGGCAGCTCAGGAAGAGGGACAGGGGAGTGCCGCCGGCCGCTTCGGAGAAAGAAGCAGTGCTCGACATGTTCTTCTGGGCGATTGTCGGATTGCTGGTGGGCGCGCGCTTATTCGCCGTGACCATCTACGATCCCAGCGGCTATTACCTCCAGCATCCCCTGCAGATCATTCTTCCCTTCGGCCGGGTGGACGGCAGGCTGCGTCTCACCGGGATTGCCGGCATGTCCTATCACGGCGGTGTCGTAGGGGCAACCATCGCGATCATCACGTACCTGAAGGTGAAAAAGCTCGACGTGCTTGGGTGGGGGGACATGCTCGTCTCCGCGATTCCACTGGGGTACACGTTCGGCCGCCTGGGCAACTTCATCAACGGCGAGCTGTATGGCAGGATCACGACCGCGCCCTGGGGTATGATATTCCCGAACGCCGAGAGCTTTCCCGCCAACCAGCAGTGGGTGAAGGACTACGCAGGATCAGTCGGCCTGCCCATCCCCGCCTCCGGCCTCGTGAACCTTCCCCGGCACCCTTCGCAGCTCTACGAGGCATTCTTCGAAGGCCTGGTGCTCTGGCTGATCCTGTGGTTCATCGTGCGGAAGCGCAGACCCTATCCGGGGTTTTCCATCGCCTGCTATATGCTCGGATACGGCGTCATCCGCTTCTTCATCGAATACGTGCGCCAGCCGGACAAGGGCATGGGTTTCGGAGGCTACGGATACCCGATCATGCTGGTGAAACTGGACAACTTCTATTCTCAGTTTACATGGTTCAATTTCACCACCGGGCAGATCCTGAACGTCCTCCTCATTGCGGCAGCAATCATACTAATGGCCGTGTTTTCAGCGCGGGCACGAGCAACGATCGGTGTCCCCGACACGCCGCACCCCACTGGGCGGAAGCTCCGAAAGAAGGTGAAATAGCCGCTCTTGCTGCTGCCTGTCGAGGCGTTGCGCCAGCGCGAGTTTTTTGATATTATTGAGGAAATGGACCGCATTTACCTTGACAACAACGCCACGACCATACTCGATCCACGCGTGAAGGTGGCGATGGAGCCGTTCTGGTGCCAACTCTATGGCAACCCGAACTCGCTGCACACCTTCGGCACGGAAGTGCATCCCTATATGCGCCTCGCCTTCGACAGGCTGTACGCGGGGATCAACGCGCGGGAGAGCGACGACATCCTCGTGACCGGCTGCGCCACGGAATCGAACAACACGGTCCTTCAATCCGTCTGGTACGAGCAGATCCGCACGGGGCAAAAAACCGAAATTGTCACCACCCAGGTGGAGCACCCCGCGGTCAGCAACACCTGTCGATTCCTGCAAAGCATGGGCGCGAAGGTCACGTTCCTGCCGGTGAACGCGGACGGCATCGTCGATGCCGACATCCTTCGCGAGCATATCCACCCCGATCGAACCGCGCTGGTCTCCATCATGTGGGCGAACAATGAGACGGGCCTGATCTTCCCGATCCGGGAGCTGGCGGCCCTCTGCCGGGAGAAGGGGATTCTCTTCCATACCGACGCGGTCCAGGCCATCGGAAAAGTGCCCGTCGATGTGCAGGAGGCGCCGGTCGACTTCCTCAGCTTCAGCGCGCACAAGTTCCACGGGCCGAAAGGCGTCGGAGGCCTGTATGTACGCCATGGGCTCTCCCTCAATCCCCTCCTCCACGGCGGGGAGCAGATGGGCGGGCGCCGCGGCGGCACCGTGAACGTGGCCTTCCTCGTCGGGATGGGCCTTGCAATGGAGCTCGCCGTCGACGGACTCTCCCACGAGCAGACCGAGGTGCGCCGACTGCGGGACAGGCTGGAGGACGCCCTCATGTCGATCGAGGGGATCACCATCATCGGCAGGCGGGAGCTGCGCGTGCCGAACACCATCCTCATGAGCGTGAAGGGCGTGGAAGGCGAGGCGATGATCTGGGACCTCAATCGCCAGGGCGTCGCCGCCTCCACCGGCAGCGCGTGCGCCTCCGAATCACTGGAGCCCAACCCCACCTTCGTCGCGATGTGCATCGACACGGAGCTCGCGCACACGGGGGTGCGCCTTTCCCTTTCCCGGTTCACCACTGAAGAAGAGATCGACGCCGCGATTGCCGCTCTGCGCGCAGGGATCGCGCGCCTGCGGACCATTTCGCCCAGCGTCGTGCGCTGATAGCGGCCGAAGGAGCATCACCATGGCCAAGTCTGACCTGATAGGCGGAACGCTCTGGGAGAGCTATTCCCGGAAGGTGAACGATCACATGCTCAATCCCCGCCATCTCGGGGAGATCACGAAGGAGCAGGCCGAGGCGCTGGGCGCCCGCCTGGTGGTGGCCGATTGGGGCGCGGAGGTCTGCGGCGATGCCATTCGGGCATTCTGGGCCGTGGACCCGAGGACGAACCGAATCCGGGACGCGAAGTTCAAGACCTTCGGCTGCGGAACGGCGATCGCCTCCAGCGACATGATGTGCGAGATGATCATTGGCAAGACCGTGGACGATGCCATGAAGATCACGAACATCGATGTCGAACACGCACTGCGCGACGACGAGGAGACCTCGGCAATCCCACCCCAGAAGATGCACTGCAGCGTCATGGCCTACGACGTCATCCGCAAGGCCGCCTCGGAGTACAAGGGTGTCGACATGGACTCCCTCGAAGAAGAGGAGATCGTCTGCCAGTGCGCGCGCGTGAGCCTGCGCACCATCAGGGACGTGATCCGGATCAACGACCTGAAGACGGTGGAAGAGATCACGCGCTACACGAAGGCCGGGGCATTCTGCAAGTCGTGTATCCGGCTCGGCGGGCATGAGTCTCGCACCCATCACCTCGTCGATATCCTCAGGGACGTCCGCGCCGAGATGGAACGGGAGACGTCGGCGGGAGCCCCGAAGCCGTTCGCCGAGCTTGGTCTCATCCAGAAACACCGGGCCGTCTAGGAGGTGCTGGATGGGAAGGTACGGCCCAACCTCCTGCGGGACGGCGGAAACCTCGAGGTCGTTGACATGAAGGCGGCGAACGGGGTGACGGAGGTGTACATCCGGTACATGGGCGCCTGCAAGGGGTGCCCCAGCGCGGAGGTGGGGACACTGGGATATATCGAGGATTTTCTCAAGTCGGAGCTGGATCCGGCTATCCGGGTCCTCCCCGTATAAACCGGAGGGAAGCAGGGGTGCTCCACGCGATCCTGGCGGCATACATCCTCTGTTTCGCCGGTGGGGTCACCCTCGTGGTCGTCTCTTTCTTCGCCTCCCGGCGTTTCTCCCTGGCTGGCTTCCGCGACTTCGCCCTGCTTTTCTCCGCATCGACGCTGATCATGATCGCCGAGGCCTCGAAAACCTACGAGCGCGCCGTGGCGATCGACTTCGGAGATGGGCTTCACGTGGCCGGCGTCGTGCTCACGGTGCTCGGCAACATCGGTCTCGCCTGGTACCTGCTCACTCTCGCGCTGCAGGCAGTGAACATCGCGCCTTCCCGCGCGCGAAACCTCGGGCGCGGAGCTTTGGCTGTGGCGATCGGGCTCCCGGGCGGGCTGAAAGAGGCGGCTCCGCTTCTCTGGTCGGAGGCTGGACCCGGCATTGTGCTGTGGAACGTCAACTATGTCGCGCTTCTTGTGATACATGTTTTCGCGGCTGGGATCCTCCTTTCCGGATTGAAAAGGATCGAAAATCAGTGGCTGAAGTCTTTTGTCCGCACCTTCCTTGTTCTGCTCGGCGTTTTTGTCCCTCTCGCGGTCGTCCAGCTCGTGGTGCAGGACATCCCGACCTCCCCGGGTTACCTGCGGGATTATCCCCTTGAGCAGCTTACCTACTACCTGGTAGTCGTGATCATCGCGCTGATCTATATCCTGCGGTACTTCGTGCAGCCCTCTCGGAGCTCAGGGATCAACTTGCCCGAGGATTTCATTCGAAGGTTCGGAATCTCCCACCGTGAGAGTGAAATTATCGATTTGATGGCCAAGGGATTCAGCAACGGCGGAATCGCGGAAAAGCTTTTTATCTCTACGCTGACGGTGAAAAACCACGTCTATCACATCTACCAGAAGACCGGAGCCGAAAACAAAGTCCAGCTCCTCAATATGATGAATTCATCAAAATGAGTCTTTTGGACTATTGTGCATCCTGAGAAATGTGTTAGGCTTGGCCCATAACAAAAAGTGGAAGCGCCGGCAGGAAGGTAAGTAAAAAGTAATAGAAAACGTTTCGCCAACAAAAAAGTTGTTACAATGTAAAAGCGGGGTATCTTCCTGCTGGCGGTATTTCTCACGCGGTCCAAGAAGACGTTTCAATTGAGTTGCCTGCTGCCCGTTCGTGAATATTCAAATGTTCATGCAGAATCTTCCGGGACCGCCGTTTCCGCAAGCTCTCTGATCCGCGCGCCAGGGTCCCTGTCGAAAAATCCCCCGTGGTAGCAGAGCACCCCCTTGATGGGGCAGGCGAGGAGGTTTTTCAGGGACGCGATGGCGGCAGGCATGTCGGGGGTCCCACTTGGGCTGGGTCCGACCAGCTCTCTATTCTCGACCCGGAGGGCATCCCCGGCCACGAGCAGCCCGAGTGATCGTACGAAATAGCAGACGTGGCCGGGGGTGTGCCCCGGAGTGGGGATCACGTCAATGCCGCCGTGGAAAGGAAGGAGCTCCCCGCCCTGCAGAACCCGCGCCACCTTCACCGTGGGCGGAGAGGACATCATGAGCCGTGCCTGGTGGCGCAGCTTCTCCGGCATTACTTTCAGCCGGTCTTCAAACCGTGCAGGGTCCATCTTCACGAGGCGCTTCTCACCCTCGATGTACGGCTTGTCTGCCGCGTGTGCATGGACCTCTGCGCCCGTGGCGGCCTGGACAGCTTCCGCAGAACCGATGTGATCGAGGTCCTGGTGCGTCAGGAAGATCCGGCGGACGTCCTTCAACTTCAGCCCCAGGCCCGCGAGCCCTCTTTCGATATCCGGCAGCTGCCCGGGGAACCCGGCGTCGACAAGCGTGACCCCCTCGCGTCCCTCCCAGAGGACGACGGGATGGATCGTGCTCTTCATGGCCATGAAGCTCATCGTGAGCTCGAGGGCCTCTGCACACGCTCCCACTCTCATGCGGCACCCCCACCCGAGTATCAAGCGAGCAATCCTACAGGCGCCGCGCGGCACGGTCAATCGAAATCGCTGCGGATCGCCCCCTTTTTATGGCGCGGAATCACACATTTTGGTGATGCGCATATCCGGGTGTTTTCCTATCTTGCGCGCAGGACAGGAGAACAGTGATGAAGAAAACGGCATTGGGGGTCGAGCAGGTCGACGTGGAGGCGCTGTATCGCCGCTACGGACCGATGGTACTGCGGCGCTGCCGGCAGCTGCTCAAGAACGAGGACCTGGCGGCGGACGCGATGCAGGAGACATTCCTCCGCGTGCTCCGACACAGGAAGACACTGTATGCGAGCTACCCGTCAAGCCTGCTGTACCGGATTGCGACGAACGTCTGCCTGAACATGCTTCGCACCAACCGGCGTCGTCCTGCCGTGAGCGTCGATCCCCTGCTGGACGGCCTTTCGGGGCGGGAGCGGATGGAGGACAGGATCCTCGACTCTTTCGTCCTCGAGCAGGTCTTCTCTCACGCGAAAAAAAGCACGCGCGTGGCCGCGGAGATGCATTACCTGGAAGGCTGCACGCTCCAGGAGACGGCAGAGAGGGTCGATCTCTCCATTTCCGGCGTGCGGAAACGCTTGCGCGCGCTCCGCGAGCAGGGCGTGGCTCTCATGGCGAGGTAGGTGCCGTCACGGAGACCTTTGTTCCGCCGGAAGGCATGGTGTCCACGCTCAGGGCCCCCGATATGCGCTGGACGCGTTCCCGCATGCTTCGCAGGCCCAGGCCCCCGCTCTTCATGGCCTGCTCCAGCTTGAATCCCACCCCGTCGTCACTTATCTCCAGGCGCGTTTCTTTTTCCCCGTACTGAAGAAGAATTCTCACCGCTTGCGCGCGCGAATGCTTCAGCGCATTGTTGAGGGCCTCCTGGGCGATCTGGTACAGCTCCTGCCGGCACTCCTTGCCCAGTCTCTCCGTCCCTTCGACGTGAAACTGCACCGACATGCCTCCCCGCGACTCCACCGCATCGAGCCTGGTCTGGATGGCGTCAGCGAGACTGCCCGTTTCCAGCGCCGGGGGGCTGAGCTCGAAGATCAGCAAGCGCATCTCCCGCAGCGCTTCCCGGGCAGTCGTTCCCAGCTCCCGCATGTGCTCGCCGGCCTCGACGCTTTTGCCGGCGCCCAGGAGGCGGGCGGCGGCCTCGGCGTAAAGCGTGACGCTGTACAGCGACTGCGTCACGGAGTCGTGCAGCTCCCGCGCCAGCCGGTTGCGCTCCGCAAAGGCCGCGGTCTGCCCGGCTTGCGCGCGCAGCCGGGCATTCTCGATGGCCATGGCCGCCTGGATGCCGATGCTCGTGGCCAACTGCACTTCTTCATCGCTGAACCGCCGGGGAGCCCTGTAGTACAGGGTGATCCCGCCGTAGCCCTCGTTCTGCACGATCAGGGGAACGGAGAGAAGGGCGTGGTAGCCCGCCGCGATCATCCGCTGCAGACCCTCACGGTCTTCCCGCGGCCCAGGGCCGGGTTCCTGCACGAGCGTGTGAATGAACTCCACCGCGTCCGGAATCGCGAAAGGCTTTCGTTCCGTGAGGGCCCTGCCCGCGCCTCCCCTGCCGGGTGAGAAGCGGACACCGGTGACGTACCCCGGATCCAGCCCGCAGGCGGCACGGATGGAAAGCGGGCCTTCCGGGGACTCGAGCTGGAACAACGAGGAGGCGTCGCACTGCATAAGGCGGCAGGCCTGGCTGATGATGAAGTTCAGCGTCTTCTGCAGCGGCGTGTCGGAATTGAGCACGGCAAGCGTTTCGCGCAGTCCCTCGGCGACCTCCCGGCGCCGGTTCGCCTCGGTCCGCCCCGCCCTCTCCTTCTCCAATAGCCGGGCATTCTCGATGGCCAATCCGATCTGCTGGCCGATGGCGATCAGGAGTGATTCCTCCTCCGACGAGAGATCACGGTCTTCGCGCGTATTGAGGACGATTCCCCCCACGAGCGTGCCTTTCGCGGCAAGCGGAACGACGATGATCCGTTTCAGCCCTTCCGCTTCGATTGACTGCCTGAACGGCCCCTCCGGGTAGTCCGCCGCCGCCCAGGTGAGGGGCTGCTCGAAGTTGAGCTCCCGGCCCGCCAGGACGCTCACGAGGTCCAGCCGTGCGATCTGCTCTGCGAACCGGGACGAGAGACCCTTGTGTGCGGCCAGCACCAGGGTCCCGGACTCCTCTTCCAGCCAGTAGGCGCCGCCGGCTTCGATTGCGAATGCCTCCATCGTTTTCTCCAGCGACACCATGAGGATCTCGCCGAGACCGACGAGGCCGCTTACCACGGCCGCGACGGAGTTGAGGAGCCCCATTTCCCGCGTGCGATCCTGCATGCGGCTCTCGAGCGACGCGTAGGCGTCCTCCAGCTCCAGCGTGAGGCGCGTGCTGGCCGACAGGGTCTGGATGTGCTTGGTGGTGAATCTTTCGAGGAGCACCGTCAGCGTGACGAGGAACACGCCGAGGGCCACGCCCGCCTCGATCCAGAAGCCCAGTCCAAGCGGGTTGCCGGGCTCGGTGAGCCATCGCGAAAGGAGCCCCGCGCGCGCGAGTGCCGCGAAACCTGAGTACAATGCAAGGCTCATGCCCATGCACAGGTAGCCGCCCCGCGCCCCGATGAAGATTGTGGCCACCGCGGGCAGGAAGACCAGGTACAGACGTCCGCTCCCCGCCAGGCCGACACGGGCGAAACTGGCCGCCGCAATGGCGTACGTGAAGGCGAGGAAGAGCCATGTGCGCACGGGGACGTTGATACGTGGGAGGAAGATGAGCATGACGAAACCCGCGTACCCGGCTGAATAGATCCACAAAAGCGGCGTGAGCCGGCCATCGAGAAATGCGTTGGCGATGACGGAAAGATAGGCCGGCAGACCGGAAGCTGCGCCGACGAGCATGACCAGGCGCAGGGCCCGGGCCCGCCACTTCTGGAGGTCGATTTCCTCCGGTGGTGAACTCATGGCGCCCCGGGTCTTGCCGCAAACCCCAGCGAGGCCACCGCGCCCAGCAGCGTTTCGGGGCTCTCGCATTTGCTCACGAACCTGTCCGCCCCGGCTGCCTGCGCCTCCTCGGCGCTGCCCGCGTGGAGGGAAAGGACGAGGATCTTGATCGTCGGGAAACGAGACTTGATCCAGCGCGTCGCGGCCAGCCCGTCGAGCTCCGGCATGCGGACGTCCATCAGGATGAGGTCGGGCAGCACTTCCTCGGCAAGGTGTTCCGCCTCGAGCCCGTTCGACGCTTCCCAGATCTCCGGCTGTGCCAACGATGCGCAGAGCAGGGCCTTGAGCCCGCTGCGCGCATGTTTCTGATCGTCCGCAATGAGAATCCTCAATCGGTGCGCCTCCTCGCCATTGGAATATAAACCCGGGGTCTTCCCCGGGCGCATCGTCAAAATGTGTGATTTTGTGGAACGTCGTTGAGGGACGCGAGGCCGGCCCGAAGCGCGTACAACGCCGCCTGCGTGCGGCTGGCAAGGTGGAGCTTGCCGAGAATGTTGCTCACGTGGCTGCGGACGGTCCATTCCGCCACGAATATCTTCGCCGCGATTTCCTTGTTGCTCATCCCCTGGGCGATCAGGCGAAGGACTTCCATTTCCCGCTCCGTGAGCGGATCCGAAGTCTTTCTTCCCGTGCCGCCCCCGGGGTTGGACAGCTCCTGCAGCACCTTGCGGGCGATCGAAGGCTCGAGGGACGGCTCGCCCCTGTAGACCTGGCGAATGGCCTCGAGAAGCTGCTCGGGGGTGGAGTCTTTCAGGAGGTATCCCAGCGCGCCTGCCTTGACCGCGGGGAACACCTTGTCGTCCGCCGCGAAGCTGGTGAGCACGAGTATCCGACTTGTCGGCTTCGCGGAGGTGATCCTCCGCGTCGCCTCGATTCCGTCCATTCCCGGCATCACGATGTCCATCAGGATCACGTCAGGATCCAGCGCAGCCGCTTTTTCCACCGCCTCTGCGCCGTTCTCCGCTTCGCCGACCACCAGCATGTCCTTCTCCGTGGCGAGGAGCACCTTGATTCCCTTCCTCACGATGTGGTGATCGTCGGCGATCAGCAGTCGTATTGGTTTCTTCACGCGCCGAGTATAGCACGGCAGTTGCCCCCTCATCGCAAGGTTCGTACACTTTGGTATGACCATCCGACGGATCGTACGGGGATTTTCGGCGCTCTGGATTGTTTCAGTGTTCCAGCTCGTCGGGCTCGCTCTGCCCGGCGGAGTCCATGCTCAAGCCAGATCTTCAGAAACCATGCCGTTTGCCCTCAACGTTCCGAATGGTTTTCGAATCGAGGTGGTTTCCGACCAGGTGCGAGGCGCCCGCTTCCTTGCCGCGGCTCCCAACGGCGATATCCTCGTTTCCGAAATCTCCCGGGGACAGGTCGTCGCTGTGCGTCCGGGCTCCCCCCCGGGCACGCAGCCTCTTGTCATCGCGCGGGGGCTCGAGAAGCCCAACGGCCTTGCATTCCGTGGCAACGATCTGTACATCGCCACGTGGTCGGGCATCACGGTCATTCCGGACTACCCGCAGGGGACGGGGTCGCCGCGTGTGCTCTTCGACAACATGCCCCGAAACGCGGACCACAACGCCCGGGCGCTCGCCCTTGCATCCGACGGCAGCATCTTCGTCTCTTCCGGATCCGACTGCAATGTCTGCGAGGAAGAGGATCCTCGTCTTGCGACCATCCTCCGATATTCGGCCGATGGCAGGGAGAACCGGATCCATGCATCGGGCCTCCGCAACGCGAGCGGCCTTGCCATCGATCAGCGGGGGAGGCTGTGGGCCGTGGTAAACCAGCGGGACAACCTCACGCCCGACCACACCGACCTTCCGCCTGATGAGCTCGACCTGATCCAGGAGGGCGGCAACTACGGGTGGCCCACCTGCTATCCCATCGGGACCCAGCGGCTCCCGAATCCCGAGCTCGGCTCAGCATCCTGCGCGGGCATGCTTCCGACCACGCTCAATTTCCAGGCGCACTCGGCGCCGCTGCAGGCGGTGTTCTACGAAGGGACGCAGTTTCCCCGGCGCTACAGGGGCGCGCTGTTCGTCGCCTTCCACGGTTCCTGGAACCGGCAGCCGCCCACAGGATACAAGGTGGTGGCGGTCACTTTCGCGGACGGCAGGCCGACGGGCGTGGAAGACTTCGCCAGCGGCTGGCTCACCGGCGTTTCCCGAGTCCTGGGCCGGCCCGTCGGACTCGCGGTGGCCGCGGACGGCTCCTTGTATATCAGCGACGACACGGGGTATCTCTTCCGCGTCTCCTATGCGGGCTAAGGCGCCCAGGCGGATTGACACCGTCTTCCGCCGACGAGCGATCTTCATCGATTCACGTTCGCTGGAAAACCCTGGCAGTGAAGCGATTCAAAACCTGCGATGGCTGGGGCGTTATTTTCGCCTTGTCAACATCGCCGGCGAAAGCCGCAACCCCCTGGTGCAGGCTGGAATCATCCAGGAAAGCCTGCCGGGCTCGGAAATTGGTTTCTTTGTTCATGCTCAGTCGATCGAGGCGTACGCCTCCTGGTTCATCGGCGACGGACCTGCGCTTGGATTCAGGAAAGTTTTTCCCTGCCCCTCATCCGCCGCCGCTGGGCGGGCCCTGCGCGCAATAAGAAGATACGAGATGCGATCCCCCATTCTGGTCGACTATGAATTGCTCGAGCAGCGGGTCGCGGCAATGCGCCGCAGGGGACTCCGCATAGTGTTCACGAACGGTGTTTTCGATCTGCTGCACATCGGCCACCTCCGCCTCCTTGAGGATGCCCGCAGCCTCGGCGACCGCCTGGTCGTCGCCATCAACAGCGACGATTCCACGAAAAAGATCAAAGGAGGCTCGCGGCCCGTTATTCCCCAGTTCGCCCGCGCGGAATTGCTCACGCGGCTCCGGCAGGTGGATTGCTGCTGCATCTTTACCGAGATCGACCCACGACGCGTGCTCTCCATCGTGCGGCCGGACGTGCTGGCGAAGGGATGCGACTACAGCCTGGCCCGGATTGTCGGCGCGCGCTTCGTCAGGAGCTACGGGGGAACGGTTGCGCGCCTCCCGCTCGTTGAGGGGTACTCCACGACCTCGACAATCCGGGGCATCGGCCGGACAGCGACCTTCCGGCGCTGAAACAGCGGCTGTTCCGTGGATGCTTTCCGGATGGCTCAAATGCCCGGCGGCACCTGCTTTTGACCGGGCGCTCCCCCATCCTCCGGAACGAGAAGTATGTAGGCGCGAACCGAGAGTCCCATGTACGGCTGGGACGCCTCATGCGGATTTGCTCCCAGCGTCAACGTGACTTCACTGGTGGTCCCGTCCGAGGCCTGGGCAACGGTCAACTCCATGGTGTCGCCGGGTTTATGCCGTGCCAGATCTTCGACGATCTGCCTCGGGGATTGAACGGCTGTTCCGTCAACTGCCGTGATGATGTCGTGGGGAGAAATTCCTGCCTTCTCGGCCGGCCCGTCGGGAGTCACCTCGGTGACCATCGCGCCCCTCGGAGCCGTGTTGGGGGGCATCGTGAGCCCAGGGCCGTTCTGGCCGAAGCCCACGGTGGCCGAAAACGCGAGGAATATTGCCACGGTTGAAACCACGCGAAATGGAAACGATGAGACACGAATGTTCTCATGCATCTTCTGCAGCACGAGCTCCTCCATCGGATTCCTTTGGATACGTCATCCTCTATAATGCGTTGAGCCTCGCGGATATTCAATCAATGCGGGATAAAAAAGGAATAACAATGCGCTATATAACAGGCTTCCGCTCCAATGCGGCCGGCATCAATCGATGCGCAGCTTTTCCCACCCCGCGGGCGGCTCAGGGTAGCGCAAGTCGAGTGACTCGAGCGTCCCGACAATCGCCCGCGCAACCATGAGGTTGCGGTACCAGTTGTGGTTCGAGGCAATGATGCGCCACGGCGCCCACGCGGTGCTCGTCCGCGAGAGGGCTTCCTCGTAGGCCGCCATGTAATCGTCCCACAGCTTCCGTTCCGCCAAATCGGCAGGGCTGAACTTCCAGCGTTTCAACGGATCGTCCAGCCGCTGCTGGAGACGTTTCTTCTGCTCCTTGCGGTCGATGTGCAGGAAGATCTTGATGAGGATCGTTCCTTCCTCGGTGAGCATCCGTTCGAAGTCGTTGATCTGGGAAAACCGCCCCGCCCACACGTCGCGCGGCACCAGCTCGT
>JBEKTX010000046.1:0-17638 GCA_049515615.1 Spirochaetia bacterium
TTGGCTACCAGTCGTCCATAGCACCAGTGGGCGGCCGTGAGACCATTCTTGACGCCATCATCTATGCATTCATTCTCGCGTTGGGCCTCTACCATATCCTTCTCTCGATCATCCATCCCGAGGAAAAGGCGTCTCTCTTCTTCGGCCTGCTCGCCGTGGACCTCGCACTGCGCGGCGCGCTGACCGGCTCCCGCCTCCTGCACCAGTTTGCAGGAAACCTGGGTTTCCATACGCTTATCGCTGCGGAGTTCATCACCGTCTACGCGGCGGGCGCGTTCGTCTTCCTCTGCTTCCATCACCTCTTCCCGCGGGAGAGACCAGAGGCGGCCCGGATCCCCGTGCTCGCCGTGAGCGGCGCCTACAGCCTCTTTGCTGTTTTTGCCCCCATCCGCACGATTGTGCTTGTACACCTCTATTACGAGCTGTTCCTTCTCGCTGAAGGAGTCCTCCTGGTGGCATGGCTCATTCGATCTCTCATCGCTCGCCGCGAAGGCTCCCTTCTCATGTTGAGCGGTCTTCTCATCATGCTGGGCGGCGCGACCCACGACATCATCATCGACCAGCTCCACACCTACGGCCTCTTCGTCACTTCCTATGCTGTGGTGCTGTTCATCCTCCTGCAGTCAGCCTTGATTGCGCGGCGATACGCTCACGCGTTTGCCTCCGCCCGGGAACACCTGGAGATCTCCGAGGCTCTGGCCTCGGGCTACAGCAGGTTCGTCCCTCGCGAGTTCCTGCGACTCCTGGGCAAAGACTCGATCGTTGACGTGGATCTGGGCGACCAGATCGAAATGAACCTCACGGTCCTGTTCGCGGACATACGCTCCTTCACCGCCCTTTCCGAGAGGATGACCCCCAAGGAGAACTTCAATTTCCTCAACTCCTTTCTCAGCCGAATCTCTCCGGTCATCCGGCGCAACAGCGGGTTCATCGACAAGTACCTGGGGGACGGCATCATGGCGTTGTTCCCGCGCTCGCCCGCCGACGCCCTGCACGCGGGGGTGTCGCTGCTGGCGACGGTGAGGTTGTTCAACAGCCACCGGGCCAACTCAGGATACCAGCCCATCGCCATCGGAGTAGGGATCAACTGCGGCAGGCTCATGCTCGGGACAGTGGGTGAGGCGTCGCGGATGGAGGGCACCGTCATCTCCGATGCGGTGAACCTCACCTCACGCCTGCAGGGCCTCACGAGAATGTTCGGCTCCAACATCATCGTCAGCAAGCAGCTCCTCGCGGCATGCCCGGACACTGCCGGCTATCCCCGCCGCTATCTGGGCAGCGTTCCGGTCAGGGGGAAATCAGAGTTGGTGTCGCTGTATGAGATAATCGACGTCGTAGACGAATCCCGTGTCCGCACGTGCGACCGCTTCGAAGCGGCCGTCCGCAGCTTCGAGGAGCAGCGATATACCGAGGCGGCGGCGGGGCTCAGGGCGGTTCTGGCGGAGGATCCTGCCGACGTGGCGGTCCGTCACTACATCGATCGCCTTGTGGAAGTTGCCCGGACAAGAAATGAGAAGGCCCGCCGCGCGGGAATCAGCGCGGCCGGCTGAGTCCCTGGGGATCCTCGACCGGGGCGGCGCTCTCTTTCATCTAGAAAGAGAAGGAGCCTGCTTCAGTCTGCCGCATGTCATCAATCGCGTTATCCCAGTTTTTGGCGGCTTTGGCCCCGGTCTCGCCTGTGGGCAAACCTCCCTTTGCAGTCCAGCCGAATACTCTGTATCGCCTTGTTGGCCCTAAATCGCTGAGGAAGCCCTTGATCTTGGCCAATGGAATAGCCATTTCCACGGCAGACCCTTTCATTTCATATCGGCATCCCCGAATCAAGTTCTTGCGAAAGGTATCTTTATCACGGACGCCAGTCTCAACATACCAGCCAACGTCAAACCTTTCCGAATGAAATAGCCGTGCACTGAAATTGTGTTTGCCATCGCCGTTGTCTATGCTGATTCCATACGACGGGCTGTCGTGTTTTGCGTCGAAATTGTCAGAATGTAATGGTGAACTCGGAGTCTTATCCGCTATGTCAAGCCTAATGTAAAAGTTTTCCGTATCCACAGCCAGGTATACTTTGCTGATGCTCATGTTGTCTGTTGCATCTTGAGGGCCAACAGCCACGGGCGGGATATTCTTCCAATCGTCGAAGTTACCGTCAATTTTGATCGAAGCGACGGGCAAAGGGCCCCCATTCAGCAAAGGCAAGGGCTGAGGCATGTTCTTTGCAGCCTCTCCAGAAGGAGGCTGATTACTCCCTGCCGCAGGGTTTGTGGAAACCCCTTCCGCGGGCGCCTCAGCAGAAGCAGCTTGGCTACTCTCAGCAAAGGAGAAATAGCCGGCTTCGGTCTCCCGCAAGTCCTTGAAGGCCCATTCAGAGTTCTCACCCGCCGCAGTCCAGCCGACTATTCTGTATCGCTTTTCCGACCCTCCATCGGGAAGAAGCTTCTTGATCTTGGCCAAAGGGACAGCTACTTCGACGGATGACCCCTTCATGTAATACTCGCCCTGACTGCCATTAGCCCAAATCCGGCCGAAAGGACTTGTAAAACTCCGCCTTTCACGCACGCCTATTTCAACAAACCAGCCCTTTACGTTGGTTTGGTTATGATATACCAGCATCACGGTTACGTTCTCCGGGCTGTCGCTGTTGCCTATGGTGATGCCGTAAGACGGAAAATCGGGGCCCTCCCTAAAATGCTTGTCCGCTATGTCAAGCTTTATATAAAAGTTCTCCGCGTCCACAGCCAGAAACACCTTGCTGATGCCCTTATTGTTTGTCGCATCTTGAGAGCCGACAACCACAGGCCGGATATTCTGCCAATCGTCGAAGTTGCCGTCAATTTTGATCGAAGCGACGGGCAACGGATCACCATTCAGCAAAGTCAGGGGCGGCATCGCGCCTTTCGCAGCCGCAACAGAAGGAGCTTGGTTGCTCTCGACGGGAGGGTTCTGTGAAATCGCTTTTACCGGATGGCTGAACTCGACAGCCGAGGTTTTGCCCATCTTGATCGTGACGGTTTGAGTTGCTTTCTGGCCATCATCATAAAGCATTACTATTTCATGGGGTCCGGCGGCGAGGTTTTCTATCGTCGCGAGAGAACCCACAGGAACTTGTCCCTGCGAGACTCCATCCAGGAATAACGTCCCGGTCGTGTCTGTCTCCACTGTGGCCGTTCCGTAAACCTTCGCTATCTTCACTTTCGCAGAGAGCTCTTCACCGTTCGAGGAGCCCTTTTGTGCTGCCGCCTGATCAGTACCGCTCCTCAAGAACAACAGGAAGCTCGAGCCATCCTCATGACCTGAATCCTTGAGGTCGCCGAACAGCGGGGTAGTTTGGGTCACGCCTAAGCGTATCTCGTTGTAGAGCATCAGCGGATCGAGATAAGGAGAGGTGTTTCCCTCAAGGGCGAGCTTGAGCTGGCGAGTGAACGGTGACTGGTCGGGGACGGACTCGGAGGCTCCCGAAGTGAGCACCTGCCGGGAGATTCGGGCATAGGCATTCTTGAAGTACTCGTTGGTGATCGTCGGGGCCATGCCGCGAGACGGATTCAGGAAATCCCCTGAGAAACACGAATCGGCGATAAGCGCAACATGCCGGGCTTTCATGTTGCTGATGAAGCCTCGAATCTGGGCGTTGGGGAGCCAATTCGCCTGCTCGTCGACGTCCGTTCCTCCATCGACGGGGATCCAGAACCCGGTATTGGAAGTTTTGTCCAGATGCCCGTGCCCCGCATAGAAAATCAAAATCGAATCTTCGGGCCTCGCATCGTTGATCAGCTTGTTGAAAAGCCTGATTATGCCCGCTTTCGTCGCCGCCTCGTCATAGAGCTCCCTGAAGTCAGAGATAAAATATCGTCGCGAAAGTATGTCCTTGATCTCTTTCGCATCCTTGACCGGGTTCCGAAGCGCCATCCAACCGTTGTACTTGTCGATGGCGATCAGCACCGCATACTGCCTCCCGACGAGCGCCGTCTCACCTCCCAGCTGACTCACCACGGTTTTCAAGCCCCGAAGATCCGTGTTTTGCGCGAACAGGGGAAAACTCAGGAGCGGTAGCAGGACGAGAAAAAGCGGTTTCTTCATGGTTGAACCCTCATGGCACCAAAGGTGCCCTTCGGCATTCCATGTGGTCGGATCCTGGCTTCGGCTGGCAGGGCTCTGACCAAAAGCAAGGCCGGATGGTCGGGGGGCATTGCTCCAAATCTAGACAAGTTTCTAACCTTAATTAGATTCCCCCCGAACACCATTTGTCAAGAAGAACGCTGCAAAGATTCATCAATAGAACGTAACGCCAGAAATAAAATAATCCTCGCATCGGACCCATTGGGACCACATTTTTGCGCTTGACAGGGATCGTTTTAAGTAGTAAAATGAGTGAATACTCAGTGAGTTAGGAATCAACAAAATGGCCAGCACTATGCGACAGATGCAAAAGACTCGAACTCGAGGCGTTCTCATTGCCGCAGCCCTTGCACATTTTGCCCAGGATGGGCTAAGCGCCGCTCGAACGGCGGATATCGCCGCTTCGGCCGGAGTCTCCCACGGCACCGTTTTCGTTCACTTTCCGACTCGCGAAGACCTTATGACGGCTGCAATCGAAGAGCTCGGAGCACGGGTGACGCGCAGGATGCATGAGCTCGCGGAGACGGGAAACGGAGTGAGTGACCTGCTGGAGGCCCATCTTAGAGGTTTGACCGAGTTTGAGCCGTTCTATGCCAGACTTATAATGGAAGAATCTGTCCTGCCGCCTCGGGCGAAAAACACCCTGGTCATGATCCAATCGTCAATCTCATTTCATTTGAGCCTGGCCGTCGATCGCGAGATAGCCGCTGGAATGATACGCAATATTCCGTTCCATCTCCTTTTCAATACATGGATCGGGCTGCTGCACTATTACCTCGTTCACGCCGCAGCGTTTGCTCCGGGCCAATCAGTCCTGAAACGTCATGGGCGGGAGTTGCTGGAGCATTATCTGGTGCTGATATCAAATGAACAGGAAGAGTGAAACATGAAGGATTACGACAATTTCTTTCTGCCTGCCGGGAACCGGCAATCATCCTCAAGACACAGCCGGATGCCAGACCGACGATCTGGTTCACGGTGGACAACGTGACGGAGGAATTCGACCAATTGAAGGCCCGCGGCGTCAGGTTTGTCTCCGATCCATTTCAGATTCGGACAGGCCTGGCTGTCGAGTTCGAGGATCCTTTTGGAAACCGGCTCGGCATTACCGACTATTCGGCCCAACCACCATCACGGCCGAATGAGGGAATCCAGAGCATAGAGAAGGAGTGACGAATGAAAAACTGCGTAGCGTGCGGGATGCCCATGTCAAAACCGGAAGAGTTCGCCATGGGAGACGTGTCAAAGGACTACTGTGTCCATTGCGCGCGGCCGGATGGGAGCATGCAATCATATTCGGAGAAACTGGAGTCCCTTACCGGCTTCATCGTGAAGACCCAGGGATTCGACGAAACGGCGGCACGCCTTTCAGCAGAGGGCATGATGGCCAGGCTGCCGGCCTGGCAGAGAAAAGCCTGAGAGCTCGTCAGCCAGGCACGCGCCTCGATGCGTGCTGGTTTCCGGCGATGTGCGCACCATCTCGGGCGCGAGATCTATGTCTACCGCCGCGGGAAAAAGCGCTCTCCAAGGAATGCGGCCACAATAACGAAGACCAGTATGCCAATCAAGATGGGAGTGATCATGATTGCCTCCGATGATTGGATATACAGAAGAATCTGTTGACCGTGGCTGAAGGGAGCGCTAAAAAGTGCGAATCTCGCCAAAGATTCCGCTAAGATTTGGACAGTCAATCCCAGGCATTTACGGGCCTACGCCCGGCTGGCCTCGTCGGGACTGCCTGCGCCGCCAGTCATTGAAACGGCGGGGAGAACGATGAGCCGGTAGCCAACGCCCGGCTGGGTGAGAATGAGCTCGGGCATCTGAGGGTTTCTTTCGATTTTCTTGCGAAGGCCCGTTATGTAGACGTGCACGTAGTTGGTTTCTTTCTGAATCTGCGGGCCCCATACCTCGCGGAGGAGCTGGCCATGAGTCACGACATGACCTGCGTTCTGGACGAGCATGCGGATGAGCCCGTATTCGGTCGGGGTGAGCTTGACTGGCGCCCCGGCCACTTGCACCTCGCGGTTGAGGAGGTCGACTGTGAGGCGGCCTGAGACGAAGGGGCTGTGCGACTCCTGCGGCTGCCTGTTCCTGATGCTCACTTTTATCCGCGCCATCAGCTCCCCCGTGTTGAACGGCTTGACCAGGTAATCGTCCGCCCCGGATTCCAGCAGCTTTACGATTTCTTCCTCGGCATTGCGCACCGACAGGATGATGACGGGGACAGACGACCAGGTTCGAAGCTCGGCAAGGGCATCGGCGCCGTCGCGGTCGGGCAGGCCCAGGTCCAGGAGCACGATGTCGGGCTTCTGTCCCAGGGCTATCTGCAGTCCCGCGGAGGCGGTGGCTGCTTCGTGAACCGAGTACCCCTGCTTCTCCAGGCTGACACGGAGAAGACGACGGATCTGAGCCTCGTCATCGATGACAAGCACCGATGTCACGATGCGGCCTGGCGATTGGCGCCTGCGACGCAGTCGGGAAGGATGATCGAAACTGAAAGGCCTCCATCGCGATTGATGAAGGCGCTGATATTCCCGCCATGCGCCTCGACAATTCCCTTGCAGATCGAAAGTCCAAGACCAACGCCTCCTTGACCCGCATTCTTTCCCCGAAAGAATCTGCCAAAAAGATTGGGGAGCTCCTCGGGGAGAACGCCGGGGCCCTTGTCGGCAACCGTGAGCCGGATTGCGCGGTCTTTTCTTTCAACAGTGAGCTCGACAGGAGTTCCAGGCGGCGTGTGCCGAGCTACATTCAGCAGGACGTTGGTGAGTGCCTGCACAATGAGGATGAAATCGATGCAGACTTGGGGCACATCCTCGTCGATCCTGATGGACAGCGGATAATAACGGGACTGCCGGCGCAGGGCATCAGCGACCACAGACATCAGGTCGAAAATGTCATTCTCAGACTTCTTCGGCTTGAGCATCCCTGAATCCAGCCGGTTCATTTCAAGGAGGTTCTCCACAATGGAGTCCAGCCTGTCGACCGCTGTCAAGGTCTCCGCCAGGAGGGCCGACCGAGCTTCGCGGTTCTCTGCCGTGGCGGGTTCCATAAGAGCCGTGATCGAGCCCTTGATCGTCGTGAGCGGGGTGCGGAAAACGGTCGCGAGCTCCGTGATCAATCGAGTGCTCATGGAATCAAGATAGACCGGGGGACAAGTCGCGGATATTTAAAGGGCGCTAAAGTTCGGGCGATTCACGCTAAGAAAAGCAAAAAAAGCAATCCCGTGTGGGATCGTCGCGAGTCATGCGACCCTGGTGCTGGCGCACTCTGAAAGCTCGCCGATCGGGGTCGAGCGCCCTACCAGCAAAAAAATTCCCGCCCCTTCCGGGAGATCAGCCGCTGCCGGCAGGAATTGAAGAAAGCTCGAATCCCGTCTGTGTCGCTCCGCAGTGACTTGCGAGCAGGCTGGCGAAGCGCCCTGCCGCATCCCGAAGGTCCCCTGGCGGCTCTTCGACCGGGGCAAAGATTACTGCGACTACCTGCGTCGTCGCCGGCGAAGTCTTGGTGGCCATGGAGTCCCTTACGGGGTTCCCGCACGGCACCCACGCGCCGTCGACTTCTCGACAGACGCACAGGAGGTCTTCCAGCTCGATGGCCTGCCCGGAGTGATTGAATACGCAGCGCTCCCCCGGCATGCCCCGGCGCAGCAGCAGGTCCCAACCGCTGAGAGTCGCATCGAAGATGCTCGCCGGGTATCCCCACCGAAGGCTCACGGCATTGTTCACGTCCACGGGTCCGTTCACGAGCGGGAACCCGTCCGCCGCCGCTGCCAGAAGGTATTCGCTGGCAGGCTTGCTCCTGCCGGCAGGTTTGTAGGAGCGGTATCGGAGCATGTTCCTCACCGCCGCCTTGCGCTCGGCTGACACGACTTGAACTCCCGCTTGAACACGATCTAGGAGGTCCTGCAGAAAGGCCGGGGCCTTCTTCGTGGCCGGGCAACCGGGCATCCCCGACCCCCAGACCAGGGCCGCGCGTACAGGTGACGGATCCAGAGACGAATCGATGAGCAGGACAGGCGCGTGATCCATACACGAATGATATCCCAACCCCTTTGCGAGGGAAACATGGGCCGGTATCTTCCCGGGGCCAACCTCATTCAGTGGCCTCTGCGCGGATTCAATGCCCGCGTGAGCAATGCACATCAATCGGAGGAAGTTCGTCAAACGCCCGTCCGTCGCAGCTCTGAATGAAATCTTAACACCTTCCAGTCAAAGTTTAGCGCCTCGTTAATGGGATTATGGATTACTTTTTCTCCAACCGGGCGGTACCGACCGCTGTTGAAGCGCGGCACCTGGAAGGTAGGGAGGCGTGTATGAATCTTTTGTTCTGGGTTCCCGCGATGTTTCTCACCGGTCTCCTGCTCATGGCGATTTGTCTCGTGTTCATAAAGGCCTGCGAGAAAATATGAGGCACGAAAGGAGTACGAATCATGATCTATCTGACGGCCGCCGTGGCGGCTCTTCTTTTCATCTATCTGGTTGTTGCGCTGATCAGGCCCGAGCGGTTCTGAGTCAACGGCGGCAATTCAAGCCAATCAGTTGGTGAACGGAGAGAATACTATGTTTGTTCAAACCTGGTTTCTTCCTTTTGCGCTTCTCGTCTCCGCGACGGTGATCGCGATTCCTCTGAGCCGCTACATGGCCTGGATCATGGACGGCAAGTATCGACCGACGCGGTTTTTCGGCTGGTTCGAGAGACGCCTGGACAGCGGCGGCCAGAACTGGAAGCAGTACATAGCTTCCCTCCTGATTTTCAACACCGTGCTGTTTGTCTGGGGTTTCCTTGTCCTGGCGTTGCAGAAGTGGACCCCGCTGAACCCCGACCACAAGACCATGCTGGCGCCAAGCGCGATTTTCAACAGCGTCGCGTCTTTCATGACAAACACCGACCTTCAGCACTACTCAGGTGACCAGCACCTGTCGAACTTCAGCCAGATTTTCTTCGGAATCGCGAATCTTTTCATTTCGGCTGCGATTGGGCTCAGCGCTCTGACCGCGATCATCCGGGCTTTCCGCAGCGACAAGTCTGTCGGAAACTTCTTCCTGGACATGTGGCGGGTGCTCATCTACATGTTCGTTCCCGCGGCCTTCATCTTCGCGGTGATCTTCATCTGGCAGGGCAGCCCGATGACAATGCAGAGCGCCCACCTGGTCTCCACCCTCGAGCCAGGATCGATGGGTCTGACAGATAAAGGCGTGGCGATCCAGCAGAACATCGTGATCGGACCCGTGGCGGCCTTCGAGTCGATGAAGATGCTGGGCACAAACGGGGGTGGCTTTTTCGGCATGAACTCCGCGCACCCGTTTGAGAATCCCACAGCTCTGTCGAACTTCTTCAACACTCTTGCGATGATGATATTCCCGTTCTCCCTCGTTCTGATGTTTGGAGGCATGCTGAAGCGAAGGCGGCACGGGGTGGTGATTTTCTCGGTCATGATGACCCTCATGATCGGGGTCATCATCTGGGCGGTGGCCTTCGACACGCTCCAACCGAACCCTGGATTGACGGCTCAGCCCGTTGCACGCAGCTACGACATTCCAAGCACCGGTGCGCCGGGGGGCAAAATCACGCTTGCGATCCCGGCTGTCGCAAGCATGCCTGTCGACCAGCACCTGGGGAATCTCGAAGGAAAGGACCTTCGATTTGGGACCTCCGCAGGAGCAGTTTTCGCCGCGTTGACCACTGACGTGACCTGCGGCGCGGTGAACGCCGAAATGGATAGCCTGAATCCCGCAGCGGCGGTTTCGCCCATGGTAGGGATGTGGCTGAACTGCATCTTCGGCGGCAAGGGCGTTGGCATGATCAACATGCTGATGTTCATCATCATAGGGATTTTCATTGCCGGCATGATGGTCGGTCGGAC
Organism: Spirochaetia bacterium; assembly: GCA_049515615.1. GTDB lineage: Bacteria > Spirochaetota > Spirochaetia > SZUA-6 > Fen-1364 > Fen-1364. The sequence continues at coordinate 9,983 of JBEKTX010000046.1, forward strand.
CCCGGAGTACCTGGGGAAGAAGATCGGGGCGCGCGAGGTGAAGCTCGCCGTGATCGCTCTGCTCATCCACCCGCTGATGATCCTCGCGCCAAGCGGCCTGTACGCCGCGCTGGACTGGGGCACGAAAGCGGTCAGCAACCCGGGGCCGCATGGCCTGTCGCAGATCGTCTACCAGTTCTCCTCCGCCTCGGCGAACAACGGCTCGGCGTTCGACGGCCTTGGCGTAACTTATGGCTTCTACAATAACCCCAGCCCGGCTCCCGAAGCAGTAGCGTGGGATATCGGGGCCGGCGCCGTGATGATCCTCAGCCGCTTTCTGCCGATCATCGCGATGGTTGCAATGGCTGCCTTCCTTGGCATGAAGAAAACTAGTCCGGTCGGATTGGGAACCCTCAGGGACAACACCACAACGTTCGCATTCCTGCTCTTGGGTACCATCCTGATCGTCGGTGCGTTGCTTTTCCTCCCCGTGACGGCGCTCGGACCCCTGGCGGAACACCTGGGACCGATTCCGTTCGGCGGATGAGGAAGGAGGAGAGAAATGAAGACTGAAGTGAAGGCCGCGAACAACGGGATGAAGGCCAACGGCAATTCGCCGTATGCACCTTCGCCCACGGACAAGCCCCAGGTGCGGCGCAGGAAGATGAAGACGCTCTTCGACGGCCCGACGGCCCTGACCGCATTGAAAGGGTCGTTCGTCATGCTGCGTCCGGACATCCAGTGGAAGAACCCCGTGATGTTCGTCGTGGAAGTGGGCACGATCCTGACACTCATCTACGTCCTGCAGATGGCATTCGGCGGTCAGGCGGGCGTTGTGCCTATCGGGTATTTCATCGCGCTGGACGTGTGGTTGTTCCTCACAGTGCTGTTCGCCAACTTTGCCACCGCGTTCGCCGAGGCTCGTGGCAAGGCCCAGGCGGACTCACTGAGGCGGGCGCGTCGGGACACCATTGCGCACCTGCTGAAGAACGGCTCCCTCGTCGAGGTCCCTTCGAGCGATCTCAAACCGGGTGACAAGGTCTCCGTGGAAGCCGGCCAGATCATCCCCGGCGACGGTGAGGTGATCGAAGGGGTGGCCGCGGTTGATGAATCGGCGATCACCGGGGAATCGGCACCGGTCATCCGCGCGGCAGGAAGCGACCTCTCGGGTGTGACGGGCGGCACCTATGTACTCTCCGACCACATCGTGGTGCAGATCACAAGCGGCCGTGGAGAATCGTTCCTGGACAAGATGATCGCCCTGGTCGAGGGGGCAATCAGGCAGCGCAGTCCCAACGAGGTGGCGCTTGCCATGGTGCTGTCCGGCCTTACGCTCATTTTCCTTATTGTCGTCATTCCGCTGTGGCCGATGGCATGGAACGCCGAGCAGTACATGGCGGGCTACCTGGGGCTCACGCAGCCCCTGAAGAGCCTGGGTACCGATGTTCCGACCCTGATCGCGCTGGTCGTGTGCTTGATTCCCACCACGATCGGTGCATTGCTCGCCGCGATCGGAATTGCGGGAATGGACCGCTCGCTGCAGGCCAACATTATCGCCAAGAGCGGGAAGGCCGTGGAGCTTGCGGGAGACATTGACACGGTTCTCCTGGACAAGACGGGAACGATCACCCTTGGGGCCCGGCACGCCACGACGTTCCTGCCGGTGGGAAAGTTCTCGGTGCAGGAGGTTGCGCGGCTCGCCGGCCTTGCCTCCGCCGCTGACGAGACCCCTGAGGGCAAGAGCATCGTGAAACTGTGCGAGAAATACGACCCGTCTCCGCAGCAGGCGCCGAAGGACGCCACGTTCGTGCCGTTCAGCGCCTACACGCGCATGAGCGGAGTGGATCTTGCAGGAGGACGGCAGATCCGCAAAGGAGACTCCGACGCAATCGTCCAGTTCGTGGAGCAGCAGGGCGGCACAATTCCTTCCCAGCTTCAGAACGTGGTGAACAACGTTGCCACCAAGGGGGCAACCCCGCTGGTGGTGGCCGACGGAGCCACGGTGGCGGGGGTCATTGCGTTGGAAGACATCCTGAAGCCGAACATGAAGGAGCGTTTCGACCATCTGCGCAGGATGGGCCTGAGAAGCGTCATGATCACCGGGGACAATCAATTGACCGCGGCGACCATCGCCGCCCAGGCGGGGGTGGACGACTTTTTTGCCCAGGCGACCCCCGTGGCGAAGCTGGCCTACATCCGCAAGGAGCAGGCCGACGGGAAGCTGGTGGCGATGATGGGAGACGGCACCAACGACGCTCCGGCGCTGGCCCAGGCGGACGTGGCCCTGGCGATGAACGCCGGTACCCAGGCCGCGAAAGAGGCGGCCAACATGGTGGATCTGGACAGCGACCCGACGAAGCTCATCGAGGTGGTGGAGATCGGCAAGCAGCTTCTGATCACACGTGGAGCGCTGACCACGTTCTCCATCGCCAACGACGTGGCGAAGTACTTTGCGATCATCCCGGCGCTGTTCGCCGGCACCCTCCCATGGCTGAAGGCGCTGGACATCATGCACCTGCACTCTCCGACTTCGGCCATCCTCTCGGCGGTGATCTTCAACGCGCTGATCATTCCCGCCCTGATACCGGTGGCCCTGAAAGGGGTTCGCTACCGGGTGGCAAGCGCAGAAGCCCTGCTGCGCCGAAACCTGTTCATCTGGGGGCTGGGCGGGGTGATCCTGCCGTTCGTGGGGATCAAGTTGATCGACCTGGTCATGACCGCGCTGCACCTGGTGGGCTGAGGGCCCGCCGACAAAGGAGTTCGTGAAATGTCGCGCTATTTGACAAAGAGTCTCTTGCTGCTGGGCTTTGCGGTGGGAATCTGCTGCATCGTCTACCCGGTGGCCCTTCTTGCCACCGGGCAGCTCCTGTTTCCCTTCCAGGCCAACGGAAGCCTCCTGAAGGGACCTGACGGGAAAGTGGTGGGATCGAAGCTGATCGCTCAGCCGTTTACCAAGAACGAGTACTTCTGGCCGCGGCCGTCGGCGGCGGGAGCAGGCTATAACGCCTCCGCTTCTTCGTCCTCGGCTCTGGCGCCCTCCAACTACGCGCTTCGAAGCCGGGTGGCCCAGATGCTGGGTCCGATCGTGACCTGGCACAGCGGCGCGAAGGCCGGACAGCCCGTGGCCCCTGACATCGAGAGCTGGTTCCAGAAGGATGTCTACCAGGGAAGTCCCCATATCGTGGAGCAGTGGGCGAATATGCACAACTCGACTGCGCAGGGTTGGGTCACCGCGGACCCGACCCACGGTGCGTTCGTGGACGCCTGGTCCAAGGCCCACCCGGCTGTGGTTTCGCAGTTCATCAAGGACAACCCCGGTACGCCCAAGCCGCAGGCCTCTGACCTGGCGGTGGTGTTCTTCGCGAGCTTTTCCGAGGAGCACCCGGGAAAATTCCCCTCCGCGGTGAGCAGCACCGACAAGAGCGGCAAGACCGTGACAACCATCGAGCCTGTGACCACGGGAAGCGACATCCAGTCATTCTTCTTCGACATGTGGCGGCAGGATCACGCGGAGGCGGCACTGGAAGATGTCCCCGGCGACTACGTGACGACCTCGGCATCGGGGCTGGACCCGGACATCACGCTGCAGAACGCTGAATACCAGCTTGACAGGGTCTCGTCGACCTGGGCCACTGATCTGAAGCGCACGCCGGCCGAGCTGAAGACGGAAATCGAGCAGGTATTGCAGAAGCACGCGCAGGCGCCTCTGGGGGGCCTGGCGGGAGAAAAGCTTGTCAACGTTCTGGTCGTAAACCTGGAGCTTCGCACCCGTTACGGAGCCCCGCAGTAAGAAGTGATTGGCACCTCGGTGCGCGGCAGGCAGCCGCGAGTGTCACGCGCGGACGGCTGCCCGCCAACCGAGAAGCTGAAGCGCTTGCCGCATGGGTGGCAGCGTCATGGCTTTGTCCGCAGACGACGTTTTCCAAGCTCATTGCTCTTGATTGTCATGAGCTTGTTGTGAAGAAGATTGATTGACTGCAGGAGTATGAATGCTTCATCCCGGGTTTGTTCCGTCATCTCGATGTCAGCATCTCGGAGCAATTCTTTCATTTTCTTTGCAAGGAAAGATACTGTGTTCGAGACATAGAACGGAAAATACCAGAAATAGAGCAAGGCCAGGATGATGAGGATGGCCCCCACAGCCGCAAAGGATGTGATCATGTTGTCGGCGCTGTGCCTGGCTGCAAGATTCTTGCGTTCTATGGCTTGCATGTTGATGTCATTGATATTGATGATTGTTTGCCTGGCATGTGAATAGGCTGGCAGGAAGTCATCGAAATACAACGAAGGGTTTCCGCCGGATCTGTTTATCTGCAGGCAAAGGTTCAGGAAAAGGCCATAGTCGTGGGTCAATTCTGCGACATAATCGGCTTCATGAATCTCGGTAATGTTATTCTGTTCCGCTTTCAAATTGCTATCGAAACCAGATTGGCTTGTTTCGAATAGCCGCAGAGAATGACTGGTTGGGCCGTTCGGGCTTGGCATGATGATCCTGCTGCTGACGGCGGTCCTCATGTCATCGAGGGCGACAAGCAAGTTTTTGCAGTAGGAAAGTGAGTCATAGTTGTCTCGCAAAATTCTTTCCGAGTCTTTGGAGAGCTGCTCGATGTCATACGAACTGTAAAGGGAGAGGGCAAAGATAATGAGGAAAAGAAAGCCAAGTCCCACCGTCAGCTTCGTTCGCAGCGACATGATGCCTCCCCCGCAATCTCTGACAAGCGTACGCCTCGAGGGCCCGGGTGTCAAATTGGAATGGCACCCGGGCCGCTTCACCAGGCCTACAATTCAGCGAGAAGAAACCCTGGCCCATCGAGAATCACGCGAGCAGCACGATCTTCCCGAAGGCGCCTGGCTGCATGACCTGGCGGTGCGCTCGCGGCGCTTCGGCAAGCGGGAGCTCAGTGCCGACGATGGGCCGCAGGACGCCGCTCTCGAGTCCCGCGGCGATGGCAGCGTGAGTGCGGGCCGCCTCATCGTCCGAGATGTTCCAAAGGAGCATCCCAAAGACTGCCGCATCTCGGGACATGAGGTCGCGCGGATTGACGGTTACCTCGCCGCGACTGCCGATTACCACGACGCGTCCCCGGCGCGCAAGCATCTTCATGTCCGCCCCTAGATTCACATTGGCAAGCATCTCCAGGATGACATCGACTCCCGTCCCGCTGGCCAGGCGCATGACAGCCTCCTGGTAGCCTTTCGCCCCATGATCCAGCACGTGATGCGCGCCCTCGCGTCTAGCCAGCTCGCGCCCTTTGTCGCTGCCCGCTGTTCCAATCACGGTCATGCCCGCGGCTCTTGCAAACTGCACGGCTGCGATGCCGACCCCGCCGCTCGCGCCGTGGACAAGGACTGTTTCGCCCGCTCGGGCGCGCGCGAAATGCGTCAGTGCGCGATAGGCGGTCGCGTACGGCACGAAAACGCCGGCGCCCTGGGAGAAGGAGATCCTCTCCGGCAGGCTGCGGACCTGCGATTCCAGCGCCACGGCATATTCTGCATACGTTCCGCTGAGGCTGCGGGCAACGTATACGCGATCCCCGGGTTTCACGAGCTTCACCCCTGGTCCCACGGAATGCACGACGCCGGCCCCATCCGTGCCCGGCGTGTAGGGCAGCGGAGGCTTGTTGGCGTAGTTGCCGCTGCGCGCATAGGTATCAGCGGGGTTGACGCCTGCCGCGACTATGTGGACCAGGACCTGCCCGGGGCCCGGCTCTGGATTGGGCACATCGTCGATCTTCAGCACTTCTGGATCTCCGTACTCTCTGACAATGATCGCTTTCATGCCTCCACCTTCCCTCGTCGGACCGGATTCTCTGCGCTGTCTCTTTTTTCGTCAACTCCCGTCTTCTGTATTGTCGCGCCCTTCTCATTACCTTAAGAAAACTTAAACAATTCATAACAGGCCCTCAATCTCTCGGGACTATTTTATCAGCAGGGGTTGATGGCAATGAAACGAACGGTGTATCTTCTTGCGACCGGCGCGGCCGTTGCGGCACTGGGAACCGCATTATTTTTCCTCGCACCTGTCTTTGGCTTCCCGCAGGTGAAGTCGACAGCCGGGGCGCAGACCGGACATGTGGGTGCGGCTCCGCAGCCCGCGGCCCCCCCGACGATGTTGGAGCCGCTCCAGGCGTCTTTCCGAGCGGTGACGCAGAAGGTGCTTCCATCAGTCGTCGAGATCGATGTGACCCAGACGATCACCCCGCAGGTCCCTCAGTTCAGCTTTCCGTTCGATTTCCCCTTCCCGTTTGAACAGTCGCCGGGAAGCAGGAACGGGAGCAGGACGTTCCGCCGTTCAGGGCTCGGTTCGGGCATCATCGTGCAGCATGCGGGCAACCGCTACTACGTCCTCACGAACAATCACGTCGTCAAGGACGCGACCGACATCAGCGTCAAGTTGAACGATCAGCGGGTGTTCAAGGCGCGCACCGTCAGCACCGACCCGCGCAAGGACGTCCCTCTCGTTTCTTTTGACACCAGGGAATCGATCCCGGTCGCGGACCTGGGAGACTCAGACAGCGCCCAGGTGGGAGATATCGTGCTCGCGATCGGAAACCCGTTCGGCTACGAATCCACGGTGACCATGGGAATCGTGAGCGCGCTGGGACGGCACGGTCCCCAGGAAGATGTCGCAAGCTACACCGATTACATCCAGACGGATGCGGCCATCAACCAGGGGAACTCGGGCGGGGCGCTCGTGAACATCAAGGGAGAGGTCATCGGAATGAACACGTGGATCGCGGCGCCCACCGGTGGCAACATCGGGCTGGGCTTCGCAATCCCCATCAACAACGCCCTCCGGCCCATCCAGGATTTCATTGCAAGGGGCAAGGTGGATTACGGGTGGCTCGGAGCCCAGATCGCGGACATTCAGGACAATGACACGTATCCCGGGTTTGCCGCCGATATGAAGCTCGAGGGCATGAAAGGCGCATTCGTCATGGAGACCTTCAAGGGTTCTCCCGCGGATCGGGCAGGGCTCCTCCCCGGCGACTACGTCACCCGCGTGGACGCCACGGTGATCGCCAACGCCGCGAAACTGACACAGGTGGTGGGAGGCCTCAGGGCGGGAAAAACGTACGCCTTCTCCGTGGTGCGCTACGGTGAGAACGCAACCGTTCCTGTGAAGATCGCGGTTCGTGACGACAAGGACCAGGTTGCCCAGGCAAAGAACCTGTGGCCGGGCATGACGGCCATCGACATCAACGACCAGGTGCGCCAGCAGGTTGATATCCCGCGCGGCACCAATGGCGTCGTGGTCGGCTACGTTCCGGATCAGAACTCCCCCGCATCGATTGCGGGACTGAAGCCAGGCGACGTCATTACCGCCGTCAACGGCAAGTCGGTCCGCAACATGATGGAATACTACCAGGCCCTGAACGCGGGCGCGGGACACAGCGCAATCTTCACCATTGAGCGCGACGGCACCGAGATCAGCATCGGGCTGGATCGATAGGCGGGCTCACGGCCGAAGACTTGGTGACCGCATGCGAGGAGGTATCTGAAACATGGCACACCCTGCTTCGATTGCCCGGCGCGTGCCGCTGATCGCAACCGATAGTAGGAAGGCTTATCCGTCGGGCGTGCCGGGCAGGGCGGAGTTCGGGCGTGCGATGCTGCGAATGGGGCTCGGCGAGCGGTGTTGGACGGTGGGGGGTGCCCTGCGAATCGTCGCAGCCG
>JBEKTX010000047.1:0-20293 GCA_049515615.1 Spirochaetia bacterium
ATTCGGAACTGAAAAACACAAATAGTGTGGCTTGCCTTCGGGTGAATGTCCCTCAGGAACCCCAGTTGGCGCCAAGCTAGTACGGCGGCTAACGGCCTGCCGTTCGCTGCCTGTCGATCGGCAGAAATACGTATAAAACAACCAGTTCTTGCACAATAGACTTATATATTACTAATTTACTCAACTTTGAGTCCAGCAATTTGTTTTGCAATTCCATTCGACGACCGTCAGGCGGCCGAAAAGGGCCGGTTGCTCTTGCCAAATGGTTATTCCAGAAGGTGCGTGAACTCAAAAATCTCTAATATGTCATCACAGACGACCCAGATCGGGTTGAGGGGAGGCGAGCCGCGCTCTGACCCTATTTCCCCGGTGGCGGCGTCTCGTCCGCCTTCTTTTCCCAGATCTTTGCCTCGATGAAGATCTTCACGAGGTCCGGGTCCAGCTTCCTTTCCTTGACCTCGGCGTTGAGGATGTCCAGCGCCTTCTGCGCGGGCACGGCCCGCTTGTAGGGGCGGTCGCTCGCCGTGAGCGCGTCGTAGATGTCGGACACCGTCATCATGCGCGTCTGCACGGGGATCTCGGGAGAGTGGATGCCGCGCGGATAACCATCGCCGTCCAGCTTCTCGTGGTGGCCATAGGCTATCGTGGGGATGTTGCGCATCTCCTTGGTCCACGGGATCGTCCTGAGGAACAGGAACGTATGGGTGACGTGGCTCTCGATCTCCTTGCGCTCCGACTCGTCCAGGCTGCCCTTCTTGATGCTGAGCTTGATGTACTCGTCGTCGTTGAGAAAGGGTACGGGTTCGTGCCCCGGCTCTTCGAAGGTCTTGCCGTGGATCTCGTCGAGAATCCGGGCCGGCGCTTCGGCGAGCACCGATGGCTCGTTGGCCGTGACGATGTTCTGGAGGAACTTCTCGATTTCCGCAAGATACTCGGATTCCCTGCGGTCGAAGTCTTCCTTTGCCTTCAGGTACCCGTCTTTCCCTCCGTTGAGAAGCGTTTCGAAACGCTCCTTCAGGAACGCATAGAGCATGGCTTTGCGGATGTAGTCGAAGCGCAGCTTCACGAGGTCCATCTTGTCGGGGTAGAGCTTCTTCGCCTTCACCAGCACGTGCTCGCGCACGCCGACCTTGCCGAAGTCATGCAGGAGACTGGCGTAGCGGATCTCCTTGAGGTGCTCTGCGGTGAAGTGCGTCCCCGCGTACGCGCCGTCGCCCACCCTGTCCACCACCTTCGCAAGGCTCACCGTATAGACGGCCACCCGGTTGGAATGTCCTGAGGTGGTGGGATCCCGGGATTCTATGGCCTGCACCGATGCCTTCACGAATCCCTCGAAAAGCGTCTCTATTTCCTGGTAGAGGAGGTTGTTCTCCAGCGAAACGGCGGCCTGTGAGGCAAGGGAGAGCACCATCGGCTCGATGTCCTTGCTGAAGGGAATGACGCACGCTTCCACATCTTCGGGGGTCTTGAGCCGGCACACCCTGTCCACCTTGCAGTTGATGAGCTGGATCACCCCGAGGATTTCGCCCTTGTGATCCTGCATCGGCACGGTGAGCATGCTTTTGGAGCGGTAGCCGGTGGACTTGTCGTAGCTGGCGTTGAATCCGTACTCCTTGTCTGCCGGGATCTCGTACGCGTCTTCGAGGTTGAGCACCGTGCCGGTGCTCGCGACGTATCCGGAAACCGTCTTCTTGGACAACGGCATGAAGTACTCCGAATAGTCCTGGGGGTTGGAGTCGTTCTGGGTGATCTTGAACTGGAGCTTCTGCTCGCCGCTCACCTCGTCCTTCTTCAGAAGGTACAGCGTCCCCGCATCCGCGCGCGCGATGTGCCGGACCTGCTTCAGGATGTAATCGAGGAGCTTGTTGTTGTCTCTCTCCGCGGAAAGCGCGATTCCCACCTGCAGGAGCTCTGAGTTCTCCGTCTCCCGAGCCTGGAGGAGTGCGTCCTTCTGGGCCAGCTCCCGCTCGAGGGAGAGGCGGCGGAAGAGGTTGCGAAGGGTCCTGAGGAACCAGGCGGGATTCTTGAAGGAGAGCACCTCATCGAACACAAGATCGGCGGGGACGGTGTCCGCGAACAGGGAGCTGCCGCGCGGGTTCCAGAGGAGGAGGGAACCGGGGGCCGGAGCGGCGGCATTCATCTCATCGACGTGGGAAGAGATGAACTCGGGATCCAGAAACCATGCGACGAGGTCGTCGCCATTCGTGGAGCGGGTGAAGGTCTTCACGCGCTTCACGGCCAGACCTTTCTCCTTGCGGACCGCCGCGGGAAGGACCGGCACATTTTGCGACACCTTCAGGACGAGCTTGGGCACCGGGACTCCTTCATTCCCCTCAACTTATAGTTTAGTGAACGGAATACAGCTCTTCAAGGACGGCGTGAACGAGGGCTGCGGAGCGCTGCCGGACACCCCCGGCCAGCGCGGGCTTGCCCTCCCTCACAACGGTACCAGATGCATCCAGAACCGTCCAGTGGATTGATGTGTCGCCCGCCCTGAGAAGGCGCAGCACGTAGGGAAATCCTTCCCGCCTTCCTTCCGTGCATTCCGAACCGGCGCGGCGCAGGAAGCGCAGCACCAGCGCTTTTTCACGGCCTTTCCAGCCGGTGCCCTGGAAAGAGACAGCGAGGGGCAGGCCGATGCCCGCCTGGGGAAGCGCCCCGGGGTTGATCTGGTAGAGCTGCGAAATGGCATCGCGACGGCGCCCTTGCACTGAGGCGCCCTTGAGGAGCGGGACCAGGGCGGCAAGGGCTTCGGCGGCGGGCTCCTTCTCCCAGAAGGGATCGAAACCGGCAAGGCTTTGTTCGAGCAGCGCGGCTGAGCGCGTCAGCCTCCCTTCTTCGAGGGTGTAGTAGGGCGCGGCGTGCGGAGTGCGGGCAGTCTCCAGCTCGCGGGCCAGGCCGAGGTACTTCAGGGCCACATCGGGGTAGGACTCATTGCCCTTGTAGTATTCCCACCAGGCGTCTTCGTACGAGCCTTCGTCGAGCACCTGGAGCGAGTACGCGTGGAATCTCTGGTCGTGGTACCAGGAGAGGACCCGGTCACGCACCGATGCGGCCAGCGCCGAGAGCCTGTCGATGATCCCGGTTGTCGGCCGTGAGATCTCGTGCACGGCGAGCCCCGCATAGACGATGCCCAGGAGCTCGTGGATATCCTTGAGGTGCCGCGTGAGGTCGGTGCCGTAGTACACCAGCCAGGCGTAGTCCTTCGAACCAAGGACTTCTTCGGCGTAACGTCGGGAGAGCTCGAGGCGGCCGAATTTCTGGAAGAGGATGGCGAGGTTCACCTTGGACAGCGGCGTCGTGTCCTTGGCATAGGCATACTGGTATTCCTGCTGGGCGGAGCCGAAGTCCATCCGGGACTGGAACAGCTCACCACGGGCGAGATGTCCCGAAGGGCGGTCTTCCATGGCGATCGACTCATCGGTGAAGCGCAGCGCGGAATTGAAGTGGAAAAAGTTGTGCTCCAGGAGGGAGAGATTGTAGTAGGCGATCGAGGCGAAGTTCCGGTCATTGACGCGCAGGGCGTCGTCCACGGACTTCTGGTAGTACTCGCGGGATTTCTCGTAGCGGTTCATGCCGGAATAGATGGTGCCGAGCGTCATCGTGAGGCTTCGCTGCAGGCCGACCTTGGCGATGCCCTTCAGCAGTACCTTCTCCCCCTTGTCCAGCTGGTGGGTCTTGAAATACATCCAGCCCAGGTCGTCCATCGTGTCCGTGCTGTCGGGATATTGCTGGAGGATGCGGTTGAGATAGCCGATGGAGCTCTTTTCCTGGTTGAGCTTCCCGAAGCAGCGGGAGATCTGGGTAAGGGTGGCAAAGTCGGTCGCGCCCTTCTTCTCGGCCTCGCGGTACTCCCCAAGGGCGAGCGTGTACAGCTCCTTGTCGTAGTACAGGTCGCCCAGCGCAAGGCTGGCCCGGGGGGACCCCGGGAAACGGTTCTTCGCTTCAGTGAGGAGCTTCACCGCGGATTCGTACGCATTGTGCGTGATCGCATCCTGGGCCCGGGAGGTGAGGTTTTCCAGTGTCTCACCTCCGGCAGCCTGTGCCGGCAGAAAGGAGGGCGCAGACGAGGCGAGGAGGATCGCGGCGAGCAGCACGATGCCGGGAATCCGCGCCTTCGGCGCGATGCGGACCGGTCCGTCCCTCACTCAGGTCCTCCGGTGGAAAGCGCCAAGCGGATTCATCATCCCGAGAATCCGCAGCGGCCACGCGACATTCCTGCGGAACGTGGAGGCGAACTGTTCAAGGGCGGGCTGCGCCGCGTCGAGGTCCTCCCATTCGAAGCGTTCTCCGAATGCCGACTTCAGGTAGAAATCAACCACGGGAGCCAGCGCGATGCTGCTCTCACGGGCAAGTCTCGCCGCGTGCTCGAGGGCCGACTCCGCTGTTCTTCGTGACCTTCCCACGCCGGCACACCGCACGAGGCAGAGGGTGTAGTCGGCTCTGGCCCGCCGGCGCGCGTCACGGGAGAGCAGGCCGGGGACGAGCGGGAGGAGCTTCGTGCAGACGAGGAGCAGGAGGTACAGGCCGGGCAGCACAACGTACCAGAGTCGCGCGACCAGCAGGGCGATCCTCGCGATCTCTCTGCCCAGGAGCGATGCGGAGGCCGCAACAGTCGGCACTTTTGGCGCCTGCTCTTCCTGATCGGTCTGGTTCTTCACGATCTCCGCGATAAGGCGGGCCATGCGGTCCTTGTCCGGCGCGGGAAACGGCGAAAAATCCTCGCCGGGGGCAAGGACATCGGAGGTCGGATCAAACTCCACCCATCCAAGGGATCCGAAGTACACCTCAACCCATGCGTGGGCCTGGAACGCCCTCACCTCGTAGAAATTGAGCACTTCCGACTGCGGGTCGACATAGAAGCCCACCGCGACCCGCGCGGGGATCCCGAGGCTGCGGGCCATCAGGGCCATGGCGAAGGCAAAGTACGAGCAGTAGCCTTTCTTGGAGACGAAGAGAAAATGGCGCAGCTGGTTCCCGTCCTCCGCTATGCCCGGCTTCAGAGAGTAGAGATAGTTAGTCTTCAAGTACTTCTCGATGGCCGCGACTTTCGCGAAATAGCCGCTTTGCTCCTTCGTCACCTGAAGGGCCAGATCGTGGATCTGATCGTCTCCGCCCGTCCGGGTATAGAGCTGAAGATCCTCGGACCGCATCGGGGGCTGGGCGGTCAGGCGGCGGGGCCCGGCAAGGGAGCGCATTACCCGGGAATCGACCCTGTAGACCCGGAGGAATGAGGAGGACTTCCAGTTCCGAAGAGGCGCCACGCGAAGGGGATAGTTCAACGAGATCAGGGACGAGGGATCCAGGGTGAGGAAGTAGTACTCCTGGCTCACCTGCTGGCGCTCGCGGTACCCGGGATCGGGGAATGTTTCCGCCGCATCTGGAACGACCGACGGATACTCGTCGATCCCCGCCTCCTTCTGCATGAAGAAACCCTGGTTTGCCGCATAGCCGGAGAGCACGAACCGGCGCAGGAGGTACCTGTTCGCCTGTCCCTCGGTTCGGAAAAGGAGAACCGCCTGGTCGGAGGTGCGGATCTCGCTCTCCAGGCGCACATAGGGGGCGAAGTCGAATCGGAACATCGTCGGCTTCATCAGGCCGCCGCCGGCCATCACGGAGCTCTCGCCATACTTGTTCAGGAGAAAGAGAAGGAAGACGAGGAGGAGCGGGACCAGCACCCAGGAGAAGCTGGCGACCGCCCTCGCGTCGACACGTTGGACGCGGCGTCCGGCCAGGAGCAGCACGAAAAACTCCGCCACAATGAACAGTGCGAGCGCCCAGGCGAAGTAGGAGGGGTGAGGGTAGAGGGTGAGCTTGTAGCCGGCCTGCGTCCAGAAGACCAGCACGAGGAGGAACCCGTTGAGGCCTGCCTCGATGAACAGGAACGGCTTCATCCGCAGGGCGAGGAAATTGAAGAGCCACGCAATGGCATAGGCGACAAGCGCGGGGAAAAAATCCTTGTCAAAATAGAAGAAAAGAAAATCTGTTGCCGGGGCGGACAGGATGGCGCGCTGGGTCCGGAAGACCAGGAAAAAGAGCACGCGCAAAAGCACGGGAAATGCCGCGGCCAGGGCAAGCGCGGGCAGCGTGCGCAGCCTCGATTTCTCCATCGCCAGGGCCGCCAGGACCGCGACCAGGAACGAGGCGGTTTGAAAGAACGGGTCCAACTGCTCGCGGAGCTGGAGAAAGGAGTTCACAAGGAGGAAGTAGAGAACGAGATTGCGCAGGACAAAGAGCGCGAGCTGCCTCGATCTCTCAGATCTCTGCTGCATGACCCACCTTTTGCGCCGTGCCGCGATAGTACTCCAGGTCGTTCGTCAGAGCCTCGGAAAAGGTCGAACGCTCCCGTTTTCGCAGGATCGCGGGCCGCCGGGCCGAGGGGTTTTCACGGGGGAGGAGGATGAGGTCTCGCACCCGGCGCCCGGCACCGGGAACCGGCGGTGCCAGGTCCTGGAGGAAAAGGCCCGCACTCCAGCCACGCGCCTTCACCGTGGACATGATCCGTGGAAGGCCGGGGGACCCTGGAGAAGAGAAAATCACCGCCTGGAGGGCCCTGGCAGGGAGCTCGGGGGACCATTCCTCGGTCGTCCACCACGCTTCCGCCAGGGCCGCGAGCAGCGCGCCCCGGGAGCCTTCGCCGTAGGATCGGCAGTCACGCGCGCCGGGATGGGAGAAGGTCACCTCCAGCCCACGCCCCACGAGATGCGCCATGACGGAGGCGCAGGCTTGCACCAGCTCGTCCAGGTAGTCGGAGGATATGGCGCGCGGAACCAGGGGGTTCGAGGTCGTATCCAGCACAAACAGAATCCTCGATTCCGGGGGTGGCACTTCCTCCCCGATGCGGAGGAACAGCTCATCCATGTGCGCAAAGACCTTCCAGTTCAGCCTCCGCACGTCGTCGCCCGGATAGTACTTGCGCGCCTCCAGGAGCTCCTCGCTGCGGCGCCTGCGCCGAGAATCCACCGCCGCCTCATCAGTCTGCTCGACCAGCCCCAGGAGCTCCCGCACGGGGCGCAGCGCGGGATACACGGTCAACCTGTCACGGCGGGGAATCGCCAGACGATGGGCCGTCAATCCAAGGAGGTCGTGGGCCTCCAGCACGGCGCCGGTGCCTTCGTACACGCCTCGATAGGACGCTCGGAATGTCAACCCGGTCTGGCTCGGGCCATGAGGCATGCGGAGGTGAATGCCGTCAAGGCGCCTTTCGTGCCAGGAGAGCGGCAGGAAGAGATGCACGGAGAATCCGGGGGGGAATGACCTGGGCAGACGGGCACCAACGACCGCTTCGTTCTCGTCCCCGGGGAGCAGGCCACCGGTAGGCAGATGGAACCTGATGCTGTCCGGAGTGCGTCGCCGGCGGACGGAAAAGAGGAAGAGGTGACCGGCCACGAGAGCGTACAGGATGAAAAGGATGAAACTGGATCCCCAGAAGAGTCCCGCCAGGTCCGCTCGGACGATTCCGGTTGTGAGCAGACAGGCCGCGAGCAACAGGATCACCAGCCCCCGGACCGTGAGCGGGAACAACAGCCGCAAGATCCGCGCGAAGGCGGCGGCGGGGAGGCGCAACGGAAGCCCTCCCTTCAATAGGAGAGGCGTGAGAGCTCGGACATGACGATCTCCCGCACCAGGGCCCCGGAATCCGTGCGCGAGTCTTTCAGCCTCAGGCGATGGGCGATGACCAGCGGCGCAAGGTCGATGAGGTCCTGGTCGATGACGTATTCACGGCCCCTGACCAGGGCGAACGCGCGGGCCGCCTGGACGAGCATGAGGCTCCCTCGCGGGGAGGCGCCGAGGGCAACGCCGGGGTGAATCCTGGTGGCGGTAGATATTCCCACCGCAGCGCGCAGCAGCTTCTCGTCGCAAAAAACGGACTCCACGCGGGCGCGGGCGCCCAGGATCTCCTGCTTGCCGCACACGGGACGAACAGTGGGCATCACCCGGGAGGACGGGTCGTCCCGCACGATCCCCACTTCCGCTTCGGTGTCAGGGTAGCCGATGCGCAGCCTCATGAGGAAACGGTCGATCTGTGCGAGAGGAAGCGGATACACTCCCTCCATCTCCACGGGGTTCTGGGTGGCGATGACGAAGAAAAACGGGTCCATCGTGTAGGTGGTGTTGCCCACTGTCACCTGGCCCTCGGCCATCACTTCCAGGAGGGCGGACTGTACTTTGGGAGTCGTGCGGTTGATCTCATCGGCGAGGAGCACGTTCGCGAACACCGGGCCCGGCGTGAACACAAAGCTGCGCGTGCCCGGGTCGAAAACGTCGACGCCCGTGATGTCGTAGGGCAGCAAGTCGGGGGTGAACTGAATGCGGCGGAAAATGACCGGGTCGCCTTTCCGTGAACGTGAGACGAGTCTCGCCACGGTCTTTGCCAGGGTCGTCTTCCCCAGGCCCGGCACGTCTTCGATCAGCACATGCCCGCCGGCGAGGATGCCGGTCACGAGTTGCTCCAGGACGAGGTCTTTTCCCCGGATGACGGACGCCAGGCCGTCGATCAGGCGCCGCGCAAGTGCATGTGCGCTCTTGAGATCCAAAGCCGGCGGGTCCGCAGGACGGGGAGCACGCCTATTGCGGACAGCCGTGTCTCCCATCTGTCCGAATGTACCACCTTACCGCAGGAAGGGATAGTGGAGGAGGAGGGAGCTTTTCAGTGTCTGCGTGAGCCGGCGAAGGCGCTCCAGGTTATACGGGAACGTGAAGGCGACGAACTTTCGAATGATGTACTGCTGCGTGTCCCGCACGCGCCTTTTCGGGAAGAGCCAGGAGATCCCCAGCCTCTCCTTCAGGACGGGAAGAATGAAACGCTTCACCGTACGGCAGAATGTTTCCAGCTCCAGGACACCCTGGTAGATCTGCCATTCCTCCCCGGGGTACACGGAGGTGAGGCAGACAACCTCCCGGATGTCGCGGACGGTGCGGAAATCGATCGGCATCCCGTCGATGATGAGGGAAAACCATGTGCGGTCGAAATGGTTTTCGAACACTTCCTTCAGCTCGCCAAGGAGCTTCAGGATTTGCGTATCGCGTGTATACTCATAGGTGATTGGTTCGAGCGCTGTTTCAGACACTTGCCGTTTTCTCCGTCCCTTTTAATGTCGGACGGGGACAGGCGGGCCTTGAAATCGCGATATTCTATCTTGCAGGGGGAAGGTGAGGGAGGTCACAACGGCCCTAACAGGTCACGATCTTCCGCTCAGGCCTGTCGGAGGTTCGACTCCTCCGCCCCCTAGGGACGGCCGCGGAAAGCGTTTACACTCCCCCGGGAAGCGCATCCTTGTTCGCCTCCAGTTGCATCAAATGTTCCAGTTCGTTGAACGGAATGAGGGCAGCGAGTTTTATGTCGCGGCGAGTGATCACGAGCCGCTCCCCGCCAAACGCCACACGATTGATCAGCCTCGAGAACCGGTTCCGCGCTTCGACCGTAGTTACCGCCTCAATCATGAGATTCCTCCTGCGCTATAGAGCGCCGTCTGAAGTGGAAGAAACGTCAAACACGCCCAGATGTACATCTGAGCGTGTTCGCGAGTACTCCACGGGCGGCTGGCAGCTGGCGCTTGCGCCCAGCTCGTTCACCACCCACGTCTCGACCACGCAGGATCGGGCGCAGTCCGGTTCTACGCTCTGGCACGCCGGGCCATCAGGCTGTACACGAGGGCAGCCCCTGCGGTAAGCAGCCCCGCAAGGGCCAGCGGTCCCACAAACGGCAGCACGGCGATCGAAATCACGAGGGATATCCATGGCAGCAACTTTTTCGCTCCAGGGACTTTGAGGAGCTTTATCCCTGCGGCGGAACCGATCACGTAGATCAGGACAGCGGCTCCGCTGGGAATGAGAAGGGCGGTCTGCAGGTCCACGTCGAAGACGTAGTAGACGAACAACATCGCAAGAGACAGGCCCGTGAGCAGCGTGAGGCTTCCCGCCGGCGCCCCCGGTTGACCTGCTCACACGGGCGAACACCCCGGGGAGAGCTCCGTCCCTGGCAACGGCCAGCACCACCCGCGACATGCCCGCCGTGTAGGCATTGACCGTCCCGGCGATGATCACGACAGCGAGCATGGCGGTTCCAGCGGCTCCGTAGACGCCCAGCACGTTGGAGAAAATCGCGGCGAAAGGAGCGACGCTTCCTCCCGCCTCATAGGCGCGCGTTCCCACGGTGACAAAGGCCACGGACAGGTAGAGGAGCCCGATGAGCACGACGCTGAGCAGGACGCTCCGGTGAAAGTCCCGCTTCGGATCCTTGAACTCCTCGGCGACGTTGGACACGTTCTCATAGCCAAGGTAGGACCAGAAGATCAGGGCCGCGGCGGTGCCGACCGGGAGCAAGCCGCCGGGAATGAACGGCGAAAAGTTACCGGCCTTCACTGAAGAGATGCTAAGGTACGACAGCGGTCAGTTCGAAGGCAAACGGGCAGCCTGCTACTCCTCTGCTTCTTGCATCGAACCACTCCACAACGCTACGATGGGATCGAGAAGCCGACTTATGAACCCATTGCATCGTCTCGGAGTCATCGCGCTCATGCTCCTCTCCCACTGCCTCCTCCTCTCCGCGCAGAGCCTGGACTTCTCCGGCCTCAAGCGTCTTGAGGATCCCCTGGCTTCCGATCCTCTCCGGTGGGAGGACCAGGTCGGCCACGCGGAATCGGTCTTTCAGATCTGCTTCACTCCAGATGGCGAACTGCTCGTCAGCCACGATTTCGCCAGGCGCCTGGTGATATGGCAGACCCGGAGCGGCAAGGTCGTCGGATCGTTCGCGGCGGAAGCTTCCGCTCTCGCGCTTTCCGCTTCCGGCCGCAGCCTGGTATTGGAGAACGGAAAGGCCGTCGAGCTCCGGGACCTGTCGGGAAAGATCCTGAAGTCCCTGGACAAAGAAGCCGGGACGATCAAGTCAGTAGTCCTCGCCCCGGGGGGTTCGCGCGTGCTTGTGGAGAAAACCGACGGCTCCGCGCAGCTCCTCGATGCGGAAACTCTCGCACCCGCGGCGGTCCTGATACCGCCCGCGGCGAAGGGTCAATGGGTCGCCGTGGATCCGGAGGGGAAGCTTGCCGTGTTCCGCGTCTCCACCGATGAGGTCCGCATCGTCGACGCCGGCTCGGGCGTGGAGAAGACCTCGTTTTCGAAGAAGCGGGCCTTCGAGTCGGTCCGGCTCGGCAGGGGGGGGCGGGTCGCCGCCTCGGATGGCAAGCGGACGATCACTGTCTTTCGGGCTGCCGGGAAGGCCGGGCTCTTGCTCCAGGCCCTTCGAGAAGGAATCAGCGATTTCTGTTTCAGCCCCGACGGAACCCGCATCGCGGTGCTGGCAGCGGACACCGCAGCCGTGTTTGACGCGGACACCGGCAAATCGATTGCGCGGATTGAGGGCGCAACCTACAATGTCTCCGCGGCGAGTTTTTTCCCGAACAACCTCTACCTCGCTGCCGGGATCGGGTTTTTGATAGATCTGGTCGACTTGAAGACATCGAAAACCGTTTCGACGTTCAGAAACAGGTCCTACTACCCGGTCGCCGCATCGTTCATGACGGATGGCCGCGGGCTTCTCGCCGCCCACACGAAATCGTTCATGGGATTCGAAGCCGGGTGCGAGGTCGGGATCTGGGACATGGAAACGGGCGAGCTTCGGCGCTTCCAGCAAGGCGACAGTCCTCGAAATCTTCTCGCGGCCGCGACGGGGCGGGGCGTCATCTTCGGAGCCGGATTGTGGGGGAAGGACCCGTTCATCACCGGCGAGCTCCAACTGTGGGGCCTGGACGGGACCTTCAGAGGCTTCAAGGTCCCCTTCACCTACAGCCTGAAGCGCGTGGTTGTCTCCGCGGACGGAACGAAGGTGCTGACTGGCGAACGGTCGAAATCGAGGAAGAGCGTGGGCTTCATGCTCTGGACCGGAGACGGCGAGCTGGTCCGGATATTCCGCCAGGACGGCCTCTTGGACACGTTCGAGCCCGACATGAGCTCAGATGGCCTTTTCATTGCCGGAACCTCCGAGACTGGGATCGTGATCTGGGAATCCGGGGGCCCTGAGCTCATGCGGATTGCGGGAGGGTATCGGCCGAAATTCAGGCCTGACGGCCGGGGCATCGTCTACCAGTCCGGGCCGGACAGGATCGTTCTCGCCGGCCTGGACGGAAGGATGACCCGGGAAATCGTTCTCCGCCCGGAGGACGGGAAGGTTTCCTCCTATTCCTTCAGCCCGGACGGAAGCCTCCTGGCCGCGGTCATCGGCGCGGATATGTGGGGCTTGGGAGCCGACCGAATCCGGATCTACAGGGTCGACTCGGGTGAGGTCGTGTACGAGGTCTCCATGAAAACGACGTCTGGCATTTTCTCCGCCAACCTCTCAAAGGACAATGAAATCCTTGCGGTCGCCCTCTGGAACCGGATCGCGCTATACCGCCTGAGGACCGGCTCCGCAATTCTCCTGACCCAGTTCGATTCCGGGGACTGGGTCGTCCGAGATGAAACCCTTCGATATGACAGTTCGCCGGGCGGCGAACAGTATGTCGGGCTCTGCCGCGGGCTTTCGCCAGCGCCGGAGAAGGAGGCCAGCTCCCTCCGGCAGCCAGGACTCCTCGCGAGTTTCTTGAGGGGGAAGAAGTGATGGGTGTCCCCTCCCGTTCCTCGGTCATTGCCGCCATGGCGGCCGGACTGTTCCTGCTGATAGTTTTATCGATTCACGGAGACGCCGATCGACCTATCCTGACCGTCCAGGCGGGCCACGTGATGGAGGTCACGACGATGGCCTGGTCCTCGGACGGGGCATTCTTCGCCACGGGATCGGCGGACAGGACCGTCAAGCTCTGGGACTCCCGCTGCCGACTGGTCCGGGGCTTCAGCGGATTCGAGGGGGCCATCACCTCCGTCGCCTTTGCGCCCGACGGGGGATCCGTGCTCGCCGCGTCGCAGGACGGCACGGTCAGGATTCTCCCTGTCGACGGGACCCCGCAGACTGTCATTGGGGGCTTTACAGACAGGGCCATGAGCGCGGCCTTTTCGCCCGATGGGCGGAGGATATACGCCATAGGAACTGACCGGGACGAAACTCCCTTGTTCCTCCGGGCGTGGACCGCGAGCGGAGTGTTCGTCGCCCAGAGGTATCTCAGCCAGCCCTTCATGGGCGAGGCGCTCGCGGTTCACCCTGATGGCGTTGTTTCCGCCTTTGCAGCGAATGCGATCACTTTCTTCCGCGCCTCCGATCTCGAGGTGACCGGAAGCGTTCAGGCCGAGGTATCCGGCGCCAGCGGTGACGGCCGTTACTGGTTTGGACCCGCGAACAGCGGAGGGAAGAAGGTCTTCCGCATCACCAGCGCCAGGGACGGAAGCCCCGTCAAAACTCTCGATCCGGCGGGCGCCATGATCATCCGGATCGACCATACGACAAAGGGGCTCCTGGCTGTCGGGATCGTCACGCACGGTGAGACCGGAACGGCGCAGCTCATCGACGTCAGCGGAGGCACGGTCCTGTTGGAAATCCCTCTCGACGATCCCTACCCGCCCCAGGCGGCCTTTTCGAAGGACGGGAAAGAGGTCCTGATCGCCACCTCGAAGAGCATTCGCCTTTTCCGGCTCGACGGATCGCTCGTCAACAGGATCCCCTTGGCGTATTTCGTCCAATCCCGGTTGGCCCTCCATCCGGACGGGCACATGATTGCGGCGCTCGTGCGGACGGTGGACCGGGAGCGGATCGTGCTCTGGGACCGCGGCGGACACTTGCTCTCGGCGTTCGACAAGCCGCTCTCTTCGGATTGCATCCTTGAGTTCACGCCGGATGGCGAATTCCTGGCACACACCACCAAGGAGGAAACGACGCTCTGGAACCTGCGGGGCGATTTCGTGAAGAAAGTTCCCGCCCGCCGCTTCCTCCCTGGCAACAGAACCCTGTCGGCTGCGGGAAGCGCCCTCGAGATCAGGAACCCGGACGGGAGCATTGCAAAAACGCTCGCACTAGCGGGCGCATACCTCACCTCCGAAGACCTCGCGTTCTCGCCGGATCTCTCGTTGGCGGTGCTCAGCGATTCTCAGGAGAGCCTGAATGTCCTCGACCTTGACTCTGGCCGGCTCGTCGCCTCGTTCCAGCCATTCGCCTTCCTCACGGGCTTCGCCTGGTGCCCTGCCGACGGGACGATCGCCGTGTTCGGCCAGGATGACCCGTCGAGGCAGACGTATGAAAACACCCTGAAGCTCTACGACCTCCAGGGTCGTCTCCTGCGAACGTTTTATGCCGGCACAGTGACTGCCGCCGCGATCAGTGCGGACGGAAGGAGGATTGCTTCGGGGTCGATCAACAACACGATCCGCGTGTGGGACAAGTCGGGCGAGCTGGTTCGGGTACTGTCGGGGCATACGAACGCCGTCGAGCATCTCCGGTTCACCCCGGACGGCCGTTTCCTGGTCTCCAGCTCGCGAGACGCGAGCCTTCGAATCTGGGACCTGGCCACAGGTTCCTCGGTCGTTTTCCTCGAACGGGACGGCGAATAGATCCGACTGTTCCGTCGACGGCGACCGCGACCACCA
This sequence comes from Spirochaetia bacterium, assembly GCA_049515615.1. GTDB lineage: Bacteria > Spirochaetota > Spirochaetia > SZUA-6 > Fen-1364 > Fen-1364. The sequence continues at coordinate 14,509 of JBEKTX010000047.1, forward strand.
CGGGCTCGTGTCGAAGCATATTCGATAATAATGTTGACAAATTCAGTAAGCTATGGTAATGCTTTCACAATGCAGTCTTACCCTACCTGTCCAGCGGATCGAGAAATGCCAAGGGGCCGGATTCACCCTGCGGAAATCATAATCCTGCGCATGGAAAGGAGTTGAGTGCGCTGTCGGTCTTTGTCGGCGACAGGGCGTCGCTGATGAATTGTGCGGCTCAAGGGAGGACCATTATGCACGAGCGGTTTTTTCTGCACCGTGTGGTGGGACTTGCGGTGCCGTTCCTTCTCGTCACTGCTCTCGGGTACACCCAGGCGAATTTGAAAACTCTGAAAGTAATTGCCGGCCCGCCACCTGCGTCGCTGGACCAGTACTTCCCGCCAAAAGCTCCGGCTCCAGTCTGGCTCCTCGAGATGTTCAACCTTGCAGGCCCGTTCGAGGGGGTCGGGGTCAACCTTCAAGACCAGGACATGCCGAACGTCAAGGCCAGCTTTCAGGCGTTCAAGAGCCAGTACGCCAAGATGTCCAAAATGGTTCCGGAATGGACTATCCGTTTCCCCCAGGGCCCGGTGACAGCGCTCGGAAAGGCAATTGACAGCGGCAATCCGGCCCAGATCGGTCCCGCTATGGGCAAAATGGGACAGGTCTGCAGCGATTGCCATTTGCTCTACCAGATCAAGGTCCAGCAGAAATACCACTGGAGAAGTTACGATGACATCAAGGTGACCGATCCCGTTAGTGGACAGCAGTTGGCGCTCCCGGACTTCATGACGGCCATGTCGGGGGGATACGAAGGTGCGCTGGTCGATCTGCAGCAGGGCCAGCTGGACAGATCCCGTCAGCACTTTCAGGACTTCCGCAGCCAGTTCAATGCGATGGCCACCGAGGGCTGCAGGCAATGTCACGTTGACCGCGCCGGCAACGAGATACCGCGCAAGTACTACGTGGACGCCGAGAGCACGGCCTTGCTGGACCAGATGGGGGAGGCCCTGTCAGCCAGTCAGCCTGATCCGGCCGCCGTTGCCAACCTGGCCGGGGCTATCGGCAACAGCATCTGCCTGAATTGCCACCTGGTCCACTTCCCCGCTCAGAACGCCAAAGACCTGTGGAGCACCTACAAGACCATACTGAAATAGTCTGAGGCACGCACTGCAGCACAAACGAAACGACGTCAGTTCGAGCTTGTCGCCGAGCTGACGTCGCTGCTTTTCAGCGCGCTCCGGCACCGCCAACCGCGGCGTCCCAGATTTGGCGATGTTTTGTGGCATCTCCCAAGTATGCCTCGTCGAAATCGAGCCGTATCTCTTTGATTCTTATCGACACTCTTTCGTTTGGTTTGTCCGGAGGTCTGAATACGACCAAACCTGCCAGCCGCAGATAGGGGATGCTCGGCGGCAATAATGATTCCTTTCTCAATTCTCGGGCCCTGACTTCTTCGATGTAGAAAGGGTTGGACTCATCCCTCTCAAACCAGTCCTTGCCATGTTGGCGACCGAACAGATAGAGCGTTTCCTGTCCCTGTTCGTTCGCCAGAACAATCCCCAGGTCACTGCCGCCCGTGTCCGCCGAGAGGACGATTGCAATCCGCTTCCATGCGCCGGTATTCTTGACGACGCCGTACTCGTCATACATGTTTCCCTGGCCGTTCTTCTCTTCAAGCTTGTCCTGAAATGCGGGGATTTCGAACGGAGGTGAGATCACCGCGGCGGCCGTGCCGCTTGGGGCGTGTGAGAAATCTATGACAGCTTCCATCACGGGAACGCCTTTTGGATCCACGGCAGCTCCACTGCGGAGAAAGCCCTCCCTTTCGACTCGTGTTTCCCGCACATATGAGCTGGCATCCGCGGCCGTGTTCGACGGCTGAAACACGATGCGCCAGTCTTTCAGAGCCAGGGAAATGAATCGTGCTTTGCCCGGAATATCGGGACCGATCTGTTTCACGGAGGTCTTGGAAATCAGGGTTCGGCCATTCAGTTCTTTCCCGTCCAGCACCACGTCCGTTGTCAGCGCGGAAAAATCAATGAGCACCTGTTCGAGAGCAAATGCTCCGGGCAGCAGAGCGCAGAAGAGAACCAAGGGGACGATCAAGCGCTTCACGGTTTTTCCCCAGCCCCTTTCCCGCCGCGAATCTCGAGATCTTTCAGATAAATTGCGATGTCGGAACCCTGGTCGGTGCTCGACTGCGACGGATATATTGTGATCCCTTTTACAAGAAGCCCATCGAGGGGTATAGAAACAATGGACTCTATCGTCCGCCCGCCATAGAAATCGATATCACCCATCGGTATCTCAAAGAGATTCTTTTTTCCGTCCTCGATGACGACCCCCAGGCTGCAGAGGGCCTGAATGCCGAACAGGGTGAGTCTGATCGAGTGGACGACACGCATATCCACATTCTTCCATTCCTTTTTCGCCCTGAGGAAGTAATAGGCTGGCGTCGTATTCGTCGGAAATGATAGAAATAGTCCAAGATATTTCTCGTTTGTGTCCAGTTCCAGCGCTTTTAAGCTGGGAATAGTGTCGCTTGCGGAGTACCCGTCGGAAACGATTTCCCATTCCTCCAGGGAAGAAGCACGAAAGTCCACGAATATCCGCGGCTCTTGCGCGGCAATCGGCTCCACAAAGGTGAGAATCAGCGCGGCCACCGCCCCGAATACGATTCCTCTTCTCATCGCCCGCGTCCCCAGGTGCGGAGAACCTGCCCCGCGGCGGTGATGCGCATGAGGGGGTCCGTGGCAGGGTCGAGATATCTGCACAGGGTCGCCACCCGCTTCTGATCTCCTCCTTCGCCGATAATCTCGATGAGAGAGGACCTGAAAACCGGATCCTTTTCCTTTTCGAGCATGGCGATGAAAGAATCCAAGGCTGCGCTCGTCTTGATTCCCTGGAACGCCGCCGCCGCCATTCTTTTCATGGCGGGGTCCTCAGAATCAAGCAGCCACTGCAGGAGCTCCTGCCGCCTGTCATTTTGCGGGGATGCGCATATGATCCGCACGTATCGATACCGTATCGGCTGCGGGAACCGACCGAGACTCTCCTTGAACGCGGCCAGGTGATTTTCCTCGGGAACACCCGCATAAAAATGAGCCACGGCGTCATTCATGATGAACGAAGGAAAGAACGGCAGCCTGCTGGTATCCGGGAATACGGCGTCCTGCTCCGCGGGGATATTGAAGCGCCGCCGCGCCTCCTCGTCGACAACGTTCCCTCTCGATTCGCTTTCTTGTGTGTTGTTGTACACCACGGCACTCAAACCGAGCCTGTACAGGAGCGCCTGGAAGAGCAGCTCATCGAGAGTGTACGACCTTCCGACGACGAGATGCAAAGGCAGGACCCCTCCCCGGTCCTGGATCGTATAGACGAGCTTTCGGATGGGCAATTTCCTCTCGAGAAAATAGCCATACAGAAAACGGAAATCCTCCGGTGCAAGATCGGCCTCGTAGTCATGAAATCTCAACAGCGCGCCATACTTGGGGTCCTTTGTCTTCAGATAGAACTGAGCAAGAAGCAGCGGGCGGAACACGCTGTTTCCAGGCACACGTTCGTAATAGGTAGAATAGAGGAAGAGGTTGTCAAAAGCAGGGATCGCCTCGAAGCCAATTTTCGAGAACAGGGTGTACGGGTCGATGATCTGGAATGCCGTATCCCCCTGGGAGACGAGCAGGGAAAGAGTCCGCTCCCGGTTCAGCGAGCAGAGAGTTTCCAGGGCTGCATCACGGAGCAAATAAAACCCGGGGGTCGTTACCGGGATCTTGAAATTCTGAAAGAGGGCGAGAACCTTGTCATAGGCGACCCTTTCCGGCAGGTACCTCATCATCCGGATCGCCGCGTGCTTCAAGACATGGTTTTCGCTCTCGAATCCGCGGAGAATTGCGGTCTCCGCTGCCGGCAGGCATGCGGCAACTGAGTCCTGTTCTGCTCGAGTGAGCTCCCCGCCGATGAGCGGAAGCGGAATGTTGAGCAGCAGGAGCAGAATCAAAGGGAAATAAAATGTCCTCACCTTCCGCTACCATCCATCCTGCATGGCATCCTGATCAGGAGCGGGGCTGTACGCAATGGCCGCCACCGAATCGATGCCGAACGAAACGTTCCCTTTTCCGGTAATGGTGAATTCGAACCCCAGAAAAGAACCGCCGAAACCGACCGGCAGGTAATAGTCAGACTGGGGCAGCATGGGGTCAACCGCGAGCGAGTACCTATTCCATTCCGGCCGATCCGCGCTCCCGACAAACAGCTTGTATTCGATCCCGTGAATGTCGGCGAACACGATTCTCGTGTCCACCTTTCCCCCGTCGATTGCCCCGATCCAGAAAGAGATGATTTTGACAATACCTGCAAGCCGGACCGGCTTCTTGCGAAGAACGAGTGCTTTCACCGGCCTGTCTTCGGACCCCGTAACGGAAATGGTCATACACTTCTTGTTTTCCGCTGAGAGCGTCGCCGCGGGGGCTGGAAGCAGCGCCAACCGGGTATTGGGAGAACCGGCAATCCAAAGCGGAAATGTGTTCGTCTCAATCGGGTCCACAATTTCTTCAGTGAGAAGAGATTCAGAGGTCGCTCCCTGACTGAACAATGAGGGGCAGGCCAGCAAGGCGACTGCGATCACGCACAAGGACGCTTTCACCCTGGGGCCTCCACCACGTCAGCGGAGATGACGTCGAAATAGTAATAGAGCACGCCAGAGTAAAGGTCCATGGGGTCGCAAAGTATCCTGAACCCGTCGAAGGCGAGATCGATCCCCCTGAGAAAATCCGGCACAGCCACGGTCAATCTCTTCCACCCGATGAAGTTCAGCGTGCCGACAAAAAGTTCGGCAAGGGGCCTGCCATCCTCGGTATCACATCGCAGATAGAGAGCATGGGCAATGTTGTTGGCATAGACCCAGAAGCTGATAGTCCACACGCGCGGGCCGATGGGTATTGGCCGGGGGGGCCGTATGCGCACCTCGAAGGGGTATACGTCGAGAAACTCAAGCTTCACTCCGAGCACTGAGGATTGGGAATCGGGTTTCAGCAGTTTCTGCTCCACGAGTCCAGCCTCGGCGTCCGAAAGTGCCGCAGGCCTTCCCTTTCGAAGTGCAGCGTGCAGCCGGATTTCTTCGCTGGGGCTCGGAGACTCTGCGATCCAGCCCGTTTGGTTTTCGAAATCTTCAAGCAGCTTGGAGGAGAGCGCTCGAGGATAATCGCTCTGAGCATGCGCGGGAATGCAGGTCAAGAGGACAACAAGAAAGAACGGCCACATCGTGCGCACGTGACGGAGACCCCCTCAATAAGTTTCCATCGGAGCCCGACCATGCCCGAGATCAGAGCAAGTTTATCGCCGGAGTGATCTCGGAACAAGGGGCCGCGCTGCCTGATCAGGAACCATCCTGAGGCCGGGCGCGCGAAGCGGCCGGGGCCTCGAAGCGACGTTTGTTGCCTTCCATCTCCCGTGCCGTTACATTTGTCGACAAGCAACCCGAATGCCTCCGACACGCAAGCTCGCCGCCATCATGTTCACCGACATCAAGGATTTCACGAAAAGGATGAACGCCAGTGAGAGCCTCGGGATGCGCCTGCTTCAGACGCACAACGACATCATGGACGGCGCCATCCAAAGACATCAGGGCGTCCTGGTGAAGAACATCGGCGATGCCTACCTGGTGGATTTCAGCAGCGCGGTGAATGCCGTGGAAGCCGCCGTGGACGCGCAGGGGCAGTTCGCCCGTTTCAACAAAGACGCCGGCCCCGACGAGGAAATCCTTGTCCGTATCAGCATCCATCTCGGCGACGTGGTCGTCCAAGGC
>JBEKTX010000048.1:0-17191 GCA_049515615.1 Spirochaetia bacterium
TGACTGGCCGAACGTGTTGGGTAAACCGTTTGGGTCCAATCATGGGTCAGGAACCCGCTTTTTTCACCTTTGAAACCTACCAGGCGGAAATACGTCCGGATCGGAAAAACGCAAAAAGCGCAGATCGCTTGCGCTTTTGGCGTTTTCGACAATGTGAACGGTGGTGTGCCGCAAAAAGCGCCCGTGCTGCCTCTGGTGGGGATGGCAGGATGACTTCAGGCTTTTCAGGTCAGGTCACCCGGATTTTTCATCCACATGCTGAGCAGGAACTCGTTGTAGGCATTGTCCGTCCGATGAGCGCGGGCGACATGCCGCGACAGCCGTACCAGGGTGAGTTTCTGCTTCGTCGTGAGGGCCGTATAGGAAAACCGCAGCGCCTCTTCGCCCCTGGCCGTCTCACCCTGCAGCACCATGATGACCCCGGAGAGGGCGATCGTGAATGCATCTCCTTTGCGCAGCTTCAGACATCGGTCGATATGGCCTTGCGCACGGCCGTAGTCCCCGAGGGCGGCACGGGCCAGCGCGGCGCGAAGGTGAAGGGGAAAGCTGTTTCCGTTGGAAGCGAGGCTCATGTCGATGCGCTGGACCGCCTGGGCGGCTTCCCCAAGTCGAAAAGGGCGAAATGGAGACTTGCGCTGAAGCCACAGCAAGAGGCTGAACGTGGCCAGGAGCTCGGCGCCATCGACCAGGAACGCCCAATCGCCGATCTGCCTGGGCAGGAAATTCGACAGGCCATGAAGAAGCGCCGCGGGATATATCGAGAAGAAAAGAACCACGTAGTCCCGCGGCCGCCGCCGTGGATTTGCATGGATCATCACCGAATACGCAAAGCCCCAGACGCATGCAAAAGTCAAATGCGCCGGCGTGGAGAGAAAGGCACGCACGGCCGTCAGATCCGCGCCGTAGATCAAACCGTACTTCACGTTCTCCGCGAGGGAAAAAGCCAGTGCCACCGCCGCGGCATGGAGCATTCCGTCCAACGGCTCCTGGACGGGCTTCTGCCTCAGCATGATGAGAAAGAAGATGAAGAACTTCGCGAACTCCTCCACGGGCCCGACGACCAGCATTTCGTAGATGAACAACTGTCCCCCGGGATTACGCACGCCGGAGCTGAGATCCGGAGCGATCGCGTACAAGAAGATGACGAGCGGAATGCTCGCGAATCCGAACACCAGCGAAATGAACAGGCTCGTCGCGCTGCCCTTCTCCCTGCGGTGCGGATCGATCAGCAGGATGATTCCGAACCAGGCGGCACCGGAGAGGGCGGCGATCAGGACGCAGACCGCGAAAAGCGCCATCCAACCTTCTTTGCCGCAGATTATGCGGCTATACTCTGCCCATGTCGACGCCCGCCCAGCGGTTCAGAGACGCGATTTCCCAGTGGTTCCTGCCGGGCGCTGTCTACACGTTCGTCGGAGCCGGAGGAAAGACAACGGCCATGAAGCGGATCGCTGCCGTCATGACTGAGAGCGGCGTGAAAGCAATGCTGACGACGACCACAAAGGTGGGCATGGCTGAGTTCGAGGGCTTCTCGGTTTCCATGGTCCACGGGCCCGGGGACATGGCGCGCGCCCTGGGGGGCGAAGCTCGGATGCGGCTGCTCGTCGGGGGCATTCTTCACGACCAGGGAAAATACAGGGGCCTCGACCCGCGCCTGATAGAAGACGTGTCCGTCAGGGCGGAGGCGGTGCTGCTGGTGGAAGGAGACGGATCCAGGAAGCGCCCCATGAAAGCGCCCCAAAACCGGGAGCCGGTCATTCCCGCCAACACTTCAACGGTCTTTGCGCTCATGGGCGCGGGCGCATTCGACGAGCCGATAGACGAGGAACACTGCTACTGCTCCCAGAAGGCGCTGGCCCTGGTGGGGAAGACCGGCAGCTTTTTCGAGCCGCGGGAAATCGCGGCCCTCGCCGCGGACCGGGAAGGATCCTGCAAGGGAGTCCTCCCAGGGATGGCCTTCCGGCTTCTCATGAACCAGGGTGATCTCGAGCAGAAACGGGAGACGGCCTCCGAGGCTCTGAGGCTGGCCCGGGACAGATATGGAATCAGGGGCGCGCTGGTGTCCTTTCAGAAAGGGGAGCTGTACGACACAACCGATGACTGACGCCGGGCTTCTGGCCGTTGTGAAGGGAGCCGGCGACCTCGCCACCGGTGTTGCTCTGTCTTTCAGGGCGGCAGGATTCCGGGTGATCATGACAGAGCTCGCGCAGCCAACCGCGATAAGGCTCACCGTGTCCTTCGCGGAAGCCGTCTATGCCGGAAGCCAGGTGGTTGAGGGGGCGCGCGCGGAGCTTGCCACGATGGAGAGCTGGCCGTCGGTTCTGAAAGCGGGGAGCGTGGCCGTGATCGTGGACCCAGGGGCCTCGATCCTGGCGGGTGCGGACGCGGCGGTCATCGTGGACGCGGTCATGGCCAAGACCAACACGGGAACCGGCAGGAAGGACGGCGCTGTCGTCATCGCCCTCGGCCCGGGATTCACCGCGGGCCGGGACGTCGATGCGGTGATCGAGACGAATCGCGGCCACGAGCTGGGGCGGATAATCCGCGAGGGATCCGCCAGTCTGGACACGGGGACGCCCGGGGAAATCGGGGGCAGGACTTCCGAGCGGGTGTTGAGGGCCCCGCGGGATGGACGGGTGAGTCACCACGCGCGCATCGGAGACATGGTGGCAGAGGGTGACGTGGTGATGCGCGTGGAGGGCCAGACGGTGATCGCGCCGTTCAGCGGATGCCTCCGGGGAAGAATCAGTGACGCGGTGCGGGTGCGGAAGGGCATGAAGATCGGGGACGTGGACCCGCGCGGGGATGCGCGTTTCGCCAACGTGGTCTCTGACAAGGCACGGGCGGTCGGCAGGGCCGCGCTGGAAGCGGCGCTCTGGATCGGCCGGGAGCGAGGCGTCCTGCGTGTCCTCAGGTGAGCTCGATCAGGCCGGTGCCCGGTACCGTCTCCCCGATGATTGCGGCCGGGACTCCTGCCGCCCGCAAGGCTGCCAGGGCGCTTTCAGCCTCCCCGGACTTCACCGCGGCGAGCAGTCCGCCCGATGTCTGCGGGTCGAAGAGGATGTTCACGAGGTCCTCATCCGCGGTTCTCTCTCCCGTGATGAACTTCAGCCGGAAACTCCTGTTCCGTTTCGTGCCGCCCGGGACTTTCTTCATGACGGCGTAGTCGCGGGCGGACGGAAGGAGAGGCACTGTCCTCCAATCGATCCTGATGTTGCACGGTGAGCCGGCTGCCATCTCGCAGGCGTGCCCCAGAAGTCCGAAGCCCGTGACATCAGTGCACGCGCTGAGCGGGAAATCGCGCAGCACTTCACATGCCCTGCGGTTGAGGGCGCCCATGCTCTCACAGGCCGCCGCCAGCGCCTCTGGTGAAGCAACGCCCGCCTTGGCCGCCGTCGTGATGAGGCCGGTCCCGATCGGCTTTGTGAGAATGATTCTTTCTCCGCCCGTGATCGTGTTGTTCAGCCAGACCCTTGCCGGATGCACGATTCCCGTGACCGCGTAGCCCAGCTTGGGCTCGGCGTCATCGATGCTGTGCCCGCCGACCAGGGGGCAGTCGGCATCGTCCAGCGCGGAGAGGCCGCCTTCCATCATCTTCACCAATATGCCCATTTCAAGGGTCTCGACGGGAAATCCCACCAGGCAGACCGCCGTGCTCGGGCTGCCGCCCATGGCGTAGACGTCGGAAACGGCGTTCGCCGCGGCGATCCGGCCGAAGGTGAAAGGGTCATCCACGATGGGGGGAAAGAAATCCACCGTGTGCACCAGTGCGCGCTCATCATCGAGGCGCAGCACTCCTGCATCCTCGCTGCGGCTGAAGTCGGCGAGAAGCCCGGGGAATTTGCGCTGGGAGAGACCGCACAGCGCCTGGTCCAGGATGCCGGGCCCGAGCTTTGCGCCGCACCCTGCGAACCGGGAATACGATGTCAGCTTCATTCGGTCACCTCGCCGTCACGAATCTCGTAGATCCTTGTTCCCAGCAGCTCCGCCTCGGATCGATCGTGGGTCACAAGGATGACGCTCATGTCGATCGTCGCGCGAAGCGCGCGGAACTCCCGGTAGGTCTCGTCCCTCGTGCGTCGGTCCAGCGCGTTGAAAGGCTCGTCCAGCAGGAGCACCTTCGGGCGGATTGCCAGGGCTCGCGCCAGCGCCAGTCTCTGCCGCTCACCTCCGGAAAGCTGCGCCGGCCTCCTGTGGGCAAGCGGCGCAAGCCTGAATCGCTCCAGATATGCCGCCGCTGCGCCCCGCTCTTCACGGGGCATGGCGAAGGCCACGTTCTGCTCCGCTGTCAGGTGAGGAAACAGGGCGAAGCTCTGAAAGACGTACCCGACCTTCCGCTGTTGTGGGGGCAGCCTGATCCCTTTCTCCGGGGAGAATACGGTCCGGCCCTCCACGTGGATCTCACCCCGATCGGGATCCGTCACCCCTGCGATGCAGTTCAGAACCGTGGTCTTGCCCGCGCCGGAGGGGCCCCAGAGGATGGCTGTTTCACGACCCTCGATGATCACGGCCGCCTTCAGAAGAAATGAGGGAAGCTGTTTCTCGAAGTTGATGAGAATCATCGGCGGTCGCTCCTGGCGACATTCGGGCCGCCCCGCCCGGGAAAGAACACGCGCCGCTCGCACCACCCCACCACGGCAACGAGTCCGAATGAAAGAACGACGGTCACGAGCAGGAGGGTGTTGGCCTCTGCGCTCCTTCCGCCCTCAACGGCGCTGTACAGCGCGAGGGGAATCGTCTGCGTCCTGCCGGGGATGTTCCCCGCGACCATCAGCGTCGCCCCGAACTCCCCGAGCGCCCGGGCGAAGGAGAGCGCCGTCCCGCTGAGGATTCCCGGCGCGGCAATGGGCAGGGTGATCCGCCGGAAGATCCTGCCCTCCCGCACGCCGAGGGTTCGCGCCGCCTGCGCGTACTGCGGCTCCACTCCCAGGAGAGCCGCCTTGCAGCTCTGGTACATGAGTGGGATCGACACCACGAATGAGGCGATGACTGCAGCCGTCCACGTGAACACGACGGAGAGCCCGAGCTGCGCCAGGATTCCGCCCAGGAGCCCCCTTTTCCCGAGCAGCACGAGGAGGAGATAGCCGGTGATCGTCGGTGGAAACACGAGGGGCAGGAGGAGCAGAGCCTCCCAGAGCCTTCGAAGCGGAACCCGGTGCGTCGAGAAAAGCCGCGCCAGGCCGAGCCCGACGATGAATGTCACGGTTGTGGCGACGGCGGCGACCTTCAGGGAAAGGAGGATGGGCGAAAGAACGCTCACGGGACCTCGAAGCCCGCTTTCTCGAACACGCCGCGGGCGACGTCACCCTGGAGGAACTCGATCAGCTTTTCCGCTTTCGACTTGTTCCTGGACGCGGTCGTCACTGCGACAGGATACACAATGGGCTCCGAGAAGGTTTCAGCGGGAAAACGGAAAATGCGGACAATGGAGCCGGAACGCTGGGCGGATAATGCGTCGGTGAGGAAGACGAGGCCCAGCGGGACCGAACGGTTCTGCACGAGCTGAAGCACCTCGCGAAAGGAGCCGCCGAGCGCAAGCCTTGTCTTCGCAGAGTCATACATGCCGTACTTCTTCAGCGCCTCCACGGCGTAGCGCCCCGCCGGCATGGAATCCGGGTTGCATATCGCAATAGCGTGTGCGGATTTCAAGAGGTATCGCACTTCCTGCGGACCGGCCGCGGGTTTCATCCCGGGCTCGCCGATCATCACCAGGGAATCACGGAGGAAATCCCGGCGCGATCCCGGGATGATGAGCCCTTCCTTTGCGAGCGCTTCCATGTCCTCATGGGCGGCGGAGAAGAAGACGTCGACGGGCGCGCCCTCTTCGATCTGCCGCCGAAGTGTGCCCGACAATCCGAGGTTCACGAAGATCTGGACGCCCACGGCCTTCTGCGCGTCATCCTGGATCTGAAAGAGGACATCGGTGAGATTTGCCGCGGCGGCCAGGGTGATGTCCTGCGACGCGCTGGTGGCGGTGCTCCACGCCGTCAGAAGGAGTCCGGTCACGAGTATCCTGCTGTTCATGCGCGCTCATTCTATCGAAAACCATCTCGATTGTCTTTGCGGGGCTTCGGCCCTATAATTGAATTGATGCCATCCACGATCGTTCCACGGGCTCCGGCGCTTGCTCTTCTCGCACTCTGCCTCCTGATCCCCATCAACGCAAGGGCGCAGGCAGCCGCGTCCGCGTTCAACGACATCGGCATCGACCAGAAGCTCGGAGCGACGATCCGGCTGGACACTGCGTTCAGAGGCGAACAAGGCGAGCAGGTCACCCTGCGCCAGCTCGTCACGGCGCCGACGATCCTTGCGCTGGTCTACTACCAGTGCCCGAACGTCTGTGACTACCTCCTGACCGGGCTGGCGGGCGTGCTGGGCCCGCTGGCGGCCGAGCCCGGCACGGACTACAACGTGGTGACCATCAGCATCGATCCAAAAGAGACTCCTTCAGATGCGCGGCAATCCAAGAAAAGGAGCCTGGAGACGATCCAGAAGCCCTTTCCGCCCGCCTCATGGAGATTCCTTACCGGGGACGAGGACCAGATTCACGCGGTGGCGGAATCCGTGGGCTTCCACTACGTGCGCAACGGGAACGGGTTTGACCACCCTGTCGCCCTCGTCATTCTCTCTCCCACCGGCAAGATCGTGCGGTACATGCTCGGCGCGGACTTCCTGGCCGCGGATCTGAAGCTCTCGCTCATGGAAGCACAAGCCGGCAGGATCGGCCCGACCATCGCGCGGCTCGCCCGGATCTGCTTCCGGGTGGATCCGAAAAGCCACTCCCTCGTGTTCATGACAACCCGGGTTGTCGCCACGATCACGCTGGTTCTCGCCGGATGCCTGGCGGCATGGCTTGTCTTCCTGGGCAGAAGACGGAACCGACGCCTCCGCAGCTCGTTGAATGGACGGTGATCTTCATCAGGCCCGCGCACGATTCAGCCGATATGTGGAACGGGGGGAGGGGCTGCTTCCTGCAATGAAGGGATTCTTTCCCGGTGCCGCTGCTCTTTTTTTCCTGAGCGTGATGCCGGCGTACGCCCATCCCCACGTCTTCGTCAACAACAAGATGGTCGTGAGCTTCGACGCCGGCATGCTGCAGGGCATCAGCTTCACATGGACCTTTGACGACATGTTCTCAAACATGATCCTGGAAGACTACGACCCGAGGCACACCGGGCAGTTCGACGCGGCACAGATCAAAGCCGTGAAGGAAGGGGCATTCGACAACCTCGAGAACTACCACTACTTCATCGCCCTGGCCATCGGAAACAAGCAGATCAGCCATTTCAAAATCGAGAGATTCACGCCCAGCGTGGTGGAAAAGGGCAAGCTCGTGTACGCCTTTTTCGTGCCGTTGAAGGTCCCGGTGAAGCCCGCCGAGCAGTCCGTGCGGGTCACGGTGTATGACGACAGCTACTACGTGGCATTCGATCTCCTGCACCTCGACGACGTGAGCGTGCAGGCGGGAGACGACGTCGCCTGCGATCTTTCCGTCGAGAAGACGAAAGTGAAGCCTCTCTGGCCGGGCCAGTTCATGCCTGACCAGCTCGTGATCAAATTCAAGGGGAGCTCATGAAGCGTGACGTTCTCGCCCTGTTCCTCCTCCTGTTCGCCATGACCTGTTACGGCCAGGTGGGGTCGAACCCTTTCACGGCAAGAGATTCCAGGCCGCACTCTGAGGGATTCCTGCAGATGGCGACCTCCGGCGCCACGGCGGTCTTTGTCAATGCAATGGCTCCCATTCAGAAATCCCTCAATGAAAGCCTCGCCGCCATCACCCGTTCCCTCAAGGGGTCCCGGTCCCTGGCGGGGCTGCTCTTCGTCATGCTCATTTCTCTGGTCTACGGCATGTTCCACGCGGCAGGCCCCGGCCACGGCAAGACGATCGTTTCCTCCTTCTTTCTCGCCAACGACGCAAAGCTCCGGCACAGCATCATCATCGGCTACCTCATCGCGGTGGTGCACGCAGTCGCGGCGCTCGCCGTCGTGCTCATCCTGTATTACGTGATCAGGGGTCTTTTCTCCACCGGCGTCGAGCAGGCCGACCACTACATTCAACTCGTCACCTTCGGGATCCTCTCGGTGCTGGGAGCCTTCATGCTCGTGGGGAGGATCCGGGGAACCGCGCATCACCACCACGTTCACGCGGAGGACGACACCGGCGGCCTGACCATGAGGAGCCTTCTCGGGATCGCTCTGCCCGCAGGCGCCATTCCCTGTCCGGGCGCAGTCGCGGTGATCCTCTTTGCGCTCTCCCTGCACATGCTGGGCGTCAGCGTGCTCTCGGTGATTTCGATCTCCGTGGGGATGGGAATCACGATCAGCCTGACCGGCGCCCTGGTGATACTGGCCAAGCGGGGGGCGGTCCTGGCGCTGGCAGGCGGTCACGAGGAGCGGGACTCGATGCTGCGCAGGATCATCGAAATCGGCGGCGCGGGGATCCTCTTCCTGTTCGGCCTCACGTTCTTCCTGGCCCAGTTGTAGCGCGCGGGACGCCTCTCCATGGATCGGCGGGGGGCATCATTCCGCCTGGCAATCCTTGCACAACCCGAAAAGCGTGATGGAATGATCCCGGATCGAGAAGCTCTGCTGCCGTTCGATCGCGGCGATCTGGTCCTTGTTGAGGCAGAAATCCAGGTCAAGAACGCGATGGCAATTCGTGCATGCCAGGTGGTGATGGTGCCCGTCACTCTTGCAGAGACGGAAATAATGCGTCCCGTCGGAAAAGTCGATCCTTTCCAACACCTTCAACCCCACGAGCTTCTCCATTGATCGGTAGACGGTGGCGCGCCCGATTCCCGGGTTGGACTTGTGAAGCCGCTTGATGAGATCCTCCGCGGAGAACACCGCGCCGGATTTCCCCAGCCGTATCAGGCTCCGCGCGATCACCTGGCGCGGCTGGGTGCTGCGCTCGCTGAACTCACGGAACGCGGTCGTGATTTTCTGTTCGATGTCCATGTGATTTCGTCCGCGAAGTCCCTCATGATAGCCTAGTTCCACCCGATTGCCAACCTCGCTCCCGTGCGGCATTCATTTCGAAGTCAGGGCTGCCTCCAGCGCGTCGAGCTGTTTCGACATCCAGGACTGGTAGTGCGCTCCGGGGGGCATGGTCTCGGAAATGGGGACCACCGGAATATTGAGCACGTGCGCCTCGTCCTGGAGCTTCGTGGTGATGGGCGTCACGGTCTGCACGTTGTACACGAGGATCTTCGCCTGACGGCTGGTGAGCTGCTTCACAGCCAGGATGGCATCCGAAGGCGACGGATCGTTGCCCTCCGCAATGGCCTTTTCGAAGGCCCAGGGGGTCAGGACGTTCAGCCCGATCAGCTCCGCCTGGTAGAGGAATATCGTCTCGGTCAGCGCGATGGGTGTCTTGTCGAACTTTGCCTTGAGATCGCTCAGGCGGGCGTCCAGCTTCTGGATGTCGGCCCTCAGGGCGACGAAGTTGGCCTCGAATTGCGCTCTGTCCGTCGGGTCTTTCTGCTTGAGGGTATCCAGGATCTTCTGCGAAATCACGATCACATTGTCGGGGTTGTACCAGACGTGCTCGTTTTCCTTGAGGTGGTTGGGCGCAATGTCGAAGGTCCTGATCACGACTCGCCTGCTGTTCCGGGTGGCGGCCATGAGCTTGTCCATCCAGTCGTCGTAGCCGCCGCCATTTTCGATCACGACATCCGCGTCGGCGATCTGGCGGGCATCGTCGACGTTGGACTCGTACTCGTGGGGATCGACATTGGGGTCGGAAATGATGCTCAGCACATGGACGTGGAGACCGCCAATCTGCTGAAAGAGATCGCCATAGATATTCTCAGCCGCCACCACCTGGACACCCGATGGTTTCCCGGATGCGCCCTCGGCCGGAAGAAAGCCTGAAAAGGCGAACAACATGAACACAACAGCCAGGAACCGCACGTGACGGATTGAAGGCATATCCCCTCCTTGTATTGATACTGCGTATCGCTAGAGACAATATAGCGCATCCCCCTTCCCAAAGTCAATAAGACTCTGTATCATTAGTAAACATGAGCGGGATGACGGTTCACGCCGAAGCGAGCGTCAGCCTCGAGCGCGTTTCGGTCACACTTGGGGAGAAAACGATCCAGCAAGGCATGGACTTCAGCCTGGATCGGGGGGAATTCGTCGCCGTGCTCGGTCCCAACGGGGCCGGGAAAAGCACCCTCTTGAAGCTCCTTCTCGGGTTGTTGCGCCCCTCTGAGGGGGAAGTCCGGGTCCTGGGCAGGAACCCCAGGACCGGCAATCCGCTGGTCGGCTACCTTCCCCAGTTTCTGAACCTGGACGGCATGAACGCCGTCAGGGCCCGGGACATCGTCGGCTTCGGCCTGGACGGGCACCGCTGGGGCTTCGGATTCCACAGCAAAAAGCGGGAAGAAAAGCTCGATCAGATACTGGATGAGGTCGACGCCCTCCCCTTTTCCCGCGCCGCCTTCGACGAGCTTTCGGGCGGGGAACGCCAGCGGCTCCTCCTTGCCCAGGCGCTGATCTCCGATCCCCAGCTCCTCCTCCTGGACGAACCGCTGGCAAGTCTGGACATCACTCATGCGCAGGAGGTCATCACGCTGGTGGCCCGGGTCTGCCGCTCGAGAAAGATCACGGTCCTCCTCGTGACCCACGACGTGAATCCCCTGCTGCCCCACATCGACCAGGTCCTTTAT
The DNA here is from genome assembly GCA_049515615.1 of Spirochaetia bacterium. Classification (GTDB taxonomy): domain Bacteria; phylum Spirochaetota; class Spirochaetia; order SZUA-6; family Fen-1364; genus Fen-1364. The sequence continues at coordinate 10,674 of JBEKTX010000048.1, forward strand.
CTGGCCAACGGGCAAAGCGCCGTCGGGCGGCCCGACGAAGTGATTACCAGCGAAGTCCTCAGCAGGCTGTACGGCTCCCGAGTCGAGGTGGTCAGCGCCCTCAACAGGCGATTCGTCGTCGGAGAGGAAACCTGAATGGATTTCCTCGGGCTCCTCCGATACTCCTTCTTTCAGAATGCCCTCGCCGCGTCATGCGCCGTGGCGGTCTGCGCGGCGGTAGTCGGGTATTTCCTCATCGGGAGGGGCCTCACCTTCGCGGGCCACGCCTTCCCCAACATTGGTTTTGCAGGGGCGGCGGGCGCAGTTCTTCTCGGCATTTCACCGGCTTTCGGGCTCTTTGCCTTCACCATCGGGGCCGCCCTCGTTTTCGCCTTCCTGGGAAAAGAGGTCCGGGAAAGAGACCTGGGGATCGGTATCGTCATGACATTCTGCCTGGGTCTCGGACTCTTCTTCCTCGCTCTTTACTCCGGCTACGCCGAACGCGTCTATGGGATCCTCTTCGGCACCATCCTCGGCATCAGCTCCTCCGAGGTGGAGCTGACGCTGGCCAGCAGCCTGCTCATCCTCCTGTGCTTCGCAGGGATTTTCCGTCCCCTTCTGTTTGCCACGGCGGCCGCTGAGTCGGCCCGGGCCAGGGGCGTCCCGATCCGTGCCCTGGCCGCGGTCTTCCTCGTCCTCACGGCACTGACGGTTTCACTGGCGGTCCAAGTCACGGGCTCACTCCTCGTTTTCACCCTCCTGGTGGGTCCCGCGGCGACGGCCAGAACCTTCTTTCGGCGGCCCCGGGCGGTCATCGGCTTCGCCATTCTCCTGGGCGAGGTCTACGTCGTCGCCGGCATCCTGCTGGCCGCTCTCACGAAAACCCTGCCCGTCAGTTTCTTCGTCGCCTCCCTGTCCTTCGGGGGGTATGTCCTTGCGCGCATTCTCGAGAGCGGGAAAACATGGAAGAGATAGTCCGTTCAGAAATTTTCCAGAAAGCCCTCCTGGGCGGAAGCCTTACGGCAGTTCTCTGCGCCGCGGTGGGGTATTTCATGGTCCTGCGCGCCCTCGCCTTTGCGAGCGAGGCCCTGACCGACATCGGTTTCGCGGGGGCCACGGGAAGCGTTTTGATGGGATGGAACCCCTTTGTGGGGATGTTCGGTCTCGGCCTCCTGGCGGTCTTTTCACTTGTTGTCTTGAGAGACCGGCTGAAAGGCAGGGACGTGCAGGTGGGGATGGTTCTCTCCTTCGCCCTCGGCCTCGGGGTCCTGTTCATCAGCTTGTACGCCAGGTCCAGCGCCACGCACGCCAGTTCCGGCATTGGGCTGCTTTTCGGCTCGCTCCTGAGCATTTCCGGCCACGTCCTCAACATTCTTCTCATCGTGACCCTGGCGGTGCTCGTCGTGCTTGGCCTGATCTTCCGCCCCCTCCTCTTTGCTTCCATCGATCCAGGCTCCGCCCAGGCCAAGGGGGTGCCCATCAGACTGCTGGACCTTGTCTACCTCCTGCTTTTGGCCGCCACGACCGCCGTCAGCATCCAGTCCATGGGCTTCCTGCTGGCCTTCGCCCTGCTTTCCGCTCCGGCGGGTGCCGCCCACAAGCTCACCCGCCGCCCGGGCCTTGCCCTCCTGGCGGCCGTGCTCCTGGGCCTGGGAATCACCTGGGCAAGCCTGGCCCTGGCCTTTTTCGGTCCCTTGAAAAGAATTCCCGTTGGATTCTATATCGCTTCCTTTTCGGCCCTTCTCTACGGAGGGTCGCTCCTGAAGAGCCAGCTCACACGACGGCCGCGACCAGAGGAGCATCCTCGCCACCGCGAAAGAGAAATCAGCGTTTGAGGCGCGGGTTCGGATCAGGTCTGCGCACCCCGCGCGAAGTCTTCTGTTATCTCATCAACGCTCCAGCGCCCCTCTCCCTGCAGGACCAGCCGTGACTCGTGGAAGGCGAGCAGGCTCGAGCGGTGGCCGACACTGACGATGCCTGCCTGCGGCAGCTCGCGAATAAGGGTCTCATAGAGCACGGCTTCTGCAGGCTCGTCCAGGGCCGAGGTTGCTTCATCCATGAGGATCCAGCGGGGCTGCTGAAGAAAGATGCGGGCAAAGGCGAGCCGCTGCTGCTCGCCCAGGGAAAGAACCTGGCTCCACAGCCTGGTTTCCCCGAGGCGATCGGAGAGCGGGGACAGGCCCGCCAGATCGATGACGGCAAGTATCTCCGCATCTGCCGTGGCAGGATCACCGAAGGGATAGATGAGCACATCCCTCAGGCTGCCAAGCGGCAGGTACGGCTTCTGCGGGAGACAGAGGACGACGTCATTTTGCGGCAGCTCCACAACTCCCTCCCCGAAAGGCCAGATGTTGGCCAACGCCCTCACGAGCGTGCTCTTGCCGCTTCCGGAGGGGCCCATGATCAGCATGCGCCCGCCGGGATGGAGCTCGAGGTCGAGGTTTCGCAGGAGCATGCGGCCGTCGGGCAGGCTCACGTCGAGGTTGCTGACACGAAGGCATGGTCCGTCACGCCGTGAGATCTTGTAGTTGGTCTCGCGTACATCCCTTACCTTGTTCATTGCCTCCTGGAAGAAGCGCAATCGGTCCACCACCGCGTGCCAGGCTGCCAGGTCCGTGTAGCTGTTGACGATGTACGAGAGCGCCCCCTGGACCTGGCCGAAGGCGCTGGAGATCTGCATGATCGCACCGATCTGGATTGCCTTGGCGAAGTACGCGGGCATGCTCACCAGCACCGGAAAAATGACGGCCGCCTGGCCGTAGCCGGAGATCCACCAGTTCAACCTCCTGGTCCGGCGCATGATCTGCCAGAAGTTCCCGAAAATGCTGGCAAATCTCGCAATGAAGTGCTCCCGCTCACGCTTCTCCCCTCCGTAGAGCGCGACGGACTCGCTGTTCTCCCGAAGGCGCACGAGGCTGAAGCGGAAGTCGGCGTTGTAGCGCTCCTGGTTGAATTGCAGCTTGATGAGCGGGCGGCCGATGGAGGCGACGAGGACCGTGCCGAATACCGCATAGACCGCGGCCACCCACACCAGGTATCCAGGAATCACGATCTTCGCGCCGTGCCAGGGAAGAGCGACCTGGCTGGAGAGCCCCCAGAGCATGGCAAGGAATGCCGCCAGGGTTGTGATGGAGCTGAGCAGGCCGATTGTGAGATTCAGAGTCTGGGACGTGAAGCTCGAAAGGTCCTCGCTGATGCGCTGGTCGGGGTTGTCGGTGCCGTCGCCGAGCACCTGCATGTGGTAGTAGGTTCCGCGGGCCAGCCATGCGTCCAGGTAGCGGGTGGTGAGCCATCTCCTCCAGCGGATCTGCAGCATCTGGGCGAGATAGGTCTGATAGACCGCGGCGATGATGTAGGGGATGACGAGAACCGCGAAGATGAGGAGCTGGTGCCACGCGGCATTGGAATCGTACTGCTGCAGGGCGTTCCAGAACGTGTTGTACCATTCCGTGATGCGATAGGATATGTAGACCATCAGGAGATTCAGGGCGATCACGCTGACGATGAGCCCACGGGCGCCCCAGCGCTCGTCGGACTCGGACCAGTACGGCTTGACCAGCCCCCAGAGGTCGTGGAAGAACGCACGGTTGAACTGCTTCAATCCTGCCATGATGATTGTCCTGGAACTCAAATGTAGGGTTTCAGACAGCTCGCGACAAATCGGGAGTCATTTTGATTGCCGTCTGGATTCCAGCAGGGTCCTGTTCTCATTGAGAAACTCCAGCATGTACTGCTGGATATCGCCGAAGAACGCCTTCTGCAGGAGCGCCCCCGGCTTCGTAATAAAGCGATAGTGCCAGCTCTCGTATCGATAGCCGGTGACCTCTTCGTACCCCGGCGGATAAGAGAGGGAAAAACCATACTCCCCGGCTTGCGCGGCAAGCCATTCTCCCGCGGGCGTTTGCGCAAAGTCGTCCGTGATGGACCCGAAATCAATCGCGGTGCCGAGCTGATGCTGGGAGGCGCCCGGACGCGCTGATTCCCTCTCGGCCGTCGCCTGCCCGTACATCTTCACCTCTCTCGCAAAGACGTACTTCTGGTATTCAAAGGACCTGTACCCCGATGAGAAGGCCAGAGCGATTCCGCTCTTCTTCGCGGCGCTCGCTAATTCGAGCACCGCCGGCATGATCGCCTTGCGGAGGAGGAGGTCGCCCCATGACACCGTGAGAGGGTAGGCTTTGAGGTTGACGAGATCTTCGGGCTCGTAATCGGGACCCAGGGCGTGGCTCTTGTCAACGAGGACGAAGAAGTCCGCAGGCTCGTCCAGCGCGCCCGCCACCAGGTGCAGGAAGTCCTGCGGTGAGGCCAGGATGCCGGCCCGGATCCTCTGCGGGAGGGAATGCGTCATTGACTCCAACTCCGCGCTGGAGAAGGCGAACTCGCGGCTGATCCGGGAGTCCCCCGCCGCGGTTTGAGGCAGCACGCCTCCGGCTGCCATGAGGCCCAGGAGGACGGCAAGTCTGAATGCCCTGGTGTCCACTCCGGGCTTCAACCTGCGCGGCCGATCCTGTCGATGGATTGACACACGGTGGGGATATTCATTCGTCAAACTTCGCAACGGTTTGCATGGTAGCCCAATTCCCGCGATCTGCATACCTTCCCTGCCCCGAACGCTTTTCTTCATCGCGACATCCCGGTATCTTATCGGTGGAGTAAGCAAAAAGCATGCCCAAAACCATTCTTCGATTCCTGGTTCCCGCCGCGGCCGCGGTGGCCGCGTTTTGCGCAGGGGGGGTGATCGACAGGGTGCTGCTCACGCACCCGACGGCCCGGGATCCAACGCCTGAAGCCTCACCGCCTGATTTCGCGCTGATCCGCCAGGCCTGGGACATCATCGACAGGGAGTACGTGGATCGGCCCGCCCTCCAGACCGATTCCCTGACCGACGGGGCCATTTCGGGGATGGTCGATGCCCTGGGTGATACGGGGCACAGCGTCTACCTCACCCCCCAGATGGTCCGCGAGGAGCGCGCGCGCATGCGGGGGGAGTACGTCGGCGTCGGCCTGGAAATCGAGCCGAAAAACGGCGGCGTGCACATCGTCGCCCCTTTGGACAACTCTCCAGCACGCGCCGCGGGGCTTCGTGCCGGAGAGGAGATCCTGAAAGTCAACGGGGACAGCGTTTCCGGGTTGGACATCTCCGAGGTTGTCGGCCTGATAATTGGTCCGACGGGAACATCCGTGACCCTGACCGTCAACGACCCCCTTGCTCAAAAGACCTTCGACGTCACCTTGAAGCGCACCCGGATACGGGTAGACAACGTCTCGTGGAGCCCCGTCCCCGGCACTCCCTTCGCCGACCTTCGGATCTCGGAGCTCAATTCAGGCGTGGGCAAGGAAGTAAAGGCAGCCCTGCGGGACATCAGGATGCAGGGGATGCGGGGCGCCATCCTCGACCTGCGGAACGATCCGGGCGGCGAGCTGGGCGAAGCCATCGCCGTTGCCAGCGAGTTTCTGCGCGCCGGCGACGTGCTACTAGAGAGGGACTCCCGCGGGGCGATCACCCATGACGCCGTTCGAGCCGGGGGATCGGCCCCGGACCTTCCCGTGGTGGTGCTCGTCGACGGCGGAACCGCCAGCGGGGCGGAGATAATTGCCGGAGCCCTCCAGGACGCGAAGCGCGCGTCCGTCATCGGGGAGACGACGTTTGGAACCGGAACGGTTCTCAGTGATTTTCAGCTCTCCGACGGGTCCGCCATTCAGCTTGCGGTCAAGGAATGGTTGACTCCTGCCGGCCGCAGCATCTGGCACAAGGGCGTGCTCCCTGACATTTCTGTCACGCTGCCGGCGGCTGCGGAGCTCGTGACCCCCGCCGCACTGAAGGGCATGTCCCCCGGAGCGCTCAAAGCAGGGGGCGACCCGCAGATGAAGAAGGCACTCGAGGTGCTGGAACACGCCGGCTGAGCGGGCCGGCTGAGGACTTGCTCAGGACGACGCCCTGAGGCGCTGCTTGCACGGGAGTTTCAGCGCTGGGCCTTTCTCAAATCCGAATACGCCGGGCCTCCCCTTACTTTCTCGTTGTCCCGCGAGTAGTCATAGGCTGTTTCCCCGGCACCGCTCCGAGCTTTGCCGTCTGCCCCGGCTTTCAGAAGCGTTTCGACGACCTCGGGATTCGGGTTATCGTACGCAGCCATCATCAAGGCCGTCCATCCGTTGGGACCCCGCGCGTTGATCTTCGCTCCCGCTTTCAACAGGATCGAGATGACTGCCGGGTCCGGATTGGATGCCGCCGCGAGCATGAGAACTGTCCTGTCCGCCGCGTCACGCGCGTTCACGTCGGCTCCGCTCGTGACGGCTTGCTGAATCTGAGTAACGGTCCCCGACCCCGCAAGATCCAGGAGCGGGGAGGCCTGTGCGTGCAGCACGGGAAGCGACAGCCCCCCCCAAAGGACGATGAGGAAGACACGTTTCATTTCAAACTTCTGCATGTGTACCCTGCCGTCATCTTCAAAGATACACCCGCATGCCGATCCAAACAAGTGTTTGGTTTGGATCCGGGGGCGCGCCGGGCGCTTCCCCTCACCTCCCTATGAGGGCGC
>JBEKTX010000049.1:0-17066 GCA_049515615.1 Spirochaetia bacterium
AAACTGGTGATCTGTTTTGGGCTTCTGCTGATCCAGCGTGAGAAGGACAACATTGACCACCTCGCCGCCGATCGTCTCAAAGGCATGGGGTCCCAGCCTCGTCACTGAATCCCACTGCACGTCTTCCAGCAATCGGCCTCGCAGCTTGCGGTAGCTCCCCAGGAACAGCCAGTTCTGCGGCGTCACAAGGGCGGAGGTCCCGCCCTTGTCGCACAATGACAAACACCGCTCTACGAAGCATGTGGCAAGGTCCGCTTTCGCCTCGGGGTATGTCTTTTCGCAGAAGTCCTTGAGTGTGTCGGACTGCTTCCCCCTTCCAAGATAAGGGACGTTGGTAGCAACCAGATTGAAACGGCCCGTAAGAATCTCCGCCGCGCGGGCAAGACCCTGGGCCGTGACTCCCATCTCGGCAAGCTCGTCATCGGACCGCGTCTTCTCCTTGGTGAGCGCCGCAGCCAAAAGAGGCTGAAGGTCATGCCATCCTGAGACAAAGAGGTCGTCTTTTCCCACCTTGCGAGGATCGATCAGGCTGCCCAACGTAGGCGCCTGCTGGAAAAGGTCATGAAGCCGTCCCATGCCGTCTGCAAGGTGCCGGTCTCCGTTGGCAAGTTTCATCCAGTCGTCACGGGTGGCATGAATGCCAAGCCCGCAGCAGGCCAGGTTCATCTGGGGCAATCGACGATAACCGCCCCTCTTCCACGCGGCCAGCGCGAGGTTGAACACGGCAAGCTGCGTGCAGCGAGGATCCAGCTCCAGTCCGAAGAGATTGTCGCGCAGGACCGCGTCGAAGGCGTCTTTCTCGGAGAGTCCCTCCTCCGCCTGACGGAATTCAGCGAGCAGGGGAAGCGCGAACACTAGGAAATGCCCGCTGCCCATGCAGGGATCCAGCACCTTCAGCTCGCGGGCCGTGGCGGGCCAGGCTTCGAATCCGCCGGCCGCGGGCGTGCCGTCCTCCATGGTTCTCAGGTAGTCGAACGTGAGATCCGTTCCGCCGTGCCGCGCCGTCCACCATGCGCCCAGGGTGTTGTGGAGCAGGAAAAGGACCATGTAGTCTTCGGTGAACAGCTGCGTGACGGCGGGAAGCTCGTCGGCGCCGATCTTGCGGCCGGAGCCGTTCACCTCATCCTTGCGCCTTGTCTGCCAGAACTGGTACACCCACCCCAGGCTGTCGTCGGCAAGGAAGACCTCCCCGGGAACCTGGATGACAAGCTGGCGCATCGCCCCTTCATCCTCGGGCGGGAGCGTGAGCAGGCCCGCGGGGTCATCGGCGCGGAAGATTTCGGGAAGCATCTGCGCGGCAAATGCGGCGGCCGCCTCCCAGCCGTTGCACAGCCCCATTTCCGGGGCAAGCTCTTCGCAGTCTTGAAGGCTTACGGGCACGCCATGCTGCTGGGAGAAGAGGAGGTTGTTTTCCGCGAGGAACCGGGCAAAGAGCATCCTGTGCAAGCGGTCGTAGGCCACCTTCTCCACCAATTGCTCGATGCTCCAGTGCCCCTTCCCGGCCCGCGCCTCGCGGTCACCAAGCTGGCGGGCTTGCGCCTGAAGGCGGCGCCGAAGCACCCGTTCATCGGCGGAGAGATGCGCCGGGGGATCGGCCTCGTCCACGCCAAGGGTATGAAGCGCTTTCCGCGCGGCCGTCTCGGCGCTTTCTCGGGCTGAAGCGACGACGTCCTCCAGCCGTCTTCTTTCGATGCGGGAAAGGATCTTCATGAAAGGATCGCCGGGCCTTTCTTCAGTTGCTCCATCGCCCGGGTTCTCACTTCCCCAAGCCACAAATCCAGCTCTTTCTCCGAATGAACCACGGCCGAAGGAAGGGCAACGCGAACGGCTTCCGGCTTTAGGGACTGGATGGCCTCCTCCAGCGTATGGCTGAACCGGCCGGGAAGGGCATAGACGAGGTTTCGCCTGTTGGCGATGGGGCTCTCGCGCAGGCTGGAGAGAAGCTCGTCACTGCTGCCGATCTTCAGCTTCTCCGGTTTCAGTAGGTTGTTTCGCTGGGCGATCTCGTGGCGTTTTGCAGGGGGAAGCTTCTTCCATTCGGGCGCGTCCTCGAGCTTTGAGCTCTCATGCGTCCAGACCGTCTCCAGCTCCGCGTGAACCGCGGTCAAGGCGGACCGCAGGACGCCGGCGAGCTTCTGCGTCAGTTGCGGCACGGGGTCCGGGTCGGTGAGAAGCTGCCGTGAAGACCGCATCGAATCAACGGATGCGGAGACCTCGGCCTTTGCCGGCAGATCATCCGGCAGGTCCTTGGCAATCCTCACGAGCTCGACCAGCGTGTTCCATGCGGGCAGACGGGCATCGATTGTCTGTTTCCGCGCCTTCCATTCCTTGATCCATCCCCCGATCTCAGCCTTCCGCTGGTGGATGGCAAGAAGTTGGGCATTGCCGCTCATCCCCTGAAGGTCTGCTATTGCCGCCTGTCCTGGTCTCTCGGGAAGAGGAGGATTGCCGCCGGCGGAATCCGCCAGGCCAAGAAGCGCGACCAGGAATTTCGCAGCGGCCGCGGATTCCTGCCCGTTCGGGGACGGAACGTCGAGCTTCAGAAATAGAGCCTTCAGCTCCAGCCGCTGGTTGACGTCGAGCGGGGGGATGTTGGTGGCAAAAGCAGCTGTGCCGATCTGGGTTTGCGTAATCGATCTGGCATCGGCGGCCTGTCCCCCAAGCATGACGCGGAGATTGCCCGCGATGCAGAGGAGCACAAGGGCGGCATCTATGGCATCCTGCGACCATCCGAACGGCGCCTCCTTGAAATGTTCGCGTATCTCCCGCCCTTTCCTGCCCGCCCCGATGAAATCGAGGATCCTCCTCACTACGGGGTGCTGCAAGGCATCCCCCTGGTAGCCAAGATGCTCCAGTGCCGCCAGGCTGCCCGCCCGCGCGGCCGCCAGCACCTGCGGCCACCGCGCGCTGTCAGCTTCCGCGAAGTTGGGAAAAAGCCGGGCGAGCGCACTGTCGGCCGCCGAGGCCGCCCTCTCCGCCAACTGGATCCCGCTTGCTTCGTTTCCGCCTCCAAGGTATACCCTTGCTCCATCGAGAATGCGCCTTGCGCATGCCTCGATCTTTCCCTTGGCGGCCTGGAGCTGGGTCTCAATGGCATTCATCGCCTTCTTGGCTTCGTCCGTTGATGGCATGCCGCGGAACTCGAGCGTCTCCTGGGCGGCGAGTCTTGAGGCAAGAGCGTCCAATAGCTCATCGTGCGCCTCTCGGGGAAGGAAGCAGAAAAGCAGGGGGCTTGCGTTTCCGGCAGCCCTGGCCTCCTCCTTCACGTTGCGCTCCTCATCAGACCAGCCGTGCCGGCCCCAGAGAACCAGGGAGCTTGAGGGCTGCGGCGGCCTTGCCTGGGACATGACCAGCTCCATCTTCCTAGCTTCCCGCGACTCTCCCTGCTGCAGCCGCACGCCGCGCAGCTCTTTCTCAAGGGCCTCGCGCAGCATCTCTTCCCGCGCGGGTCCGATCCGCGCCCCCGAGGTATCGCGGCTGATGAGGTCCTTCCGGGTCTTGAAGTCATGGTTCCATGCCGCGCCATCCCTCGTCTGCAGCAGGTACTCCGACTCAACCTGCATGACCTTGCCCTGGTCCGCCAGCTCCTTCAGCAGGCGGGGAACCTCCTGCCGCAGCCGGGGTCCGTCCCTCTGCAGGTCTCCAATCAGGAGATCCGCCAGCGTTTCCGGCGTGGCCCGAACCCCCTCGTCAGCTGCGCCCGTGTGGGGCAGCTTTTCAATGAGCGGCAGGAGCGCACACATGCGAGACTTCAGGACGCCCTCCGGGGTCCCGTCCCGAAGGGAGACGATGGTCTCGTGGTATTCCCGCTGCAGCTCGCCCGTGTTCAGGAGGTCTCCCGCGATCTGGTCGTAGATGAAGTCCCCGGGGATCACGGTTCCCAGGGGCGCTTCGGCGTACGCCCTGGCCGCCTCGAACACGATCCGCATCTGCGATCGAAGCTGCGCCGTCGTGTTGCTCTTGTCGATGTTGCGCAGCACGCGTTCCCAGAACCTGCCGCGAACGGGGAGCAGAGGGTAATCCGATTCGTACCACGCCTCATCCGCGGGGACGGATGCCAGGCGCGTGTTCTGCAGCTCCCTGCTCACCTCGCCCTGGCACTCCTCGATCTTGCTCCTGATGCCTGCCCTGGCTTCGGGCTTCTTGGAAAGGATGGTGCCGCGGATGACCTTCTGCACGTCCACGTCGGTCAGGGCCACCTTTACGGAGAATCGGGCCTGGAGCCTGCCGAGGTTCGGGGCGCCCGCAAGCGCGGACTGTCCCGTGCCCACCAACAGGAGCCGGCTGCCGAACCGGCTGGAGCAGCTCTCCGCAATCTCCTGGACGTCCATGGCGCGCTGCACCTTGTCCCCGATGAATTGCTGGATCTCATCCACCACGAGCAGGGTGCAAGGCAGCTCCCCCTCCTGTCCGTAGATCCGGCGCACGATGTCCAGCATGCTCTCTATTGTAGGTGTCTCCTTTGCCGGGAACTGTGATTGCAGCGCCGCAAGCGCCTGCCGCGCGTCGCCCAACTGGGGATTGACGGCGACCAACGCTTCCGCAAGCGGGGTTGAGACGTAGAAGTTCCTGAACTCCTTGGCCGGGTCGCGGTTCTGGCTCTTCAGGGCGTCGCTCACCCGGTCAAGGTTGCCGGTTTCCTTCAGCCAGAGAACGAACCGGGCGGGGGCGTAGCTTTCCGGCAGGTTCTCCGCCCTGAAGATGATCTGAAGAAAGGCGAGCCTCACCTCATCCGACTGCCCGGCGCCGAGCGTGCCCGCAGCCGCCCGCAGCCCGCCGTATTGCCTGCCCCGGGTGGAAAGCTCCGTGAGCAGGTCCCTGATGCCGGCGGGCAGGGCGGCGACGGACCGGATGGAGGCCCCGTCGGAGAACCTGTGGTCCACCCACAGGTAGCGCAGCATCTTCACGAGGTGCGACTTTCCGCTTCCGAAGAATCCGCTCACCCAGGCGGAGGCCTGTTCGGGCTTGTTTAGCCCGTCGAGATAGGCGGAGATGATCCGTTCGAGGCCCCTGGCGTATTCACCTTCGCAGACAAACGTTTCCGCCTCGAAGCGGAGCGTCCGTTCACGGCCCTGGTCCCCGCCGATCTCTCCGACCTTCGACACCCCTTCATTCGCGAGCGAATACCCGCGCGGGTCCCTGCTGAACGTCTCCGCGTTGATCATCCGGCCATCCTTTCATCGCAGGTAATGGGCACCGCCATGTAGTTGAAGCCGTCCCGGGCGTCCATGAACCTGTAGAGGTTGTGCTCGAAGGACCCCGGGAAGAACACGAGGAGCCTGCCCCTCACATGGTCCTCCACCCCGGAGATGACGCCAGAAACGTGCGTGAATCCGAAGAGGCTTGCCGCGCCGAGCACGGCGACAACGGAATTGCCCGTCACCCCTTCCGCCTGGCAGGCTCCGGCTATGACCGAAACGATGGCCAAGCGCATCTCTTCCTCGATGTTCGCCATGGCTGCGGGCTCCGCGAACAAGCCTTCCCGGTACTCATGACGGGAAATCCACGCCGCGGGTTCCGATGTGATGTCCACGGGGTACCATATGTGTCCGGCTGAAATGGTCGCGCTTTCAAACTCGGGGAGGAGCGTCCGCACCTGGCGCTCCTCGGAGGGCGGATACACGGCGAACCACACGCGCTGCTTGGCGGGAAGGCCCGGCGTCCAGGGGAGCTGGACGAAGCTCTCGTAGTTCTTCACGAGTCGGTCGATCATGCTCATGCAGTCCCCCCATGGTTGGCGTCAAACATGGGAAAGGATACCTCGACGGTCGAGCCGAGTGCCTTCAGCGTTAGAAGCCCTTCGCGGTGGGCTCGTGCCGCCATCTCCCGTGCCGGAGAGGCGGAGAGGTCAAGCAGCCTGCACCAAATCGAAGAGAAGAGCCGTTCGCCGTCGATCCCCGTGACGTGTGCCAGATAGAGAGCGAAGGCCAAGGAGGCCGGCCGTGGCTTAACGATCTGGCGGATCTTCCTTACCTTTCCTGAAAAATGGCCGGACTGGGTCCAGGTTGAGGCGACTCTTGAGGCTGCGGCGTGAACGGTTGATTGGCTTTGGGTTCCGGGGAAAGCAAGCTGAAGAGAGGATTGCATTCCCCCATTTGGGAGTGACTCACCTTCCCGGAGATCAAGCATTACCTCCGTTGATGCACGGAGTAATGGGTCACGGGACCATGCAGCCAGGAGCGAAAGAAGAGGCGCCGATTCTGGATCTATCAGCATGAGAATGCGATATGCATGAAAAAGCTTGAAAGCGTCCGAAAGAAGATAGAGTTCCTTTAGATGCTTGAACGTTTCCCTCTTAGTCGTAGCCGTCTTCTTGCCTAGAACGTTGCGCTCGATTACGGCAGATTTGTAGTCATTTATCGAGAAGCCTTTTGAATCATTAAGATTCATGAGTGTGCTGATTTCAGCAAGCATCATGGTCCTTCTCTGATGCACGCCTCCAGCAGAGAACTTCATGCCAAACCGTTCGGCGTTCTCTTTCGAACTTTCGTCGAGCTTGAGGGAAAAAAAATCAAAAGACATATCTACATGTCACCCGGCTAATGGTCGCAATCATATCGCGCATATCTTATAACAGATAGAATGGCTTGGGTAGGCGTGATGGCAACCCGGAAGAGTTTGTCAGGGAGACAGAAGGCGGCCAGAAAAGGTCGCGATCGAGGAGATGCCTGCTCTTTCTAACCGTTTGTCCTAGAAGAGATTGCTCTTGAATGCACCAATTCCTCTCGATCACGGGTGAGACTTGCCGGACACAGATTGAGCTGGATCTGCAATGAGTATCAGCTTCCTCTATACCTTCGCTGGCCTACGGCCGTCCTCTTGCCATTCTTCACGACTTACTACCCTTATTCTCCCAGCGAGCACCTGTGCCGCGCCCTGAGGAGGTGATCCGCCTTCTTTTCATCGATGCGATTGCCTGCCTCGCGTGCGAGCCTCATGGAGAGTAATCGGAAGATGGTTCGCATAACGAACGAAGTCCTTGTCCGTACTGAGGATCGGGGCACTATTGCCTGCTGCAACCGAACAGATGAGAAAATCAATGTGCGATCCCTGCACTCCCGCCTGTCGACAGCTGTTGGAGAACTCCGCCGCACGTTCATAGTCGAGCTCGTGGATACTCGGGTCATTGAACGCCCTGAGCCCGTCCCGAAGGGTGTTGAACTGCCGGACATCGGAGATTCCCGAGAGCAACTCCTGCCTGATCGGCCCAATAAGGAGCGCGCGGCCTTCTTGAATCAACTCGGTGAGCTCTTCCACCATCTGCGCGTCACTCCGGGAGGAGGCGCGAGACCTTCTGAATGCAAGGGACCAGACGGAGGTGTCGATAAGTACGTTCATTTTCTATGTCTGAGCGCCTTGTAGTCGTAGCCAGGCGCATAGTCGACCTTCCCGAAAAGCGCTGTCACCTGTAGTTGCTTCCGGCGCTGGATATATTCCTTGAGAGCCTCGGTGACAGCGGACTTCTTTGTCCGATGCCCCCCGATCTTCTGCGCTTCGAGTATGAGCCCGTCATCGATTGCCAGGTTCGTTGCCATGTGTCGCCTCTACACAAATGTTCACACAAACAAGAGTGTACGTCAACATCTCGGATGTCGTGAGAGTCGATTGAGAATGGGCAAAGCCAAGATCGCGATTACAATCGACGAGAAGATCGTGCTTCGGATTGACCACCTGGTGAAGCAAGAAGCCTTTGCAAACCGGAGCCAAGCAATTGAAGAAGCATTACGTGACAAACTGAACCGGCTTGATAGGTCAAGACTGGCTCGTGAGTCTGCGAAGCTGGACCCGAACTATGAGAAGTCTCTCGCGGAGGAAGGCATCACCGAGGACTCAGCTGCATGGCCCGCATACTAAGAGGGTCAATCCACTGGGCTGACCTGAATCCGACTCGAGGTCATGAGCAGGCGGGAACCAGGCCTATTGTTGTGTTGAGTCATGATGTCTTCAATGACAGGTCGGGCACAATCATCGCAATGGTGATCACGAGTCAACCACAAAAAGCCGGATTTCCCCTTACCTATGAGCTCGTTGAGCCTCTTCAATCGAAGAAGGCATGGATAAAGATAAGCCAGGTTAGGACTCTATCAGTGGACAGAATTGGGAAAAAGATTGGACAAGTGACGCTGCAGATCCAGTCGGAAGAAGGGTACTGGGTCAGTTGCCCTTCACTTCGGGGTTGTCATTCTCAGGGCGCTACCCTTGATGAGGCGCTTGAGAACATCAAGTCAGCAATCCGCGAATGGCTGGACGCACAGTCAGAAGAAAAGTCGAAACTTTCTGTGATTGAGCAGATCGTCACAGTCTAGTTCAACGGGCAGATTCGCCTCACGATTCCCCACCACAATCCTGTCAACGCGTACACGATGGGCGCGATCGCGTTGGATGCCGGCCTTCCCTCTATCCTACTTGATATGTCTACATTGTAGATTTATATTCTACGAAGTAGAATATAAGGAGGAATGGGAATGCTCGATATCGAGGGACTGCAGAAGTCCTACGGAAAGCTAAGGGTGCTGGAAGGAGTCGACCTTCACGCGGCGCCCGGCGAGGTGTGCGGCCTGATCGGCCCCAACGGCGCGGGAAAGACCACGCTGGTGTCTATCGTAACGAGCCCCCGGGACGCGGACTCAGGGTCGGTGCGTGACAACGTCGTGGGCGACACCCCCAAATGTAAGTATTATTCGGAATATCCGGTGAGGTCTTGGGAGGCAGAGATGGAGGTCAAGGTCAACGACGATAATCTTGAAAAAATGCTGTTCGCCGGGAGTGCCGGAATTGCTTCGAAAAAACGGCAGCCTCGCCGAACCTCTTCTGACTCGGCTGAAAGGCATCGATGAGCAGGTGAAAATCTACAGGGTGACTCGCGCCGATTAAAACAATGTGGGCATCCTTTTGCGCCGCTTAAAGTGGCGCATTCTTGCTGGGGAGGCATGAAGACGATCAGGTTTGCACCGTTGATCCTTATTCTGTTCCTGCTTTGCGCCGCAGTTTCGGCGGTCTCCGCCCAGGAATCAAGCGTCCCTCTGGTGCTTGTGGAAGGCGGGACGTTCACGATGGGCTCGCCGCTTTCCGAGGAAGCAAGGACGGACATGGAGGCACAGCACCAGGTGACGGTGTCCAGTTTCCTCATTGGGAAATACGATGTCACGGCGGCCCTCTATCGCGACGTCATGGGCATCCCCGGGGATTCCAATGCCCAGGCAAATCTCCCGGCAACACGGGTAAACTGGTTCAGCGCCGTCGAGTTCTGCAACAGGCTCTCCGAGCGGGAAGGCTTGCAGAAGGTCTATACAATCATGGTGGACACCTCCAAAGGGACGCAGGACGTGACGGCGGACTGGAAGGCAAACGGATATCGCCTGCCGACAGAAGCGGAATGGGAGTATGCGGCCCGCGGCGGCAAGAAAGGGGTTTCCCAGTACCACATCTACGCGGGATCGGACGATCCTGCGGCGGTGGCCTGGTTTATGGAAAACTCCGGCGGGGTAAACGCTCAACACCCGGTGGGACTGAAAGCCCCGAACGCCCTGGGGCTGTACGACATTACCGGGCTCGTGGAGCAGTGGTGCTGGGACTTGTGGCAGGACTATCCGACCACGCCGCAAACGGATCCGCATGGAGGTACCTCGGGCCGCGCTCGAATGGTCCGCGGGGGCAGCTCGGACTTTTCACCCGCGGACTACAACACGATGACTGATGCCAAGATCAACTTGCTTCGGGTCGCCTCCCGGAGGGCAACCCTCCCGGATGAAGGGGCACACTTCCAGGGGTTCCGCGTTGCCCGCACCTTCGTGGCTGCTTCGACGGTTGCGACCACGCGAGCGGCGGGAGACAGCACCAAACCGGCGGGATCCGAAAGCGCTTCCGCGTGGAACAAGCAGTTCCCGAGTGCGACGTTCGGCGCCATTGCCGCGGACCAGATGGGGTCAGTCTTTGTCGCGGGAAACCTCTGGAGCAGGGAAATGTCGGACGCGGGCGCGCTTCATGGCTGGTGGATAAGAAAGTTCAATCCGGACGGGACAGAGGACGTCACGCACTGGCACAAGAGTTTCGGTGTGGCCCGCGACGGGCAGGACAACTCCGGCGTCAGCTCCATCGCACTTGATGCCTGGGGAAACGTGTACGTCGTGGGATACGCCGGATACGTGGGCCACATGGGGTCGAGAATCTCGTGGTGGATCAAGAAGTTCGACAGGACCGGGCTGGAGGACACGACACGCTGGGACAAGCTGATCAACGATGGCGGCGACTACACGGATGACATGGCGACGCATGCTGCCGTGGACGGCGAGGGCAACCTCTACGTGGCGGGCCAGGCCGGGAGCACCGGAAATGCCTGGTGGATCCGGAAATTCGCTCCGGATGGGACGGAAGCATCGAAGGAATGGCACATGAAGCCCGTTGGCAGCGCCCAGGGCGGCATCGGCGATGAGGAGGTGACCGCCCTGGTCGTCGATCCCCGGGAAGGGGTCTATGTATCAGGATTCGGCGGACTGGCCGCTGGCGGCATCGATTGGTGGGCCAGGAAATACTCCCTGGCCGGCAAGGAGGACCTGACGCACTGGAACAAGCGGATCACGGTCGGAACAGGCGTTAATTCCCGCGGATTTGCGCGCACCCTGGTTGTCGACAACTCCGGAAATGTCTACCTCGCGGGATCGGTCACCAGGGATGCCGGCTCCGGACCGCTTCAGGTCGACTGGTGGATCAAAAAGTTTGATCCCAAAGGGCAGGAGATTCTGCAGGGCTGGGACAAGCAGCCCGCGAAGAACTCGGGGTCCGCGGCTGAGATTCGCAGGCTGACAATCGGTCCGACTGACGCCGTTTTTGCGGTGGAGGAAGAAGGCCTGGATCCATCAGGAGCGCCCACTCCCGCGTCCGTGCGGAAGTTCACACCCGACGGCCAGGAAGAGGCAGTCACCTGGAATCGGGGCACGGCGGAATCGCCGAACCTCGCGGGGCTGGAGGAAATCGTTGTCTCTTCGGACGGAAGCGTGTACGCCGCGGGAACGACAGGACACGATCTCTTTTTGAAAAGACTCGTTGATGATCAGGCGATTGGCTTTCATTCGCAGAACGCGGTGATCAACGACTCCAAGGTGCGCGTGAGGAATGAACCCCTGTTGACCGCGGCAATCGTCTCCCAGCTTGAAAAGGGAGACTCGGTGACCGTGCTCTCACGCTCAGCGACCAGGGTCCCTGTTGGATCCACCTCGAACTACTGGTACAGGGTTCGCACGGCCGATGGAAGGGAAGGATGGACGTACGGGGCCTTTGTCACCCTGGGCCCATGATTCGCAGCTTCTCTGGCGGTCATGTCGTGCATTGACATGCGCGGTAGGAATTCATACTCTCTCGGTATGAAGACAACGGTCTCGGAAAAGGGCCAGGTCACCATCCCGAAGGCAATTCGGGACAAGCTGGGTCTGCGGCCCGGCACGGTCCTGGATTTCGATGCCATAGAAGGCAAGCTGATAGGAGTGAAAAAAGAGCAGGATGACCGCATCGGCAAATGGCTCGGCAAGGGGCCCCTTCCCGGCGGGCTTGCCGTGGACGACTATCTGCGGCGGGTCCGCGGATGATCACCGCGGTGGACAGCTCCGTCATCCTTGACGTTTTGACCGGGGACCCGGGCAATGCGTCCGCAAGCCTCGCCGCTCTGCGAAAGGCCTCGCGGGAGGGTCGGCTGATCGTCAGTGAGAGTGTGGTTGCCGAGGTTCGGCCGGCGTTTGAATCCAATGCCCTCTTCGAAGAGTTTCTCGGGGACTGGGGCCTGGAGCTCATGCCCTCCACGCTGCGCAGCTCGATCCGTGCGGGCGAGATGCTCCGGCAGATGCTGGCACGAAAGAAAAGGCAGGAGGGCAGGATTCTGCCCGATTTCCTTATAGGCGCCCATGCACTCGAGCACGCTGATCGGTTGCTGGCCAGGGATCGAGGCTTTCTGCGCGACTACTTCACGGAGCTGTCCCTCTGGGACCCGTCGCGGCAGCTTGAGGGAGACTCACCAGTCTGACGGCAGACCCGCGCCGAGGTAGACAGACACGTCTTGTTTCGCGATCAGCTCATGGGCGCGCTGGTCGAATGTAATCCATTTCGCGCCCAGCTCTACAGCCAGGCCGGCATAGCATGCGTCATGGCCGGTCAGTCCAGCGGCCAGGAACTTGAAGGATTGCCCGGCAAGAGCCGAGGTCATCGGATGTCGGAATACCCCGGCTTCGACAACCGGAAGGAACGCGTCCTGATATGTTTCGGCCGGGAAGGGGTGAACGCGCCCCAGGACGGCCATCACTTCGAAGAAGAACAGCTCAGGAACCGCAAAGAGCTCCGGCTCTGCGATCACCCGCTGCAGAACCGCATCGGCGTTGGCGTGCGATTCGCCGAGGATGTACCACCGCGCAGCAACGGAGGCATCAATGACGAACTTCACCCAGTGCTCCCCTCAAAGCCCGGAGGATGGAGAGGCTGTCAGCCCCTCCCACACGTTCAGCCCGTGCAGCCAGTACGCGATCCATCAAAGCCTGGCGGCGTTCCTCTGTCTGCCGGTCGACAAACCGCTTCCGGAAATCCTCCACGCTGATGAGAACCGCTCGCGGCTTTCGGCCCTTGCTCACGATCACGGGCTCGCCAGTCCTTTCCAGCTCGTCCAGGAGAACGCCAAGATGATTGCGGATCTCGAGCGCGTTCACGGTGCGCATGGAATACCTCTGCTGAAAGAATACTGCAAGTTAATCTCTACATCAAGTGTAGATATGTATATGTATGTGTATGCTTGAAAACATCAGTTGACAATTTCTACGTTGTAGATATAATATTGGCGCCGGAAGGAGCCCCGTTGAGAAAACCGACCCGCGGCAGGCCCATGAGGGATTCCTCCGCCGCGTTGACAAGAGAGAAGATCGTGAAGGCCGCAGTGCGGATCGTAGACCGTGACGGCCTGGAAGCGCTGTCCATGCGGCACCTGGGCGCCTTGCTCGGTGTCGATCCCATGGCCATCTACTACCACGTGCCGAACAAGGCAGCACTCTACGATGCAATCGTGGAAGCGGTAATGGCCGAGGTGGATCCTGGCCCCGGGCCGGCCTCCGGGCACAAGCTCGCCCCGATCGAACAGCTCAGGCAAATGGCCCTGTCGTACCGGGATGCGCTGCTCGCCCACCCCAACGCGCTTCCCGTGGTGGCCACGCGGCCCGTGCGCACCCCCGCATCCCTCCGTCCGACAGAGCGGATGCTTGCCGTCATGGTCAGCCTGGGATTCACGCCGCAGGAGTCCATCGCCTTTGTCGACGTGTGCCGCCACTACATCATGGGATGGGCGCAGACCTACGCCGCTCACCTCCTGCACAGCGTGATGAAGGAGGCCCCGTCGGACAACCCCTTCGCGGTCGAGTTCGAGCTCGGGATGACGGCGATCCTCGGCGGACTGCTCGCAGCCGCAGAAAGCCGAACGGTCTCTGGCCCCAATGACAAAGTGCAGAGCGCCCCGTGGTCGCCCGACTCAGATTGAGAGAGGCGTTCAGGCGCAGGCCGTCGGCCGAGCCCGGCTCACGCGCGAGATGAGGATGAGCCTGGTGAGGGGTTCGCAATGGTGAAGAAACGCGATGGATCTGAAAGCCTCCTTGGTGAGGCCCTCATCAAGGAGGTCTGCCGACGCATACGGCTGGCGCGCAGCTACTGGGATGTGCACAAAAACTCTGCGTGCCGAACGGAGCGAGAGCGGGCACTCCAGCTCTACAACACCCTGACGAAAGCTGAAAAAGAGAAGATCCCGCAGGTGCTTCGCGTGTGGCTGCGGTATCGGAGCGAGAAGTATTTCAATGAAGGGCGGACGCCTCCCGGCGGGGGCAAGCGAAGCCTCGGTTGACGGGGCATGCAGCCGCCTCCTATCTTCTATCAAATGAGCCCCCAGCCGTGGTTTGAACGGAAGTTCACGTTCGATCTCCCCATCACCCGCATGCCGAACGTCCTGGAGAGACTCCGTGGGAGCCCTGCGCGCGTAGAAGAACGCGTCGGCGCTCTCCCGGCTGCCGCGCTTCACGCCAGGTTCAACGACAAGTGGTCCATCCAGGAGAACGTCGGCCACCTCTGTGACCTGGAGCCTCTCTGGATCCGGCGTGCGGAGCAGGTGCTGGCGGGGGAAACCGAGCTCGCCGTCGCCGATCTGACCAATCGCCTTACGGATGATGCCCACCACAACGACGCTCCGTTGGATCATATCCTGAAGCACTTTCGCTACCTGAGGCTTCGGCTAGTCTCCGTCCTGGAAGGGGCGGACGGGCCGGCGCTGGAACGCACCGCGCGCCATCCTCGCCTGGGCACGCCCATGCGCCTGATCGACATCGCATTCTTCACGGCCGAGCATGACGATCATCACCTGGCACGGATCACGGAGCTGATGCAGCTCGCGAAGTAGAACCGCTCAGCCCGCCCCCATCCCATTCATGGCTCCCACCAGTTCCACAATCGCCTGCTCCCTCGCCTCCTCCATCACGAACACGTTCAGGTTGTCCATCGCCCGCGTCATCGCTACGTAGATCAAGTTGCGGGCCAGGGAGTCAGCCGATTTCTCATCGTACTCCCCCGCGGTGGGAAGCGAAGGCAAGTACAGCAGCACCACGGGAAAGTCCAGGCCCTTGCTGGAGTGCAGGGTGGAAACGCGCACCAGGCCTTCGTCAGAAAACGAGAACGAATCGTCCCTGATGTTGGCGCTCTTGATGCCCCGCCGCGTCAACCTGTCCTGGATCGCCGCCACCTCGGCCTTGCCCGGCGCCAGCACCGTGATGTTCTCCGGGTCATACCCGAGCTTGTCGATGAACAGGCTCACCTTCTCGATCAGGAGCTTGAGAAGCTCCTCGCGCGTGCCGGCGCGGTACAGCTCAGGTGACGGCCCCTCGCGGAAGGCATGCGTGGTGACGGCCTCCCCTTCGATGCCAGGGCCGCTCAGCTCTCTGTACTTTTCGGCGAGGTCGTGGATGGGACACGTGGTGCGGAAGTCGGTGCGAACGATCTTCGTCCGGCCCGAGATGTCGATGCCCGCCCGCTTGTACGGGCTGCCCAGGCCGTAGATGGCCTGGCCGGCGTCGCCTGCCATGATCACACCGCGGCTGCACATCATCTTCAGCGCCTTGAGGTCCACCGCGGTCAGGTCCTGGCTCTCATCGACAAACACCAGGTCGATGTCTGATGGCACTGCCCGCGCACCCGCTTCGCCCGTCTCGCCCATCGCCTCGATTAACTTGATGCGGCTGTAGTTCTTGCTGAAGGCGCCCATGTCCTCCATCGCCCCGACGATCAGCTCCCTGATCTCCCACACCTGTGCGCGCTGGGCCTGGGAGAGCGGCTGGCGCATGCCGCGCCGCGGCACGACCTCTTCCACGTATTCAGCCTTGCTTACCATGTTGGCAAAGAGGAAGTCCTCCATCTCCGTGGCAAGCTCCCCGTTGGACATGAAGCCCGTGGTGTTCCACCGGCTGGCCAGCGTGTCAACGGCGTCATAGTCCACCTTCCACGACGGGTCGACCAGGCGCAGGCGCGACAGGAAGAAACTGTCCGCGGTCTGGATGAGCCCTGGTTCCTCGGAGGCCTTAAGGAGCTCTGCCAGGTAGCGGTCGTACTTCACCAGTGTGTTGGTGTAGGTGAGGAGCACCGTGCGGGGCGTGAACAGGTCCTTGCGCGCCCTGCCGTAAGCGTGCAGCAGCACGATCGTCTTTCCCGTTCCCGCCCCTCCGCGCACAAGGAAGTCGTGGCCGGGCGTGATTGCGTACAAGGCCGCCTGCTGCTCGGCGGTCAGGCGCATGAGGCTTCGCTCGTACTCACGGCGCGTGCGCGTGTAGATCGTGAACCTGTTCAGATGCTCCACGTACAAGTCCAGGTCACGGAACTTCGACAGCTCCTCCGCAAGGGCTTTCTTCTGCTGGTTGAGGGAGTTGAGCTCCGCGCGCAGCGCGTCCACCCGTTCCGCCTTGCCCTCCGCCAGCGCCCTTTCGCGCGCCAGCT
Source organism: Spirochaetia bacterium (assembly GCA_049515615.1). GTDB lineage: Bacteria > Spirochaetota > Spirochaetia > SZUA-6 > Fen-1364 > Fen-1364. The sequence continues at coordinate 15,994 of JBEKTX010000049.1, forward strand.
CCGCTCCCCGCTGCTTCAGGTCGGCGTCAAGCTGCGCCGCCCTCGCCTCCGCCTCCCGGGCCTCCGCTGCCTGCTGAAGGAGCTTCCTGTTCTCCCTTTGCGCCACGAAAAGGTCGAACCTGAGCTTTGCCAGCTCCTTGCTCTTCTGCAGGGGGGAGACCTTCTCGTCCCAGATCTTCAGGCTGGACTTGAGGGTATCCAGGAAGGGATGGTCGATGCCGCAGGCCCTGCAGAATCCAAGGAAGTTGAACGATGCGGCCGCCGCCTCTTCCCTGCCGAGCTGCTGGAAGCCGTGGCGCACCTTGTTGGCGGTGGGGTGCTCCCTGGAGATGCGGATGATGGCCTTCATGTCTTCCTGGGTCACGCGGCCCTTTGCCCTCAGGAAATCCGTGAAGTCCCACAGGAGCGCGGGGAAACTGGCGCTGTACCTGCCTTGCGGGAACACATCGCAGATGAAGCTCTCTACGAAGGAGTGGAGGGCCAGCAGAAAAAAGCCCTCGTCGGTGCCCACCAGGCGGGAGAGACGAGCCATGCGGGCGTCGAGGTCGGTGACCGGTTCCGCAGGCGGGCGCTCGTGTGCTTCGTCGGCTGAGACAGTCATTCGCCCGTCGCCTCCGGAAAAATCGGGTTGCCTTATAATGGCGCGAAAATCCCCAGAACACAAGGATCGCGGAGACCGCCCAGGACCCACTCGGAGCCTTGGCGCAGCCACGCGCCACGCATATGACTTGTACCCAGAAATTGGGTACAAGCCGTATGTGCGCCGCAGGGCCGCGGGAAAACCGGGCCGAGTGCAGAACGTTGACAGGAGCTGCCGCAGGGTGTCAAATGTTGCGGTGGACTTGAATGAGGTCAGATCTTGCCTGGCATTGCATCGCCACCTTTTCGAAGAGGCCTATCTCTATGGATCGGTCGCAAGCGGCACGGAGGACGAGCACAGCGATGTGGACGTGGTGCTGATCAGGGATACTTCCCTCCCCTTCTTCGACCGCATGCGAGAAGTCTTCGATCTCGTGTTCGCTCTGGGGAAGGCCGAACTGATGATCTATACGGACAAGGAACGGCGGGAGATC
>JBEKTX010000050.1:0-16837 GCA_049515615.1 Spirochaetia bacterium
GAGACAATGAGCGCATCACCGATCAGCTCGCAATTCTCAATGGCGTTTCGATTCTGCGGCCTCACCAGGTACAGAACGATTCTGGAACGCCGGGTAAGCTCCCGTGAGGTCACGATGCTTTGTGAAAGCCCTGCCTCCGCAAGGCGCGCCGCTGTCTCAGACGAACCGCCGTGACAAAGGAGAAGACGGGAGGGTGGAAAGCCATTGCGGGCAAGACCCGTGGCAATCACGCGGCCCAGGTGTCCGGCACCGAACACGCCGAGGGCCGCGCCTTTCAGGTGGGCAAGGGTCCTCGAGTAGTCAGCCATGGCGCGGGGACGACTCAGCGAGAGAAGCAGATAGAGGCGACGTCAACGGCGGCGGCGAGGCGCGCCCGGCGGGACCATGGAGCTCCAGGCTCTGCACTTTCCCGTCGGAAGGGTGCTTTTTCAACAGCGCGAGCACGGCAACTTTCCTCTCGAACTACTTCTCCGTCATCACCCACACGCCGCTCCAGCCCGCTTCAAGGGGGCTTGCGGCGAGAAGCTGGCATTTCTTCGCGTAGGACGCAGCGGGCGGGTCAACCGAGGCTATGCCTTCAAAGATCCGCTCCGCCTCCGCGAACCGCCCGGCGTAGAACTCCTTCAGGCCCCGGTCGAAAATCTCGAGGGTTGGCCCGCGCGCGGCGAACTCCTCGGGAAGCATCGGCTCGTACACGGTGACCGGTTCCTTGCGGCCCACCACCGCGACCCGGGACAGCTCCCGCGCAGGGAACGCGCCGGCGATCTTTTCCACGGTTGAACCGGAAATCATGATGTATGTGCCGAACTGCTTGTTGATGCCTTCCAGGCGCGCGGAGAGGTTCACCTGGTCGCCGAGCATCGTATAGTCGAACCGGGTCTTGGAACCCATGTTGCCGACCACGGCCGGCCCCGTGTTCATCCCCACCCGCGTGAACATGTTCTTGCCGATCCGCTCCCGGATGGAAGGCCGCATTTCCGCAAGCCTTGCCTGGCACCTCAGGGCGGCGCGGACCCCGCGCACGGCATGGTCCGCCTGCGACAAGGGCGCATTCCAGAAGGCGATGATCGCGTCCCCCTCGAACTTGTCGATCGTGCCCCCTTCACCCTGGATGATGTCCACCATCGCGGTGAGGTACTCATTGAGGAGCGCGGTCAGATCCTCCGGGGTGAGCGCCTCGGAGATCCCCGTAAAGCCCTGGACATCGGAGAAAAAGATCGTCAGCTCGCGGCGTTCTCCCCCGAGGGTGAGCCGCTCGGGGTGCGCGATGAGCTCTTCGATGACCGTCGGGCTCAGGTACTGACGGAAGGCGCCCTTGATGTACCGCTTCTGCTGGCCTTCCGTCGCGTAGCTGGCCAGGTTGGATCCGACCAGGGAGATCACGACGCCCAGCTCGAGGGCGACCACCTGCAGCCAGTACCCCAGGGCATAGGCAGCAAGACCGAGCGCGGGCGCCACGGGAATGAAGAGGACATAGATGATCGCCGTCATTCCGGCCCCTGAAGCGGCCGAGGCAGCCATGGCCGCCCCGATGCACAGGAGCAGGAGCACGAGGATCGACGCGGCTGTCGGCCAGGGGCGCATGAAATCGCCGCTCAGGATGTTGTCCAGCATCGTCGCGTGGATCTCCACCCCGGGGTAATCGCCCTTCATCGGCGATGGCTTCAGATCGAAGAGACCGGGCGCCGAGAACCCGAAAAGCACGTACTTGTCGCGAAACAGCGCGAGGGGCACGGCCGGCTCCTGCCCGTCCTGGATCTGCAGGTCGGCTTGCACGATCGCCGCGGCGGTGTACGCCTTGTGAGTCGTCGACGGGCCCCGGTAGCGCAGGATGGCGCGGCCATCGCCGTCGATCGGGATGCTGGTTCCGTCGAGAGTGAGCATGCCGGGCCTGATCGAAAACTGGTGCGCCCCGGGATTCCCAGCCACGTAAGTGGCGAGCGCTTCGGAGGGAATCACCCGGCCGTCAAACATGTTGAAGAGGGGCGCTCGCCGATAGACGCGATCCACCGCGTCCGGGGAGAGATAGGCGTTGGCGAGGATGTTCGCGCTTCTGAACACCTCGGGGACGGGAAACTCAGCCAGGGGGTAGGAGAGCCTTCTGGGACGAACAGCGCGGACCCAGTCTTCGAGGCCGGCAATGTTCATGGCCGGACGAGGGTCATCCGCGGGCCAGAACTTCTCGGTAGCCTGCTCTGAACCGAAGTTCATGGCCGCCACGATCCGGCCGTTCTTTGACGCGGCGGCCCCCAAGGCCTGATCGTCAGAAACTCCATAGACTGAGGGCTCGGTGAAAAAGACATCGATCACCAGCGCCTTTGCGCCTGCCCGCACGCAGAAATCGGAGATCGCCCCATAGATCTCGCGCGGCCAGGGCCACGAGAGGCTGTTCACTTTCTTGCCCCACTCGAGGCTCTTCTGGTCCAGGAGGATCGTGATCACGTTCCCGGTCGCTTTCCCGGGCTTCGCGAAGAGCCGCGCGCGCACGTCCCAGGTGCCTGCTTCGAAACGGTCCAGCGCGCCCGGCAGCCAGAGGGCCAGCGCGAGGAGCGAGCCGATCGCTCCCATCAGCAGGCCCTGGAGAACCTTGCGAAGGCCCGCGGGGATCGCGCGCGCGGCGCGGCCACCCGAGGCGGCGTTCTCCGCCACGGTCTAGATGTTCCCCAGGGCTGCCTGGTAGCGGGCTTGCCGGGCCGCTGCCGCTGTCGGAGTCACGGTGACCGGGGGTTTCCCGGCCAGCGCCTTCTCGACTGCCGCCGCCCGGTCCTTCGGGTCGGGGTGGGTCTTCGCGAAATCGAGCCCCCCAGGTTTGAGCCTCGTTTTCATGATGTTCAGCATGGCTTCGAAGGCTCGAGGATCGTACCCCGCTCGTCTCATGATGTCGAGCGCCATATGGTCCGCATCGAACTCCAGCTCTCGGGAGTAGCCGGAGTTCACCATGGTGTTGGTGATGTCGTTTACGGAGTCCTTGAAAACGCCGGTCAATTGCTTGGTTTGCTCCGACCCCAACACCTGGACACCAGCATTCAACCCGGCCTGCCCGGCAGCGGTCCACCGAGCGGCGCTGATGGCCTTCAAGCCATGCTGCTTCACGACATGGCTCGTTTCGTGCGCAAGAATTGCCGCCACCATGTCCTCGCTGGTCGCGCAGCGGAGCAGCCCGCGGCTGACCAGGATCAGGCCACCGGGCGCGCCGAACGCGTTGATCTCGTCCGTGTCCATGATGAGGAGATGATAACCGCCATATGTCTCCGGCCTGTCAGAGTACAGCGACAAGGTGCGCTCGAGCACGTTCAGGTAGGTCGTGGCGTTCGGGTCGTTCCAGACCTTTCTCGTGCTCAGGATGTTCGCCGCGACGGCCCGGCCGATGTAGTACTCCTGCTCGGGGGTGATCTCCTGGAGGGCGGTCCCCACCGCCTGTCCGGCCTGGACAACCGCGCCGCGCTTGTTCGGGTCAGTGACGACGTCCAGGATGGAGCCCGTGCTGAGGCTTGCACAGCCCGCCAGCAGCAAGATGAGAAAGAGTCCGGGGAAAGCGCGGATTGCCGTTTTCATTTCGCGCCTCCTTCAGGATCGGAAAGCCCGCCCTCCGCAATGAAGGTGGACAATTGGTCGGGGCTCACCGTGATATTCTGCATTTTATCAACCTGACTATAATCGAGCTTCCCGTCCTGCTTGTACTGCTTTTCCACTTCCTCGTTGAATCCTTTGCCGGCAAGCGCCACTTCACCGCTGGATGCGCCCTGCTGGACGTTCGCGGAGCCGGCTGCCAGCTCGATCTTCTTGGTCGTCAGCGCCGACACGCTCACCCAACCCTTGAGCTTGCCGTCGGGTCCGAGTATCCACAGCCAGCTCTTCGAGGATCCGGCGGGCTGATCGAGGACGGTGACCCTGTCCACGTACTTGAGAGTGCCAAGGATCTTGCCCAGAAAGCTGGGCTTGTCCCGCACGGGGGTCTGCTGGACCGTGACGCTCATCTGGTCGGCCGCGAATGCGGCGCCTGCGGCAAGGAGAAAAGCCGCCGCAACGAGGAAACGTGTTCTCATCATCCCACCTTCCTTCTACTGCATATTAACGAAACCGGGGCTGAAAGTCACCTTCTCGAAACTCGCGCTCCTCGAAAATCGCGTTCCTTGACAACCCCGGGTCTTATCGAAAACACTCCCTGCCGTGATCCCCAAAACAGCGATTCGGCGGCTGGAATCCGCCTTCGGCGGCGTGGCCAAATCCGCCTTCGGCGGCGTGGCCAAATCCGCCTTCGGCGGCCTGGCCTGCGCCTGCCTGGCCGCCTTCCTGGCGGCCGGCTGCACTGGGCGTTCCTCGGGTAGCGCCGGAACGCCGGCCGGTGTGCCGGCACTCGCAGAGCCTGCCGCCATCCAGAACACTGGTTCTGATACGCTGCTGAATATGGCCCTGGCGTGGGCGGAACGCTATATGTCGGAAAACCCCAGGGTGCGGATATCGGTCACCGGCGGGGGCTCCGGCACGGGCATCGCCTCTCTCATCAATGGAACGATTCAGATCGCCAACGCCTCCCGCGAGATGTCCCCGGAGGAAATCGCCCAGGCCGGGAAAAACGGCATCACGCCGGTCAGATTCACCGTGGCCCTTGATGCCATCGCCGTGGTTGCCAACCCGGGCAATCCGGTGCGGGGGCTGACGATACAGCAGCTCTCCGAATTGTATACCGGAAAGATAAGGCGCTGGGCGGGTGTCGGCGGTGAGAACAGACCCGTTGTGCTCCTCTCCCGCGAATCGAACTCGGGCACCTACGTGTACTTCCTGGAGCAGGTCGTACGGCTGGGCAATTCGAAGAGCGGGGCCCTGTTCTCCCCGGAGACGCTCCTCATGCCTTCGTCTCAGGGCATCAGCGCGGAAGTGGCCCAGAACCCCAATGCGATCGGGTACGACGGTCTGGGCTATGTGACTTCTGAGCAGAAGACGATCGCCGTGGCGCGGACCGCGGCAGGACCCTACGTGCTTCCCTCGGTCCGCACGGTCCTGGACAAGACCTACCCGGTTTCCCGGCCCCTGTTCATGTACACTGCCGGTGAGCCCGCAGGCGAGGTGAAAAAGTACCTCGACTGGATCATCGGTGACGGACAGAAGCTGGTGCGGGAAGTCGGGTTCGTCCCGCTCGCGGGGAGCGGGGGATGAGCGGCCTGGCGGTTCCGCGGGGAGCCACGGGCAGCACCCCGCGCACGCGGCGGACGCGCGTCTCCGAGTTCGCCCTGGAGACGCTCATCCGCATCCTTGGCTTCTCCACGATCGGTTTCGTGGGCCTCATATTCCTGTTCCTTCTCCGCGAAGGGGTGCCGGTATTCTTCGAGGTGCCGCCGGGCAGCCTGTTCTCCGTGCGCTGGTATCCCACCTTCGGAATCTTTGGAACGCTGCCCCTGATCCTCGGCTCGCTCCTCGTCACCGTGATCGCCATCGTGATCGCTCTTCCCCTGGGTGTTGCGACCGCGGTGTTCGTGCGCGAGGTGGCGCCCCGCTGGGCTCGGGAAATCCTCAAGCCCATCATCGAGGTCCTCGCCGGGATCCCCTCGGTGGTGCTCGGGTTTTTCGGCATGACATTCGTCGCGCCCCTGGTCCGCGAAGCACTCGGCGCGCCGACCGGGCTCACCGCATTCTCGGGCGCATTCATCCTCGCCTACATGGCCCTGCCCACGATCATCAGCGTTGCCGAGGACGCGCTGGATTCCGTGCCGAAGGCATACCGGGACGCGGGCCTGGCGATGGGCGCCACGCGGTGGCAGACGATCTGGCGCGTGGTTGTTCCCGCCGCCCGTTCCGGCATCCTCACCGCGGTGATGCTGGGCATGGGCAGGGCGATCGGTGAAACCATGGCCGTGATGATGGTCACGGGGAACGCCGCGGTGATGCCCCGCTCGCTCGCCTCCATCCTGGAACCCGTGCGCACGATGACTGCCACGATCGCCGCGGAGATGGGCGAGGTGGCGCGCGGGAGCACGCACTACCACGCGCTGTTCGGCATCGGAATAATCCTCTTCGTGCTCACCTTCCTCCTCAACCTCGCCGCCGCCTCCGCGATTTTCCAGAAGAGGCGCAAGGGGGGGCTGCGCTGATGAACAGGACACTCGTCCAGAGCTTCGGCTACGCGCTCCTCGGGCTGATCACCATGATCGTCGTGGTCCCGATACTCCTGGTGATCGGCATCATCATCGCCCGCGGCATCGTGGCCATCAACTGGCAGTTCCTCAGCACCATGCCCTACAGCGGGATGAAGCAGGGCGGGATTCTCCCCGCCATAGTCGGGACGCTCCTGCTCACCCTCGGCACGGCCCTCGTCGCGGTGCCCATCGGCGTAGGGGGCGCGGTCTACCTTTCGGAGTACGCGCGCGATACGCGCCTCACCAGGGCCATCCGCCTGGCCATCGTGAACCTCGCCGGCATTCCCTCCATCGTCTACGGCCTGTTCGGTCTGGGAATGTTCGTGCTCTTCCTCCGATTCGGCACGTCGATTCTTGCCGGCTCCCTCACCCTTGCCATCATGACGCTCCCGGTTATCATCAGTACCGCGGAGGAGGCGCTGCGCGCGGTGCCGCAGGAGTTCCGCACTGTATCCGCAAGCCTCGGGGGGACCCGGTGGCAGGGGATCCGCACGATCGTGCTTCCCCAGGCGCTGCCCGGCATCATCACGGGCATCATCCTCGGCCTGCTGCGGGCCGCAGGGGAAACAGCGCCGATCCTCTTCACCGTGGCGGCGTTCTACCTGCCCCGGCTGCCTCGTTCCCCGCTTGACCAGACCATGGCCCTCCCGTACCACCTCTACGTCATCAGCACGCAGGTGCCGGGGATGCCTCTGTCCGTGCAGTACGGCACCGCCCTCGTCCTCCTCGGACTCGTTCTTTCGCTGAACATAGTCGCGTCGCTCATCCGCCGCTACTTCAGGAGCAAGAGGCAATGGTAACGCTGAACTCACGGCCGACGCAGGGGGCAATGGAGAGCGCCGCGGCCCGCGGGACGAGGTGGCTGTCATCCTCATCAGATGACCCAAAAGTGCGTGTTCAGGGGCTCAGCTACTGGTACGACGGCAGGCAGTCGCTGAACGGCGTCACACTGGACGTTCCCGATCGGGCCATCACGGTGCTCTTCGGCCCGGCAGGCGGCGGGAAAAGCACGCTCATGCGCCTGGTGAACCGGCTGAACGACATGGTGGACGGAACGAAGATGACGGGGCGAATTCTCCTGGACGGAGAGGATATCTACGCGCCGGGTGTCGACGTCATCCGGCTCCGGCGGAGGGTCGGCATGGTATTCGCACTTCCCCTCCCGCTCCCGGGGACCGTTCGCGAAAATGTGATCTATGGGCCGCGGCTGGCCGGAGAGCGCAGGCAGAAGCGCCTCTCGGAGATCGCGGAGCGCAGCCTGACCCAGGCCGCCCTCTGGGCGGAGGTGAAAGACCGGCTGGACCAGCCCGCCCTGAGCCTCTCCGGCGGCCAGCAGCAGCGCCTGTGCATTGCCCGCAGCCTTTCACTGGAGCCCGAGGTCATTCTGCTCGACGAGCCGACATCCGGCCTGGACCCGATCTCAACGGCGAAGGTCGAAGAGTCCCTTTTCCAGCTGAGGATGCATTACGCGGTGATCATCGTGCCGCACAGCGTCCAGCAGGCCGCGCGCGTGGCCGATGTCGCCGCCTTCTTCCTCGGGGGCGACCTGGTCGAATACGGCGACGGCCCGCAGGTGTTCACCGCGCCGCGCAGCAAGAAGACGGAAGACTACGTGACGGGAAGGTTCGGCTGAGCATGAGCCTGATCGTCGTGAGGGACCTGTCCCTGCGCTACGGCTCCCGGCTCGCCTTGCAGGGAGTGGACATGGACGTGGAGGAACGGCGGATCACCGCCCTCATCGGACCTTCAGGCTGCGGCAAGTCGACCTTCCTGCGCTGTCTCAACCGGATGAATGACACGATCCCCGGCGCGCGGGCGCACGGAGAGGTGCGTCTCGACGGCATGGACGTCTACGCCCCCGAAACGGACGTGGTGAAGCTGCGCATGCGGGTGGGCATGGTTTTCCAGCGGCCCAACCCCTTCCCCCAGAGCATTTTCGACAACGTGGCATTCGGACCGAGGGTGCTCGGGACCCATCGAGGCGGCAGCCTCGACGATGTCGTGGAGCAAAGCCTGCGGTCCGCCGAACTGTGGGACGAGGTGAAGGATTCGCTGAAACAGGATGCGCTGGCGCTCTCGCTGGGACAGCAGCAGCGCCTGTGCATTGCACGGGTGGTGGCCGTGACCCCCGAGGTGATCCTGATGGACGAGCCCTGCTCGGCTCTGGATCCGATTGCCACGCTCCGCATCGAGGAGCTGATGCGCACATTGACGCAGAGGTACACGATCCTCATTGTCACGCACAACATGCAGCAGGCCGCGCGGGTGTCCGACCTCACCGGCTTCTTCTGGTTGAACGAGCAGAGGGCCGGTATCCTGGCGGAGTTCGGCGCCACTGAACAGATTTTTACGAGCCCGCGCGACCGGCGAACCGAAGATTATATTACCGGGCGGTTTGGATGACCGCGCCTGGGGCGGGGGCCCGAAGGGCGGTCTCGAGGAGGAGCTATGCCAAGGGAAAAATTCGAGCACGACCTGCACCGGCTGCAGGACGAGATACTTGAGCTCGGCGCAATGACCGAACGGGCCATCGGGGAATCCGTTCAGACCCTGAAAAACCATGACGTTGTGCGGGCCCGCACCATCATCGATTCAGACCGCCTCATCAACGAGAAGCGGTACGCCATCGAGAACGAAGCCCTGACGCTGATCGCCACCCAGCAGCCAATGGCCGGGGACCTGCGGATGCTTGCCGCGATCCTCGAGATCGCCTCCGAGCTGGAGCGCATGGCCGACTATGCCAAGGGCATTGCGAACATCGCCGTCATGATCGGCGCGGAAGTGTTCATCAAGCCGCTGCTGGACATCCCCCGCATGGCCGCCAAGGCCTGTGACATGCTCCACCGGTCCCTTGAAGCATTTCTCCGGCAGGACCTCGAAAGCGCCCGCGCGATCCCCAAGGAGGACGCGGAGGTGGACTCCCTCTACGAGCAGATCTACCGGGAGCTCATCACGTACATCATGGCCGATCCAAGGGCCATCGAGCAGGCGACGCGTCTCACCTGGGTCGCGCACAACCTGGAGCGAGTGGCGGACAGGGTCGGGAACATCTGCGAGCGGGTTGTCTTCTCCATCACCGGGCGGGGCGAAGAGCTGGACACGCCGCCGGCGATCTGAGGAGGCCGTCCCCGCTGACACGGTCGGCAAAAAAGATTAGAGTACCCGCCCGAATCATCTATGAGCGATTCCCCTGAGAGCAGATTCATCGACAGGCTGAAAAACGTCCTGATCGGCGGGGCGCGGGATATCCGCGATCCCAACCTCTTTCACAAGCTCTCCCTGGTCGCCTTTTTCGCCTGGGTCGGCCTCGGCGCGGACGGCCTTTCCTCGGCAAACTACGGTCCCGAGGAGTCGTTCCTCTCGCTGGGCAGACACGGCCACCTGGGCATCTTCGTGGCCCTGGCCACCGCGGTCACCATATTCGTCATCGCCTCCAGCTATTCGCAGATCGTCGAGCTCTTCCCCTCTGGCGGAGGGGGGTACCTCGTGGCGAGCAAGCTGCTGTCCCCGATCCTCGGGATGATTTCAGGGTGCGCGCTTCTCATCGACTACGTTCTCACGATCTCGCTGTCCATCGCCAGCGGCGCCGATGCCATTTTCAGCTTCCTGCCGCTTTCGCTCCAGCCGCTGAAGATCCTGCTCGCCATGGCGGGCGTGCTCATTCTCACCATCCTGAACCTGCGCGGCGTAAGGGAATCCGTTGCTCCCCTCGTGCCGATCTTCCTGCTCTTTCTCCTCACGCACACATTCGCCATTCTCTTCGCCTTCGGCTCCCACGCGCATGAGGTCGCCGCGACCGCACAGTCCACGGTGGCCGCCACGCGCGCCGCCACGACGCAGCTCGGAGCGTTCGGAGTCTTCGTCCTGATCATGCGCGCCTACAGCATGGGGGCGGGAACCTATACCGGGATCGAGGCGGTCAGCAACGGCCTTCCGATCCTTCGCGAGCCGCGGGTGCAGACAGCGAAGCGCACGATGCGCTACATGGCCGCCTCTCTGGCATTCATGGCGGCCGGACTCATGATCGGCTACATCCTGTTCGGCGTCACGAAGGTGCCCGGCAAGACGCTGAACGCGATTCTGATGGAACGGATCGCCTCGGGGTGGGGCGCTCCGGGATTCATATTCGTGCTGGTGACGCTCATCTCCGAGGCGGTGCTTCTCTTCGTTGCCGCCCAGACCGGCTTCCTCGACGGTCCCCGGGTTCTCTCCAACATGTCGCTGGACAGGTGGCTGCCCAGCCAGTTCAGCCTGCTCAGCGAACGCCTGGTGATCAAGAACGGGATTCTCCTCATGGGAGGCGCGGCCCTGGTGCTCATGATCGCGAGCCGGGGCTCCGTGACATTCCTCATCGTCCTGTACGCCATCAACGTATTCATCACCTTCTGCCTGTCCCAGGCGGGGATGGTCCGTCACTGGTGGAAGGAGAGAAAGACCGTCCCCAGCTGGAAAAGGAAGATCCTCATCAACGGCTTCGGGCTCCTGCTCACCGGTTTCATCCTGATCTCGCAGATCATCCTGAAGTTCAAGGACGGCGGGTGGATCACCCTCCTGGTCACCGGGTCCCTCGTGGTGGTGGCGATGGTCATCAAGAGATTCTACTTCCGGACGGGCCGGCAGCTCGCGCGGCTGGATCACCTGATGACCGCGGTTGCCAGCGCCGAAACCGATTCCCCTCCGGACGTTGCCGCTGCCGCAGGAACGCACCGCAGGCTCCGCTTCGATCCGAAAGCCAAAACTGCCGTGATCCTCGTCTCCGGGTTCAACGGGACCGGCCTGCATACCCTCTTCAGCGTGAGGAAAGTTTTCGGCAACGTGTTCAAGAACTGGTTCTTCATGCAGGCAGGGATCCTGGACGCGGATCGGTTCAAAGGCGCCGAAGGCATCGATCACCTTCGCACCCACGTGGATGAGGGGCTCGAGCGGTACGTGCGGTTCCTGAAGGCGGAAAGCATGTACGCCCAGGGCTTCTCCGCGATCGGCACGGACGTGTCGGACGAAATCTGCGGCCTCGCCCGGGCCATCTATGAAAAGCATCCCACGGCGGTCTTCTTCGGGGGCCAGATCGTCTTTGTCGAAGACACCTTCCTCACCCGGCTGCTCTTCAACCACACCACCTTCGCGGTGCAGCGGCGCCTCCACCAGCTCGGCATCCCTTTCCTCGTCATGCCCGTGCGCGTGCAGTAACGGCAGGCAGTAGCCGTACTCCCGCCGCGTGAATACATTGGAGGTGAAGACGCGGATGCGCCTTTGCGGGCCGCCCCGGATGGGGGGTCCGAAGGCTCGCCCGAATGGGGAGCCGCAATGCCGCCAAGGAGGCACGATCATGACGAACAGGGTGTTCACGTTCGACCTGGGCCGCATCATGGACGAGGCATTCAAGTTCGCCGAGAGCTTCGGCGAAGCCTTTGACCACGATGCCCACGATGCGGTGGAGAAGATGCGCACGGCCGCCGAGCATTTCGGCAGGGGCCCGTTCGGAAACCCGGACTACTACCCCGCCTACATGTATCCGCCCGCAACGATCTATCTGACGCGGGAAAAGAAGCTCGTCGTGGAGCTCGCGCTTGCCGGTTTCGAGGAGCAGGACATCAGCATCCAGTTCCGCGGCGATCATCTCCTGTTCTCCGCCAAGGCGCCCACGACAGTGGAAAATGACGAAGGAGTGCAATACTTCAAGCGCCGGCTGAAGCTCAAGGATATCGAGGAGCAGCGCTACTACGTCCCTGCCGAAAAGTTCGACCAGGCCGGCACGCAGGCGCGATTCCACAACGGGCTCCTGCGGCTCGTGGTGCCGCCGCGCGAGCAGACTGAGACGGGAGATGAGATCAGGATCAGCATCCGCACCGGCGCGGATGAAGGCACGGCATAGACGCCTGCCTTCTCGTCTGGTCCAATAGCTCGGCGCACTCCCACGCAGCCTAGGAAATGTGGTCAGAAACTGACTACGCCCCGGGTCTGCAGAGCGACGTCCCGGCAACCCGCGCTGTAGTCAAAAATCGATTACAAACGCGAGTGCCGGGGCACTCCTGTCGGATTTCTGCCGGCCCTGCCGGCCCTCCGTGGCTTTACACGGAGGCCCCGATTCAGTTACCATTGAACGCCTACTGGGAGGAGATTCTGATGTTTCCTCGCGGGCCTGGCCTCATCGCCCCGCTCATTCTCATTACAGCCTGCGTTGCGGCCCCGCTTTTTGCCGGCCCCCCTCAGACAGTCACGCGCAGCGAGAAAGAGCCGCTTGCCCTCATGGCGCGCTCGGCGATCCTCATCGACCAGATATCGGGCCGGGTTCTCTACCAGAGCAGCCCTGACCTGCCCCTGGTTCCCGCCTCTCTTGCCAAGCTGATGACGCTGCACATCGTCTACCAGAAGCTGGCCGACCGAACCATCAGCAGGTCCGATGTTGTCACCCTCTCTTCCAACGCATGGGCGGATCACCAGGCGCCCGGCTCGACCCTCATGCACCTGGGCCCCGGACAGATCGTGACCGTGGAGGAGCTGATGAAAGGCGTGGCCATCGCGTCCGGCAATGACGCAGCCACGGCGCTCGCCGAGTACGTGGCGGGAAGCACGCCTGAGTTCGTCCGCATGATGAACGACGAGGCGCGGTTCATGGGTTACTCGACGATGCATTTCACGGACCCGGCGGGCGTGGGGACGGAAAACCGGGTGACTGCGCGGGAGCTTGCCGACTTCTGTCGGCGCTACATCGAGCTGCATCCCGGAGCACTCGAGGAGCTGCACTCCCTGCGCGAGTTCGACTATCCGCTCCCGCAGAACGTGCCCGGCATGCAGCCGGCACAACTGGAGACGAAGAAGCAGTACAACGGGAACTGGCTTGTGTGGGACCGGATCGGCGTGGACGGGTTGAAAACCGGACACCTGGACAACAGCAACTTCACCGCCGCCATCACGGCGCGGCGCGGCAGTATGAGGCTGATCGCCGTGCTCCTGGGCGTCCCGGGCAAGTCGCTCACCGACGGTGCGCGCAACCGGACCGAGGACAGCATGGCGCTTCTCACCTGGGGCTTTCGGAACTTCACCGCCATCGAGCTGGACCCCCCGACGCTCCCCGCGGTGCGTGTCTGGATGGGAGCGCGGCGGGAGATCCCCATCGACATTGCGGGTCCGGTACAACTCATGGCCCGCCCCGAGGAGCTGTCCCGGCTGACCTATACGGTGCTCGCGCGCACTCCCCTCGTCGCCCCGGTCTACGAGGGACAGCAGGTGGGAGACCTCGTGTACTCGGCAGGCACTGAAGAGGTGGGGAGAATTCCCCTGCTCGCCGCCGCCGACGTGCAAAGCGCGGGAGTTCTGCGTTGGGCCTGGGACGGCATCGTCCTGGGGCTTGCGGCCATCCTGGAAGACACGTCTGCGGCGGCGCACGCCGCGATCGACACCCTGCACCCTTCGACGATGGTCTCGGTCCCGCGCACCCCGTAGTCGAAGTTGCCCGCCATACCGGGAACTGTCGGACCGTCAGACCCGGTCCGCTGCGCCCTCCGGGACCTCAGAACCCTCCGCGCTCACGCCGCAGCCGCTGCCGCAGTTGCATTCCTTGTGAGGCGCGGGATTCGGGTTCTCTATCGCGAAGCCGCTGTTCTCCTGCTCGTCGACCCAGTTGACCGTGGAACCGTCCATGTACGAAAGGCTCTGCGGGTCCACGACGACGCGGATTCCATTGGATTCGAATATCTGGTCGCCCTCTTCGGGCTCTTTCTCGTCAATGCCCATGCCGTAGCGGTATCCCGAGCACCCCAGGCCCGCCACCCATACCCTCAGGGTGGCGCCGGCCTTGCCCTCTTCCGCAAGCAGGCCGTTGAGCTGCCCGGCAGCCGCGCTTGTGATCGAAATTGCCATACTGGAGATATAGGAAGAAATCGGTTCGAAGTCAAGGGCAGGCGATGCGTTCGGTGCCGGCGCTTTCCGCCCCTGCGTCGTTCTGCTACACTCCGCGCCATGAAGTCAGTCGATGAGGCGCTCGGCTTTGTCCGTCGGGCCGTCCGAGGGATGGACGGCTACGTACCGGGGCTCCAGCCGGGGCCCGGTGAAAAGCTCGTGAAGCTGAACACGAATGAAAACCCCTATCCCCCGTCTTCCCGCGTGCTCGACGCGCTTCATTCCGCGGCGGAAAGCTCGGTGAGGCTGTACCCCAGCCCTGAGGCAACGCCGCTCCGCGAGAAGGCCGCGGCCCTCTACGGCTTGAAGCCCTCCCAGGTGATCTGCGGAAATGGCTCCGATGAAATCCTGGCCATCCTCATGAGGACTTTCGTCGGGGAGGGCGAAACGATCGCGTTCTTCAAGCCTTCCTACTCGTTGTATCCGGTTCTCGCTGGAATCGGCCGGGCGCGCGCGACGAACGTGCCACTGCCCAGGGTGGCGCGCTCTTCGGAAATGGCCGACATTCCGGTTCCATCGCCGAAAGCGAAAGTGTTTTTTCTTACAAATCCCAATTCTCCGTACGGGGTCGGCTTCCCGACTTCATGGGTGGAACGGCTCCTGGACCGGTTCAGGGGCATCGTGGTCGCGGATGAGGCATACGTGGACTTCGCGCTGGAATCCAGCCTTCCGCTTCTGGCGTCGCATCCGCGGCTGGTCATAGCCCGCACTCTCTCCAAGGCATACTCGCTGGCGGGCATGAGGGCGGGGCTGGCTTTCGCGCACGACGATCTCATCCGCGAAATGCTGAAGGTGAAGGACAGCTACAACGTGAGCCGCCTCGCCCAGGTCGCCGCCTGCGCCGCGCTGGAGGACCAGGAGTGTTTCCGCACTGCGCGGGACAGGATCATCGCCACCCGGGAGCGTTTCTCGAACGCTCTGTCTGCCCAGGGCTTCACCGTGCTGCCTTCAGAGGCGAACTTCGTGTTCGCCGTGCCGCCTCGCGATCTCGCCGCGGCAAGGGTCTACGAGGGCCTGCTCTCCCGGGGCTTCCTCGTTCGGCACTGGAAAACCGGCATCGCCTCTGATGGGCTCCGGATCAGCATCGGCACGGACGGGGACATGGATGCGCTCGCCCGAGGCATCGAGGAGGTGCGCCGTGCCAATCAGTAAGAAGATCGCATCGAGCATGGAGAACTCCTCCTGGATCCGGCGGATGTTCGAGACGGGAAACGTCCTGCGCGCAGAGCACGGCGCGGACAAGGTTTGCGACTTGAGCCTCGGCAACCCGGACGTTGAGCCGCCCGCAGCATTCCAGAAGGCCCTGGAGGACGTCGTTGCCGCGCGTGTGCCGAAAAAACACGGGTACATGCCAAACGCCGGCTACCCCGAGGTGCGTGCGCGGGTTGCCGCACAGGTGTCCACCGAGCAGGGGATTTCTCTGGGCGCCGAGCACGTGGTCATGTCCTGCGGTGCAAGCGGGGCGATGAACGCGGTGCTGAAGACGATCCTGGATGCCGGCGCGGAGGTCATCGCAAGCGTTCCCTGCTTCATGGAGTACGGGTCCTACGTCGACAACCACGGTGGCTCGCTTGTGCTTGCCCCCTCCCGGCCCGACTTCGACCTGGACGTGGAGGCAATCGAAGACCGCATCACTCCCCGGACGGCCGCGCTCATCATCAATTCGCCGAACAACCCCACGGGAAGGATCTACCCCGACGAGACCCTCCGGCGCCTGGCCGGCATGCTCCAGACGGCTGGCAAAAAGGGCGGCCGCCCAATCTATCTTCTCTCCGACGAGCCCTACCGCAAGCTCGCCTACGGCGGTGCGAAGGTGCCTGGCATCATGCGCCTGTACCCGCACTCGATCGTGGTGACCTCGTACTCGAAGGACCTGTCGCTTCCAGGGGAGCGGATCGGGTTCGCCGCGGTAAACCCCGAAGCGGATGAGGCGAAGAAACTGGTGGACGGGATCATCCTCTGCACGAGGATCCTCGGGTACGTGAATGCTCCCGGCCTCATGCAGCGCGTTATCTGCTCCCTCCAGGGAGTGTCGGTGGACGTTGAGATCTACCGCCGCAAGCGAGACCTGTTCTGCGCGGCGCTCGCCGGGATGGGGTACCAGTTTGCCGTGCCCGAGGGCGCGTTTTACATCTTCCCGAAGGCGCCCGGTGGGGATGATCTTGCGTTCGTGAAAGCGCTTCAGGAAGAGCTGGTTCTTGTCGTGCCGGGGCGCGGCTTCAGCATGCCGGGGTATTTCCGCATCGCCTACTGTGTGGACACCCCGGTGATTGAAAGGTCACTCCCCGGATTCCAACGCGTCATCCAGGCGCTGGAGACCTGAAAGCAGTCCGTATCATTTCACGAACTCTCATCGTCGCTGGTCCCGCCTGACCCTGCCGTGGTATGTTCCTCCGCGATGAGCACCAGCAGATTCTTCCCTGCCCTTGCGGTCGCCTTCCTGCTCGCCGGGCCTCTTGGCGCGCAGGCCGCGGCACCTGCCGCACCCGGACCGACCCTTCAGGCCGGGGGCGGCCCCCTGCTTCCCCTGGAGCCAACCCGCTCGTCGATGAGTGTTCCCCAGGGCGCGCTGCTCGGGCTCGTAGAAGGCCTGACAGAGTTCCTTCCGGTCAGCTCCACCGGTCACCTTGCCATTGTCCAGGAGCTCCTGGGGCTGACAGCGGCGCCCCAGGAGAAGGCGGCCTCCAACGCCTTCGCCATTGTCATCCAGGCAGGGGCGATCATCGCGGTTTTCCTCGTCATGTTCGCACGGATCAGGAAGATAGTGAGAGGCATGTTCGGACGGGACAGGGAAGGATTGAAGC
>JBEKTX010000051.1:0-16734 GCA_049515615.1 Spirochaetia bacterium
CAGGTCGTTGATGTGAAGGCGATTGTCGTTCTGCGTGAGGAGCTTGTCCTTCGTCGCCCCATCACCGTTCGTGCCGACCGGACCGCCGCTTGCCGGAGCCGCGGCGGCGGCGTAGGCGGCCCCGGTCACCGGGAGGCTCCCCGGGGGCAGCGGCGCGATCGGTGCGCTGCTCGTTTCCGCTGCTCCTTCCTCCGCCGGGAGCTCCCCCCGCTCGTCGGAACCCATTGCGGGTTCCTTGATCAGCTCCACGCGGATCTTTCGTCGGGCGATGCGCCTCTTGCCGCGGAACACCTGCCCGTCCCCGCGGTTCTGTCCCGATCTCAGCGGCTGCTGGTCACCGTTCTCCCCATTGAGCAGCGTGTCATTGGTCAGCTCCACCTCGCGTGGTTGTTCGACGGGAGGCTGGGAGGAATCGGTGTCTTGATCGCTTGTTCCCATTGTGTTGCTCCGTTTTTCCTAGACGATCGTCCCAAAAAGATTCGAGTTTTCCGGATGAGTGTGCTCGCGGGCCCTGAAAGGCTGTCAGATACTCTTTGACGCCAAATATATTACCACTTCGCGCGAGTGTCAAGGAACTCCCGGTGCAGGACGCATGCCTCCGCGAAGAGCATACCCGCCACCGCGGTCCTGCGCCGGATCATGTCGCGAGACCCGGAGAAGCTGAAGACCCGCGCATCAGACCTGCCGCCTTTGAGCGCCACGCCGATCCAGACTGTGCCCACAGGCTTCTCCGGCGTGCCGCCGTCAGGTCCGGCGATTCCTGACACCGAGAGACCCGCCTCGGCTCCGGATGCTTCCACTGCGCCGCGCGCCATATCCAGGACCGCCTGCTCGGAGACCGCACCGTGCGCGGCGAGCACGCCCTCCGTGACGCCGAGGAGCCGTGTTTTCGCCTCGTTCGAATATGCCAGGAATCCTCCCCAGAACACGCGCGAGCTTCCGGCCAGATCGGTGATGTACTTGCCGATGAGGCCCCCGGTGCACGATTCCGCGACGACGAGCCGGGCATTCCGCGCGAGGAGCGCATCAGTGAGGAGCTGCGCCGGGCGGGTTTCGCCGCCGCGGATGCGAACCGGCCCGAGCCTCGCCACCAGGGAATCGAACAGCGCCTTCCTCTCTTCGGCAAGGCCGCCGCGGAGGCTGAACACGATGCGGTCCTCGTCCACGCGCGTGCCCCAGCGAATGCTTTGTGCCCGGCGATCCGGGCCCGCACCGATGCGAAGCGCCTCCTCCAGGCTCGACTCCGGCACCATCAGCGCGGTGCCCCAGAGAACCTCCGCCTCCGCGGCGGCCCCGAAGCGATCGGCAACCAGGGGCAGAACGCTGGAGGAGAACATCGGCCGAAGCTCGGAGGGAGGGCCGGGAAGCGCCACCACGAGCGAGTCTCCGAGAGCGCCCTGGAAGCCCGGCGCCGTGCCGTTCGGGTTCGGAATGAGGTCGAACCCGCGCGGCGCGAGAGCCTGCCGGCGATTCGCTTCCGAGACGGGCCGGCCCGCGAATCGGGTCAGCAGGGCGTCCCATGCTTCCGGGTGGAAGTCAAGCGGAACCCCGGCTGCTTCCGCCACGATCTCCCGCGTGAGATCATCCGAGGTCGGGCCCAGCCCGCCGGTGATGATCACCAGGCAGGAATCCACGACCGCCCGGTCGAGCTCGGCGCGGAAGAGCGCCCTGTCATCCGGCACCTGCACGCCCCGTCGCACCGCGAACCCCAGCGAGGTGAGCTCGCTGGCAATGTAGCGGACATGCGCGTCCTGGGTGATTCCCTCGGTCAGCTCCGTTCCCGCCGAGATGATCACGGCGGTTCTCTGCTCGCGGTCACCGCAGGCACGGTATCCCGTGCCGTGGGTGGCATTCTCACACACTCTGGACGTTTTTCTTCAGCTGATCGACGGGTCCGGCGAAGACATTGACGGCCTGGGGGTTCTTGATCATCTCGCACTTGCCTTCGAAGACCACGCCGTCGGCGATCTTCAGCTTGGCCGTGCGGATATTGCCGAAGACCTTTCCCGTGGAGAGCATCTCCAGCTTTTCCGTGGCTTCGATGTTGCCCTTCACGGTCCCGCCCACCACGAC
Source organism: Spirochaetia bacterium (assembly GCA_049515615.1). Lineage (GTDB taxonomy): Bacteria > Spirochaetota > Spirochaetia > SZUA-6 > Fen-1364 > Fen-1364. Next base: position 2,074 of record JBEKTX010000051.1, read on the forward strand.
GGACCCCACGCGGATGTTGGCGGTGATGGAAGCGCCCTGCTCGACGTAGAGGAAGCCGGTGGACACGATCTCGCCCGAGAACGACCCGTCGATCTTGAGCGAGTCCTTGAACCGCATGACTCCATTGAAGTCTGTTTCCCGACCGAGCGTCGTGGTAATGCGCTCGACGCCTTTGTGATCTTCGTTCTTTGCCATACCGTCACTTCGTCTTCATGACGAACACGCCGTCCCAATCGTCCTCGGGCGGGTTTTCGATGTAGTGCTTGCAGCGTGCGTAATAAACCTTCGAGGGACCGTCTTCCGGATCTATTTTCAGCGCCCGTGCAAAGGCATCCCTTGCATTCTCGAACTTCTTCAGCTTATAGAATTTCCGACCGTCTGCAAAGAACTCAAGGACCTTTTTCTTTTCTTCGGTGATCATACATCCGCCCCCTGCGTCGTCGTGCGTGCTGGCTTTTCCTGGCGCTTCCTGCCGTTCCGCAGGTGCTTGCGCAGCTTCTTCTCCAGTTCCGCGACCGAGAGATCTCCCTGCTTGAGCCTCTCACCCCGCCCCTGCAGCTCCGTCACCTCGTCCTGCAGACCCTCCAGCGTGGCGAGGATCTCTCCGCCTTCCTTGCGGATCATGGCGAGCAGCCTTGCCACTCCGGCGGCATCCCCGCTGTCGGTCTTCTCCGCGAGAGCGAGCAGGTCCGAGATCGGCGTACGGATGTGCTGGGTAAAGAAGACCAGCGAGTTGTTGAGGGACTCCACGACCGCGATCCTCTTTTCCCGACGGGTCAGTTGTCGCGAGAGCTCCCGGCTGCGGAGGACGGCGCGGATGCGGGCGAGGACTTCCGTGAAGTTGAACGGCTTGGTGATATAGTCATCAACTCCCTGTTCGAATCCCTCGATCCTGTCCTTCACCTCGTTCATGGCGGAGAACATGATGATGGGCGTGCCGCGGTACCGCCGGTAGGCGGGGTCGTGCTTGAGCAGGCGCGTCACCTCCCAGCCGGAGAGCTTGGGCATGATGTTGTCCAGGATGATGAGATCCGGGTTGACGGCCTGCACCTTCTCCAGCGCCTCTTCGCCGTCCACGGCCTTCTCCACCTGGAAGCCGAGCTTGCTCAACATGACATCGAAGAACTCGAGGTTGATAGGCTCGTCATCGACGATGAGAATCTTTCCCCTGAGCTTCATGCGCTCCCCCAACGCTCATTCTGCCCGAGAACGCCGCACCTGTCAATTGTGGAGTCCAGATGCCGGTCTCAAAAGACGCCTCAGAATCCCTGCGGCAAGCGCGCCAACGCTCAGGAGAAGGAGCACCGGAGGCAGCCAGTCACCCCAGCGCGTGTAGACGGTGGATGTCGTCGTATGAACGGGTACTGTGCCCGAGAGAGAGCCCTCCACGAAGGGGGGCAGGCTGGAAAGGATGCGGCCATTTGGATCGATGATGTTCGTCATGCCGGCGTTCGTGGAGCGCACCACCGACCGCCTGTTCTCCACGGCACGGAAAACCGCCATGGTCATGTGCTGCATGGCGCCCGGCACGGAGAAGGACCACGCGTCATTGGTGATATTGACCAGCACATCGGCTCCCCTGCGCACAAATCCCCGGCAGAGGTCGCCGAAAGTGTCTTCGAAGCAGATGGGCGTTGAAAAACGCACTCCGCGGGCCTCGAACACGGTGTCCACATTCCCCTTCTCCCAGAAGTGCGTGTCAGCATTCGCAAGCCAGTTGTAGAGGCCGGGAAGCGATTTCTGGAAGGGGAAGCTTTCTGTGAACGGCACGAGGTGCAGCTTGCGGTAGGTGTCCACGATCCTGTCCCGGTCAAACAGGATCGCCGCATTGTAGTCCACCCTTACTTCCTGCCCTTCCTCCACGCGCTTGAGCTGCCCGTCATCATTGCCCACGACATATGGCACCGGCTGGGCAGCCAGAAATTCGCGCAGCTCTTTCACCAGACCGTATGTCTGGGTGTCCGGCCTGTAGCGGGTGTGCCAGTCTATGGCCGGAACAAACGAGGTCTCTGACCAGATCACGATCTCGGGGTTTTCCGCCATCGCCCGGAGACTCTGCCGCTCGAGGACGTCGAGCGAGGCGCGGTACGCGGCATACCCGCCCTTCCAGGGGTCCACGTTCTGCTGGACGAGGGCCACTCTCCACTGCCTGTCCGAGCGCGCATCGACGGGCGAAACAAAGCCGTAGGCGACGACGAAGAGAAAGACAAACGAGTATGCGGCGGCCGGCACGATGTACCGGCGCCACTCCTCGCGGAGCGTCGCAAGGCCGTCTGCAAAAGCGCGCCCCAACAGGCAGGAGGGAAAGACGACCAGGAGCGATATTCCCCAGACCCCGACGGTGTCGGCAATCTGAATAAGAGGCAGGAACGCGTACTGCGAATAGCCGAGGTTGCCGTAGGAATAGGCGAGAAACCCGCTGCTCTTCAGGAAGTACTCGTAGCAGACCCAGAGCGCTGACTGGAGGAAGTACGCGTGCCGCGGAAACAGGGTGTCCGCCAGCTTCAGCGCCGGAAGGGTAGCCAGGAAATAGGCGGCATAGATTGGCGGAACGACGACAAGCGCGAGGGGGTGGAACTTCCCCAGCCAGTAGTTGAACAGCGCGTACGATGCAGACCCGAAGAACAGCCCATAGAAAGGGACCGCGGACCAGGTTGCCCGACGCACCACCGCGAACAGGGGCACGAGGCAGACGAACCCCAGGGGAAACCAGCCTTCGACGGACAGGAAACTCGGAAAAGAGAGCGCAAAGAGAAGGGAAGAAACCGAGAGGAGTCCCAGGTCGATGAAGGCGGGAGCGGATCGGCGACGGGGCGTGACGAGCACGTCAGCGCCTCAGTTCCCACACCTTCTGCTTCAGCTCCCTGCCCGGGCGGAAATGCGCCACGCCGTGATTCCCTATGACCACAGAGTCGCCTGTTTTTGGGTTGCGCGCCTTGCGGCCCTTGCGCGTGCGGATCTCGAAGGTTCCGAGCCCCCGCAGCTCAATGACCCGGTCTCCGAGGAGCCCGGTTTTGATCTGGTTGAAGAAAAGGTCGACGATCTTGTGGATATTCTTCTTGCTGACCTTGACCAGGGGGAAGATATTCTCGACGATTTCGGCCTTGGAAAGCTTTTCCCTGGCCACGCTGTTGATCCGGCTACGCCTTCATCCCGCTGAGCAGGTGTGACATCCGCGACTTCTTGCGGGCGGCGGTGTTCCTGTGATAGACGCCCTTGGAAACGGCCTGGTCGAGGAAGGAGGACAACTCCACGAGCATCTTCTGAGCCTCGTCCTTCTTCTTCTCTTCCACGAGCCCGACAAAATCCTTCACCAGGGTCTTGGCCCTGCTCTTGATCATCTTGTTCCGAAGGCGTCTTTTTTCGCCCTGACGGTCGCTTTTCTCAGCTGAGAGATTCCTGGCCAAAGAGTTGTACCTCCCTGTATTCCAAGTCCAGCGCACGTAACAATTTGTGAGACTAATGAAACCGCGCCCAACTGTCAAGTGCCAGCTCGGCGCTGTCATGTGTCAGCGCCGCCTCCGGTCGGTCCGATGGCTTGCCGCGGGATGATCCCGCACCGGGCCATCGGGTTTGCACTTCCGGCCCCTTTCCAGTATCGTTGAAATTGACCCTTGAGCATCAGGAGGAGCATGGTGGCTGTTGCACAGAAGGTGTATGACTTTCCCCTTGCGAAAGTGGAGGACCAGCTTGTCTCTTTCCTGAAACAGAAACGCGGGGAATCCACTGTTGCAGACATGATTGCCGGCACAGGGCTTCCGAAGTACCAGGTCGAGCAGGCCGCGAAGGCGGCGCTGGACGAGTACGCGGGACGCCTGAAGGTCACGGAGTCCGGCGAGCTCCTTTACTATTTCCCCAGTGGAATGCGCAGCACGGTGCGCGGCGCCGGGCCCGGATTCAGGAGATTCTGGAAGTCCTTCAAAAGCACCGCCGCCCGGGTCTTCACCCTCCTGTTCAAGATCTGGATTGTCGCGATGCTTGTGGGCTACTTCGTTGCCTTCGTCGCCCTCGGGGTGCTCGCCATCCTCGCCTCCATTGCGGCAAGCGTCGCCGGAAGGGGCGATGGCCGGGACAGCGGCCGCGGCCGGGGCGGCGGATTCGGCGGGATGTATCTGGTCATGCAGCTCTTCAACCTGATACTGAGAATGTGGTTCTGGTCGAGCATTCTCAACGACCGGCAGAGAAAGCCCCAGCCAGGCGGCCGCGCCTTCTACAAGTCCGTATTCGGGTTCGTTTTCGGGGACGAGGATCCAAACAGGGGGTGGGAGGACGTTGAGAGAAGGTACATCATCGGCTTTATCCGCTCCCGCAGGGGCGTGATCTCGCTGGAAGAGCTCATGGCCCTCACGGGCCGGGAGAACGATGCGGCCAATGCTCTCATGAACCGACTGCTATTGGAATACGAGGGCGAGCCGGGCGTGACGGATGACGGGACGGTCGTCTATTCATTCCCCGAGCTCATGCGCAGCGCGGATCCCGCCCAGAAAGCCATGGGCCAGGTGCCCGTCTTCAATCCGGGGCCACGGGTCGTGGTGCCCTTCTCCGCAAACAAGCCGCGGACCAATGGCTGGATCATCTTTTTCAACGCCTTCAATCTCGCCTTCGGGCTGTACTTCCTGGGAATCAGCGTCGCGCAGGGCGTCGCGGCGCTCTCGAGAACCGGCCCGTATCTCTACTCCTTCGTCGGCCATCTGCTCCTGCAGGCGGGGATCAGCCCCGTGCCGGTCCTGGAAGTCGTCCTGGGCATCATCCCCGTGGCATTCTCCGTGTTCTTCTTCCTGGTCCCCTTCGTGCGCAGGATCCGCCTCGGCCGGCAGAACGATGCGCTCCGGGAACAGACCGTGAGGAAAAGGGTAATGGCACAGATCCTCGCTTCCCCCTCCCATGTGGATGCGCGGGAGCTGCGCCCGATCGGGACGAATCTCGACCCGCGGGATCTTTCCGGAACCAGCCGCAGGATACTGGATCGGATCGCCGCCGCGCTGAAAGCGGAGCCTGTCCCGCTGGAAAAGGAAGGAATCTTCGCCTACCGCTTCCCCGAGCTCGAGCGCGAGCTTGCCGACCTGGAAGCATTCCGCCGCGGCATCGACATAAAGCGCTACGATGTCGGAAAGACCGTCTTCGATTCAGGAAAGTAGATACCGGGCTACGGGTGGTCGTTTGGCCCCGCCCAGACGCCGTGCGCGGCCGGGCGCCAGCCCGGCTCCCTGATTTCCATCGACCGGCGAGGCCAGCCGGCTTTCACGCGGCTGCGGGTATCTTCCCAGGTCCGGATGCCCGAGGTGGTATCCGGGGCCTCCACGCAGCAGCCTCCCACCGCCGCGGCGACCGTCAACGCCTCCTCCGCGCCCAGGTCCCTGACCACCGATGCGAGGAAGCCTGCGATTGTCGCATCTCCAGAGCCCGTGGTTCCCGCGATCCGGGGCACGGTGAACACCGGCGTGTACAGCTCGCGGCTGGCCCAACCGACGGCGCCTGGCAGGCCGCGTGAGCTCGTGTGAAGGTAGGCGCCCCTGTCGCCGAGCTTGATGAGCACCGCTCGCACGCCGGCATCGTGGGCCTGATTGGCGAGCCGCGCCAGCTCCCCGAACGTCACCTGCCTGATGATCTGCTCTCCGCCGCCGGCGCCGGCGAGCCGGGTGAAACCGGGCTTGTCCAGCATGAAGAGGAGCTCCTCGATGCTCGGAACGAACAAATCGACACGCGGGAGCACGCGGGAGAGAAAGGCGCCCCAGTCGATCATGCCCGAAGGGCTCGAAGGATCAGGCAGGCTCATATCGAGGGAGGTCACGGCTCCCTGTGCCTTCGCGCGGGAGAGCAGCCTTTCCATCCGCACGCCGCCGTCAGACCAGATCTGCTTCATGAGCGGCGGGTAGCCGAAATGGAAAATGAAGGCGCTTTCGAGGACCTCGTCGGGGACGTCGGCATCGGTGAAAGTGTCGTTCGCCCCCGGGCAGTGCAGGAAGATCCGGTCGATCCCCGGCGGATTGAGCACAACGGTGTAGGAGGTGACCTCCCCTTCCGCCCGGCCGATACCCCGCGAAAGGGACTTGCCCATGGCGCTCACCCTCTCGATGACCAAGCGGCCGAGCGGATCGTCCCCGATTTTCGCCACGAGGCGCACGGGCAGCCCGAGCCGGTGCAGGGAGAGCCCGACGTTAGAAACCGCTCCGCCGGTTGAGATGACCGGTGCATCCACGAGGGAAAGCCGCCCCGGACGGAACCAGTCGTGGGGGCCTCGAGAGCCGGGAATCCGGGGATGATGTCCAGGCAAAGGTGTCCGCAGACAACTATTTCACGCGCGCCGCTGTGAGCCATGCGGCAGAAGTCTGGCCGAAAAACTCCGGCGGTTCAAGATCGAAGAACTTTCACGCGTCCGACAGGGTTTCACCGGGCACGAGACGCATGCCGGCCGCGTTCTGCAGAATTGTTTTGCATGCTGGACGATGAGGGCATGAAACTCATTATAGAGAGCGGCGTTGCACTCGATCGACGCATGGAAGATGGACTGGATAACGCCATAGCTCTCCCCGCCGGCGATCAATCCGATGCGCGAGAGGACCCTTCGCGTGTAGGCGTCGACGACGAATACGGGCGAGTGAAAGGCGTACAGGAGAATCGAATCCGCTGTCTCGGGTCCGATCCCCCATTGGGAGAGGAGAGTCTCGCGTGACGGCGCCCCCGCGGCCGTGAGAGCACCGGGGCGTGAAAACACGGCGGCAATCGCCTTCAGCTTCTTCGCCTTCTGTTTGAAGTACCCCGAGCTTCGCACGAGCCCCGCCAGGCGCCGATGCGACAGGGAAAGAATATCGGCAGGCAGACTGACCCCGGCGTCCCGGAGACGGGCGAGCGCCGCGGCCGCGTTCGTCCAGGCCGTGTTCTGCGTGAGAACGGCGCCCATGATCACCTCGAACCGACCGTCAGGCGTCACGGGCCGACGGAAATCACCGGGATGGTATCCCAGAGAATCGAATCCGCGCCGGCCCGCGCTCCGCGGAATGGGCCACCAGCCGCGCGGACCGTAGGCTCCGAGCATCTGCTCGTAGAGGGCCGTCAATCTGCGTTTCACCGGCGCCGATGCTCTTCCGCGCGGTATTGCTTGTAGATCCTCAGGAAAAGCCCGAGCACAAGGCAGTACACGGCCGCACCGGCCGCGGAGGGAATGAGGAAGTACACGGCCGCTGTCGGGAAGTCCGCGTCGATGTTCGGGGCAACCCAATGGGGGATGGCGAATATGCCTACCGCGGGGAAAGCGCCGCCGCGCGCCTGGGCCTCACGATAGCTCCAGTACATGAAAGCTGCGCCGAGTGCGAGGACCAACGTCAGCGTGGACCAGAACAGGATCCAGCGCAGCCTCCTGTCAACGGACGGAAGGCGGAACCACACGAAGTGAGAGACCAGGAACAGCAGGGGATACAGGAGGTAGAGGTAGAACGGCGCGGAACGCGTCATCCCGAAGGCGGTGAGAAAGGGGATGGCGAGCAGGACCGTGCCGCAGACCTCGAAGATCGCGCGAACAGGATGCACCGTCGCGGAGATGGCAATCGCGTACCTGCCGAGGTTCGTGTCCCGGAGCTTTTTCATGCCCTCAGGACACGATAATACGGAAATACCTTTTCTTGCCAGCCCTGAGCAGAATCACGCCATTCTCCGCGTCAGCCTCGGTGACCAGCGAGTCGAAGTCGATGACGTTCTTCCTGCCCACGTACGCCCCGCCCTGGCTCACCAGCCGACGTGCGTCGCTTTTCGTCGCGCACAGCGTGGAACGGACAAAAAGGTCGACGACCCCGATGCCCTTCGCAAGCTCCGCGCGGGGAACCTCGACCGAGGGGATCCCCGAAAGGTCGCCCGGCCCGCCCGCCTCGAACGCGGCGCGCGACGCCTCCGCCGCCGTGCGCGCGGCCTCAGGCCCGTGCACCAGAGTTGTAATCTCGGAGGCCAGGCGTCTCTTCGCCTCGTTGATCTTCTCGCCCCTGGCCGCGCACAGCTCCGTGATTTCTTCGACGGGGAGAAAGGTGAAGCGCAGCATGCACTGCTGGACGTCCGCATCCGGGATGTTCAGCCAGTACTGGTAGAACTCGTAGGGGCTGGTCATGCCCGGATCGAGATACAAGGCGCCCTTCTCCGACTTGCCCATCTTCTGTCCGTCGGAGCGGATCACGAGGGGCGAGGTCAGCGCGAAGGCTTCCACGCCTTCGACCCTTCGGATCAGGTCCATTCCCGCGACGATGTTTCCCCACTGATCGTCTCCGCCCATCTGCAGCCGGCAGCCGTGGCGCCTGAACAGAACGAGGTAGTCGTAGGCCTGGAGGAGCTGGTAATTGAACTCGATGAAGGAAAGCCCTGTCTCCAGCCGCATCTTGTACGTTTCGAACGAGAGCATTCGATTCACCGAGAAATGCCTGCCGATGTCCCGGAGGAACTCGATGTAGTTCAGGGGCGCGAGCCACTCCGCATTGTCCAGCATCAGGGCTTTGCCGTCGTTGAAATCCAGGAACCGGGCGATCTGCGAGCGGAAGATCTCCGCGTTGGCCGCAATGGTCTCGACGGGCAGGATCTTTCGCATTTCGCTCCTGCCCGAGGGGTCGCCGATGCGCGTCGTTCCCCCTCCCACCAGCGCGATGGGCCGATGGCCGGCGCGCTGAAGGTGCGCCATGAAGATGAGCTGCACGAGGTTCCCGATCTGCAGGCTCGGCGCCGTGGGATCGAAGCCGATGTAGAACGTGACCCGCTCGGTGTCGAGCAGTTTTCGCAGACCCTCCTCGTGGGAGCACTGGCTGACGAATCCCCGCTCCTTCAGTATGTCGAAGACCGATCGGCGCGGTACACCACGCATTTCCTGGCTCACTCGCCTACCCTTCTATAGTCCTTGATCGCCTTCTTCAGGGCGGCCGCAATGTCCGCCATCTTCACGCGCTCCTGCCTCATCGAGTCCCGGTGGCGGATCGTGACGGTCTGGTCCTCCTTGGTCTGGTAGTCCAGCGTCACGCAGAAGGGCGTGCCCACCTCGTCCTGCCGGCGGTAGCGCCGGCCGATGGCTCCGCTCTCGTCGTAGAATGTGCGGAAATCCTCGCGCAGCTCGTCGTCGAGCTTCCGCGCCATCTCGGAAAGACCGTCCTTCTTCACCAGTGGAAAGATCCCCACGGTGATCGGCGCCAGGCGCGGGTGGAAACGAAGCACGACCCTCTTCTCCCCTTCGACTACCTCCTCGTCGTAGGCATCGCAGAGAATGACCAGCACGGTGCGCGTGAGGCCCGCCGAGGTTTCGATGATGAAGGGGATGTAGCGCTCGTGGCTCACCTCGTCGAGATAGGTGAGATCCTTGCCCGAGAACTCGGTGTGGCGCTTCAGGTCGTAGTCGGTCCTGTTGTGGATCCCTTCCAGCTCCTTCCAGCCGAAGGGGAACTCGTACTGGATGTCGAAGGCGAGCTTCGCATAGTGGGCGAGCTCGTCCGGGCCGTGCTGGTGGAAGCGCAGCCTGCTCTTCCGCACCCCGAGATCGAGGTAGGACTGGAAGCGCCGCTCCTTCCAGTACTCGAACCACTTCATGTCCTCCGAGGGGTGAACGAAGAATTGCATCTCCATCTGCTCGAACTCGCAGGTGCGGAAGATGAAGTTCTTGGTCGTGATCTCATTGCGGAAGGCCTTGCCGACCTGGGCGATGCCGAAAGGGACCTTCACCCGTCCGGTCTGCAGGACGTTCTTGAAGTTCACGTAGATTCCCTGGGCCGTCTCGGGGCGCAGGTAGATCAGCCCTCCCTCGTCCTCCACGGGTCCCATGTGGGTCGTGAACATGAGGTTGAACTTGCGCGCATCGGTGAGCTCGCCGCCGCACTCGGGGCACTTGTGAGCCTTGAGGTTCTCCTCGGGGATCTGGTCTGCCCGGAAGCGATTCCTGCATTTCTTGCAGTCGATCAGCGGATCGGTGAAGTTCTCCACGTGGCCGGACGCTTCCCAGACGCGCGGGTGCATCATGATCGCCGCGTCCAGGCCCACGATGTTGGAGTTAAGCTGGGTCATCTGACTCCACCAGAACTCCTGGATGCGCTTCTTCAGCTCCACGCCCATGGGGCCGTAGTCCCACGCGGATGCAAGCCCGCCGTAGATCTCGCTGGAGGGGAAGATGAACCCCCGTCGTTTGCACAGGGAGACCAGCATGTCCATGGTCAGCGGGGTTATCTCAGTCTCTGACATTCGTCAACTCCTTGCGCTGCTCCGCCCAAGTATCGCGATCGCCCGGTCCGCGCGCCGGCGCGCCTCCTGTTCCCCCATGACCCGGATGCTCTCCAGAAGCGGCGGGGAAACTTTCGAGCCGGTGACGGCGACCCTCAAGGGCATCAGGAGGTCGCCCAGCTTGAGGCCGAGCTCGTCCGCCAGCGCGCGCAGGCGCGCCTCCGCCGGTTCGGGAGCGCCTTGCAGCTCGGGCAGAAGCGCGACGAGCCGTTGCAGAGCATCAACGGTTTTCGCCGGATCCGCCTTCTTCGGCAGGAGGTCCTCCGGCGCCGGGGCGGCCGGCTCCTCGAAAATGAACCGCACCATGCCGGGAACCTCGGAGAGAACTTTCACCCTCTCCTGGACGAGCCCGGCAATGCCTTCAAGCATCGTGCGGTCATCGCTGGGAAGCCCGGCTTCCTTCATGAACGGGGCGATGAGGTTCGCCAGCTCCCGCCTGCTTTTCGACCTGATGTACACGCCGTTGAACCACTCGAGCTTCTGGTAGTCGAAGACACCCGGCGACTTGTTCAGCTTGTCGATGTCGAAAAGCTCCTCAAGCTCTTCCAGCGTGAAGAGCTCGCGGGAGCCGTCGTAGGACCAGCCGACCATGGCGATGCAGTTCACAAGCGCGTCCGGCAGGTACCCCTGGGCCCGGAAATCACGCACGCTCGTCGATCCGAGACGCTTGGACAGCTTGTGCCCGTCCTTGCCCATGACCATGGGCAGGTGGCAGTAGGCGGGAGGCGTCCATCCCAGCGCCTGGTAGAGGATCACGTGCAGGGGAACCGAGGGCAGCCACTCCTGGCCGCGCATGATGTGCGTGATCTCCATCAGGTGGTCGTCCACGACGTTCGCCATGTGGTAGGTGGGAAAGCCGTCACTCTTGATGAGCACGGGATCCGGGTTGATCGCCGTGTTCTCCACCGTGATCTCCCCGAGCAGCATGTCGAGGAAGCTCGTCGAGCCTTCCAGGGGAATCGCGAGGCGGATGACTGACGGCGTGCCCGCGCTTTCGAGCGCCTGGCGGTCAGCGAGGGAAAGCCAGCGGCAGCGCCGGTCGTAGCCCTGCATGGATGGATCCGCGGCCCGCGCGCTTTCCTGCTCCTTGCGGAGGCTGTCCAGCCTCTCCGCGGTGCAGTAGCACCGGTACGCTCGCCCTTTGGCCAGGAGCTCGCCCGCATACGACGTGTATGTCGCAAGCCTCTCGGACTGGAGATAGGGGCCCTTCGAGCCTCCCACGTCCGGGCCCTCGTCCCAGTGGAAGCCGAGCCACGAGAAAGTCTCGTAGATGTCCTGGAGGGCCTCGGGGACAAACCTCCTGCGGTCGGTGTCCTCGATGCGGAGCACGAACGTTCCGCCCTGGCGCCGGGAAAAAAGGTAGTTGTAGAGCGCGGTGCGCACGCTCCCGATGTGCTGGAAGCCCGTCGGAGACGGCGGGTATCGCACACGCACACCCACGGGTGAGCCTCCTGAAGAAAATGTGTTGAACGATTATAGTGTCTGCTCCGCGCAGGGGTCAACACGAAGCTCGGGCGGGGTGAGACCTGAGAAGCTGCCTATCTGCCGATTGCGGCAAGCACGATGGCAGGTGTCAGAAGCTCCGGCAGTATCACCGGCTCTTTCCCGCCGCGCGGATAGAACACGTACAGCGGCACGCTGGCCCGGCCGAAACCGGCGAGCGCGCGTGCGATGGCGTCGTTGCTGTCCGTCCAGTCGGCCCGGAGAGCGGCGATCCCCCTTTCCTCGAAGCCCTTCCGAACGGCGGGGCTCTCCAGCGCGACTTTTTCATTCACCTGGCAGCTCAGGCACCACTTCGCGGTGAAATCAATGAACACCGGCGTGCCCTGTTGGCGAAGCTCGTCGAGCCTCGCCTGGCTCCACGGCTCCCACGACGGGGCGGCAGGATCGACACGCGCCGTCTCCCCATGGATTGACGGGCCCGCAGGCAGGAGACCCGCCGCCATCGCGGTGCCGCCGACAGCCAGCAGGATGGCGATGGACCCGGCGGCGGCGCGCACGGCGCGTCGACGGGGAAAAGCGCCCCAGCGTCCCCAGACCCAAGCGCCCATGCCGGCGGCGAGCATCGCGCTGAGGAGCAGGATCACCGCCGCCGCCCCGTCCAACGCCGCGGCGACGGAGACCATCCAGATTGCCGCGGCCATCATCGGAAAGGCCATGACCTGGCGCAAGGTTTCCATCCATGGCCCTGGCTTTGGAAGCCGGGAGACCAGTCCGGGGACCACCGACAGCGCGAGGTAGGGCGCTGCCATCCCGAGAGCAAGGGCGGTGAACACGCCGAAGGACGCCCCGACTGAGTGCGTCAGCGCATACCCCAGGGCCACGCCCATGAACGGCGCCGTGCAGGGCGTCGCGACGGCTGTCGCGAACATCCCGCTTATGAAAGAAGCCGCCCCTCCGCTCATTCCACGCCTGGCTCCACCCAGCCGCGTCAGCATTGTGCCGATCTCGAACACTCCGAAGAGGTTGAGGCCGATCAGGAAGAAAAGGACCCCGGCCACAACCACGACGGCGGGATCCTGGAATTGGAACCCCCAGCCCAGGAGACGCCCGCCCGCGCGCAGCCCGACCAGCACTCCGGCAATGATCCAGAACGAGACGAGCACACCGACGGCGAAAAGCAGGCCGTGCCGGGCGCTGCCTTTCCCCTGCTCGCCGCCCTGGCGGACGAAGGAGATCACCTTCAGCGAGATCACCGGGAGCACGCACGGCATCAGGTTGAGGATCACCCCTCCGATAAAAGCCAGCAGGAGGGCCGGGATGAACCCAAGGGCCCCTCCACGGGCCGCCGTGACGGGAACATCGACCTCGACCGCCTGGCTCCCGCCCGAGCCCGTAGTGACGAGGATGCCGGTGAGTCTCCGCGGCGGTCCTGCGCCCGGATCGCGTTCCAGTCGAAGACGCAGAATGGCGCCTTCCTCCATCGCCTCCTGGGTCGAAGAAATCCTGACCTGGCCCGGAGCGTCGGGATAGAAAAAGACCTGAGCTCCTTTCGGCAGGGACACGCCAGTCCGCGCCAGGGTGATCTGCCGGGAATCAACAGACGCGGAGAATGCCCCGGGTTCGCCCCGCAAGGGGAGCAAGGACCTTGTCTCCTTGAAATTGCCTGTCCAGCGCGAATCTGCCGCGGGTATGCCGGCCCGCACAGGGAGTGACAGCTCGAGCGTCGCCTTGCCCGGTACGCACTCCACCTTGCAGGCGAGCCAGCCCGCCCGGGCCCTGATATTCACAACCGAACCCGCCTGCAACCGCTCGGGCGGCGTAATCTGCGACATCAGGACGACTTGCCCGGCGTAACCGTACGTGACGAGCCCGTCCAGCACAAACCTCTGCGGAACCGGCCATTGGATCGGTCCCGCGGCAAAGCCAGGGGGCAGATCCCAGTCCAGGGTTGTGGGAAGGCCGGAATCCCCTGGATTTTTCCAATACACGTGCCAGTCAGCATCCATCGACAAGATCAGGGCAACAACAATGGGCTTTCCGGCCTGCAGGGAAGTCTCTTCGGCAGCCAGGCGAGCATCAACCGGGCTTCTGTCGAGAGCCAGGGTTGGCGCCTGGGCAGGCGCGTTGAGGGCCATGGACAGGAAAAAGGCGACAAATGTGAGAAGATATGCTGATCGGCGGCAGCTCTCAATTTTCACCATATTCTCAGGAATTCCTTTCTCCTAGTTGATAATAACCTTCATTGGCAATAATATATAAACAACGGAGCTTTGCCGGGATGAGAATCACTACAAAGGGCAGGTACGGTCTTAGGGCGGTGATCAACCTCGCCAATACCAAGCACAACCGCCCCGTGTCCATCGGGTCGATCGCCACCGAGGAGGATGTCTCCTCGGAGTTCCTCGAGCAGATCTTCTTCAAGCTGAAGAAGGCAGGTTTGATCCGGTCCATTCGAGGTCCGGGCGGCGGGTTCGTGCTGAACCGCACGCCGGGGGAAATCTCGGTGCAGGACATACTGGTTGCAGTCGGCGAAACGCGCGGCTTGACCCCGTGCACGCTCAGGCGCAAGACCCTCTGCAACCGGCCCGAGCCGTGCGCCGCTCACGACATCTGGATAGGTCTGCAGAAGACAATGGAAGACTACCTGACGAAGGTCACTCTCAAGGACATCCTGGCAAAGAACGGCAAGCAGATGTTTGCCACGCTCGAGGCAGGCCAGGACTTCTCGATCTAGAGACCGCAAGAGTGCCCTTCGTTTCCCGCACATAGACTATCATTTATCGTGTGGCGCGTTGCAGATCCAGAAGCGCCTGGGTTCCCTTCAGCTTCGGGTTCTGCCGGGCGTAATCGAGGGCGGTGTGTCCGTCCCGGTCCTTGAGGTTCGCATTCGCGCCAGCCTTCAGCAGGGCTGAGATAACCGCCGGATTCGGATTGACGACTGAAAACATCAGCGGGGTCCGGTGTGCGGTAGGGTCCCATGTGTCA
>JBEKTX010000052.1:0-16620 GCA_049515615.1 Spirochaetia bacterium
AGCCCCGCGGTCACCGTGCCCCCCGGCGAGTTGACGTAGAGATGGATGTCCTTCTCGGGGTCCTGCGATTCGAGGAACAGGAGCTGCGCCACCACGAGGTCCGCGTTCACGTCGTAGATCTCACCGTCCACGAAAACGATGCGGTCCTTGAGCAGCCGGGAATAGATGTCGTACGACCGCTCCCCGCGTCCCGTCTGCTCGATGACAATGGGGACGAGGTTTGTGTCCATCTCATTCATCGGAGTTCTGCCTCTGTTTCATTCATCCTTAATGGTACCTAATTCCCCTGGAGAATGTCCAATACTTTCCGCTTTTCCGACGGCCGGATCGTGGTTTTCGAAAGGAGGAAGTCATACAGTTTGTCCATGCGGAGGTTGCTGCGCATGTACTCTTTGAGATTGTTCTTCGCAAGATTCTCCTTCAGCTCGGACGGTGTGACCTTGCGTTCTTCCGCGAGCTTCGCGATCTCCGCATCGAGGTCGCTGTCCTCGATTCCGATCCCTTCTTTCTTCGCGATCTCGGAGACAACCAGCTGCAGCCGCGCGCGTTTTTCTGCGGACGGCAGCCAATCCTTCCGCACGTCCTCTACGCTCCTGCCCTGCTCCTGAAGCAGCCTGGCGAGCCGCTTCTCGTCGATGCGAAGCTGGTTCGCGTAGTCCTGCCACATGGCCTCGAGCTGGTACTCTACCATTGAAGAAGGCAGCGGGATCGTGCTCGTCTCCACGACGGAATCGAGGACCCGTGTGATGGTCTTCGAGCGCAGCGCGGATTTCACCGCGTCCACAAGCTTCCGGCGGATGTCCGCCTTGAGGTCGTCCAGGGTTGTGAACTTCTCGCTGATGTCCTGCGCGAGCTCGTCGTTGATTTCGGGCAGCTTCTTCTCCTTGACGCTGTTCAGCGTGACGCGCAGCACCGTGGTCTTTCCCGCGAGCGCTTTTGTCTCGAAGTCCTCCGCGAAGGTCTTGGTAATGAGCCGGGTCTCTCCCTTTTTCATCCCGAGCACTTCCTCGTCGACCTTGTAGACATTGTAGCCGGTGCCGACCTCGAACACGAATGCGTCCCGCTTCGTGCCGGGCTTCTCCGCCCCGGATTCGTCCAGCTCGACATAGTCGATGTTCACGATATTGCCCGTCTCCACGACCCCTTCTTCCTTGTCCATGAAGAGGGCGTTCTGCTCCTGGATTCCCTTGAGCTCCCGGCCGAGGTCCTCGTCGGTGATTTCCCACTCAGGCTGGTCGATCTCGAGCCCCAGGTAGGGTCCCAGCTCGATCGCGGGCCACGTATCATAGATCACCTCGAAGGAGAAATCCTTCCCAAGCTCCAGGGCCTCCTCTGACTTGATCTCGGGAGTCGCGTACGGGATCGGCTTGTGCTCGACGCTCTCGAACACCTCTGAAAGGCTCTTTTCAAGCACTTCCGCCCGGGTCTGGTCGATGAGTGACGGGCCGAGCTTACGGATGATCACCTCCGCCGGCACCTTGCCCCTGCGGAAGCCCTTCAGCTGCGCCTTCTCGCAGTATTCCTTCACAATGGTGTCGTATTCCTGCTTCACGTCCGCCGTGGGGACGTGAACTTTGAGCTTCACCTGTGAGTTCTCGAGAAGCTCGACTTCCTTGCTCGCATTCACCTGCGTGACCTCTTTCGGTTAAAAAAAAGCGATCCGGATTCCTTCCAGATCGCTTTCTCCGTGTGCCGGACCCCGGTTCTTCCGTTAGCGTACCAACACCGGAATGATTAGTCAAGCGACAGGCGGCTTCGCCAGGGGCAACGGGGCAGGCAGGAATGCCGGGGCCTCTGCATCGGCAGCATCATCTCCTTGATGAAAAGTGTACAGAATATCCGCTGAGTCCACAGACCAGACGAACGCCTGTTGGTCGGCCGCGGAGAACTTGGTTCTCATTCGAGGTGGAACGTTTGAAATGGGCGATGCCTTCGGGGACTGCGGACCCTGTCCGCGGATTTCAACCCTGCCGCGGCGCCACGCGGTAGACGCTCACTCCTTCCTGAATATCCCGACGATGCGGTACGAGAAGAGCTCCCGCGCGGCGCCGGCTTCGCGCGAGACAACAAGGGCGCCGGTCTCTGGATCCCAGAGGTGGAAATCACCGTTGGCGGCAAGGTGGGGTTCCAGGAAGCGCACGTGCTCGCCGAGAACCATCCCCCGCTCGTTCACCGGTGGATGATTGCCCCAGCGTTCGGGATGCCCGACGAGCCAGACGATCGCGCCGAGAAAGTGCGGATCATTCACGACAAGTGAGCGCAACAGGGCGTCGTCCGCGCGGAGCTCGCGGACCGCATAGCGGCTCGAAAGGTCTCGTTCGGCCATACGGCGCGAGAGCTCGGCAACGACGACGGGCGGATGGGTGCCATAATTGTTCCAGTTGATGCTCCCGTCCGCGTTTCGACGACCTCCTTGAAGGTCATCGCAGACGAAGTCATGTTCCGGATCCGATCCACTTCGTGGAATGGTGGCGAGGATATCATTTTCGCTCACATCCATGACCCCCATCAGGCCGAGGCTCACGCGCATGAGTGCGATCTCGCAGCTCAACGTGTAGGCTTGCCGGTATGCCCGCATGTGGACGGCAAGCCATGCGGCAACCTCCGCTTTGTCTCTCGGAGGAGTCTTCTCGCCGAGATCCGGGATGATCGAGGGATCGAAGCGGGCGGTGATGCTCAGTGGTGTTCCGTCGGGCACCGTTGTGTAAAACCAGTATGCGTCTTCCACTCCGAGCCAGATGCTGCCATGGGAGACTGGACGGCCAAGCCTCGCGGCCTCCGCCCGGATCACGCGCTTGTCCTCATCCATGGGCACCGAACGGAACAGGTAGGTCCCGCCGATGAATCCAACCCAATACCGGGCCCCTTCGTGGTAGCGTCCGGAGTAGAACCACTCGCCGCGCTTGTCCCCGCTCTCGTTCAAGATGAAATCGCCAAGCGGCGTTGCATCGCCCGTTCCGGGAATCCCGGTAGAACAAATCATCGACCTGATGAGTCGTTCGCGCTCGTACACGTACGTCCGCTGCTCAGCCACGGAAACAATGACCGAATACGGCGGAGCGCCTCGTGGCGATGCGAATCCGAGCACAGGGTGAATGGTCGCAACGGCGATTCCGATGAACAACGCAAGCTTCGGCTGGGACTTCCCAGATCTCTCGCCAGCCATATGAATCACGAGATCCCTTCCACTGCCATGTTCAATGTACGGTTTCCAGGAATCGGTTTCCAGAGGCCGACGCTGCTCCTTTCCATTACTGTCGGCATAATGGCGATACTCGCCCGACGGGAAGCGTCGTTGACCTGGACCGGGGAGTGACCGCCGAACTTCATCATTCGCACCGTGGAAGCCTCCCCTTTGCACCGTGCTTTGCGCGGCACTCGCCCGCAAACCCTGGGCAATTCCATTTCTCCACGCATCCGGCGCCGCCGAGCTGCACGGTCGATGCGCCGAAGCGTTTCGGCGTGAGCAACTGCTCCCGGGCAACGAGGTTCCACTCGATACGACATCCGATCGCATCAAGCATGACAGCCCACGGCCGCACCGTTCTGCCCTATCCCAGCTCTTTCAGGCATGCGTATGCGCGAGCCTTTATCACAATTGTGATGAATGTCACAAGGCGGCTCGGCGCTTATGAACATCGGTGTAGGATCAAAAACAATGCCCTTTTTCGCCTTGTCAGCAATCGGCGTCGGACAGTATTATGGGTGCGGGACGCGGTCGACGAGGAAGGCTTGGGGGCGCCATGACAGATTTGTTGCAAGGGGTTTACCTTCCCATAGTAACTCCGTTCTACGAGGAACAGGTCGATTTCGATTCCTACTCCCTCCTGCTGCGACACTACCTGGAAAAGGGCATCAGCGGATTGATCCCCTTGGGCACCACTGGCGAGGCGCCCACTATCGAGGAAGAGGAGTTCTTCAAGATTGTGGAGGCCACGTTGGAAACGGTCGCCTCCAGGATTCCAATCTTTGTCGGGATAAGCAGCAACAGCACGAGAAAGGCCTTGCACGTGATCCAGGGTCTCGCCAAGTACCCGCTTCAGGGATACCTTGTCACTTCTCCCTACTACAATCTGCCGTCACAGCAAGGAATCTATGAACACTTCAGGAAGCTCGCGGATTCAACCGACCGAAAGATCATCATGTACAACATCCCCTCCCGAACAGGCCGCAACATCGAGAATGAAACAATCTTCAGACTCTCGAAAGTGCCGAATATGGCGGGAATAAAGGACTCCTGCGGCAATATCGCGCAGACGATCGAACTCCTGCGCGAACGCGATCCTGGCTTCTCGGTCTTGACGGGCGAAGACATCCTCTTCTATTTCAACATCGTCGGCGGGGGCAGTGGCGGAATCCTCGCGGCGGCGCATTTGCAAACTGAGCGTTTCATGCGGATTTATGACCTTGTCCAAAAGAATGAGCACCGCCAAGCCCTGCAAGAATGGAATTGCATTTCAAAGGTCATTCCCCTTCTCTTCAAGGAACCAAACCCAGCGCCCGTGAAGTACGTCCTCTCAAGGAAGGGATTGATCAGGTCGGAAGAAGTCAGACTGCCCTTGGCGCCTATCTCGGAGGGTCTGAAGCGGGTATTCGACAAACTGATCGATGAGGGGACCATTTAAGGCTCACGTGATATCACCCATTGACCAACACATGAAGATCGCAATCCAAGAGGCGCAAGCGAGCCTGCGAGAGGGGCATCACGGCTTCGGCGCCGTCATCGTCAAGGAGAATGGCGTCATCACCCGCGCGCATGACACCGAGGAAACAGACGCCGATCCCACCGCTCATGCTGAAATGAACGCGATCCGAAACGCATGCGCCCTGCTCGGGAAGAACTTATCCTCGTGCACTCTTGTCTGCACTCACGAACCCTGCCCCATGTGCGCCGCCGCGATTGTCTGGGCACAGATTTCGCGCGTCGCCTTCGGGTACGATATTGCCGACGCAATCGCCCAAGGACGGACGCGGATAGAAATCTCATGCGAGGAGGTCTTTCAGAGGGCAAACGCCGGGATCGCAGTCGAAAGAGGGGTTCTCAAGGAAGAGTGCTCTATTCTGTGTGACCGCGAAGTGCGAGCAGAGATGAAAAGGCTGCGCGGCGCCTCGGACGACCAGCTGCGAGCCTACGATGATGAGCGAGCGGCCAAACGGATCGCCTGGTTCGAAAAGGAGCATGACACAGCGCCAGTGGGCGATCTCCTGGACAAAGCGTACAGCGTTCTGCTTAGGAAACTCGGCATCCGGGAGGATGAGGCACCCGTCGTCCGAAGGGATGACAGGGCAATCATGTTCCATTCAAAGAACTTCTGTCCGACTCTTGAAGCCTGCCAGATCCTCGGAATGGACACGCGCAGGGTGTGCAGGCTCTCCAACGATAAATCAACCAACGCAGTGGTGCGTCAAGTGGATCGCAGGCTCAATTTCACCAGGAATTATGAGAGAATAAGGCCGCACTCGGAATACTGCGAAGAGTCCATCTCGTATCGGGGCGATGCGGGAAAAGCCTGACTTTCTTTGAACGAGGAGCGCCCTTTAGGTATACGGAATAGCCTTGTGCCCGACTTTCATTTTGTCTGTCACCCTTGAAGTGCTACCTTCCGACCAGGACTCCCGCCTGGATTCGGTGGAGAGAGACGCCAATCATCAGCGGCACGATCACGAGAATCCCGATCCAGTCGGAAAGCGCCGCGACAAGAGCGATCCAGATCAAGATGCTTCCGAGGTATCCAGGGTGCCTCATGTCTCGATACGGGAACTCGCGGCGCGTTCAGAGCGATGCCTCGAGATCGGACAATAGGATCAGCCCCATTTCTGCAGCTCGATGATGTTCCCTTCAGGATCTCGTGCATAAACGAAGTTGATCGGTCCCACGCCCACAATCTCGGCGGAAACCACCTCGCCCACCCTCCCGCCGCCATGCCTCTCAATCTTTTCAAGCGCTTTGGCGACATCCTGCACCGCGAAGGCGAGATGGGAATAGCCAAGCTTGTTGGTGGTTGCAGCCCCGCTCGTTCTCTCTTTGGAGTATTGAAAGACCTCCAACGTCGGACCGTCAGCCCCGTATCCTGGAAGCGTGAGATGAATGCCCTGGATATGCACGCCTCGCAGCGAGGTGGCACTGTCCAGCCATTTGCCCTTGAGGTTCCGCTCGGGCGGCTTCGGCTTGCAGCCAAGCGCACGGACGTAGAATCGCGAAAGACTCTTCCAGTCTCGGGCCACGATGCTCGTGTGGACGTACCTGACGGGCATGCTCAGCGTTGCCTCAGGGAAAGAGGTCTTTCAACCCCTGAGAGGCGACGTAGACACTGCCGATTCCGCTCAGCACGTAGGCGACGCGCAGCGCTTCCCCGATTTCTTCTTTCGTTGCGCCAGCCTTGATTGCATCCTGGGTCAAGGACCGCACTCCGTTGACAGCCCCGTGGGCCGCGTCGTATGCGATCGCGATGAGAACCTTCGTTTTCTTGGGCAGCGCGCCATCCGCGAAAGCCCAGTCGTCCGCGCCTCTCATGTGATCCACGAGCTTTGGGTCAACCTTCAACATTGTGTTCAAGGGATTCTCTGGCATCTGTGGCCTCCTCACGTAGTATGCAGCCAGTATAGGCGCCGACAGACAGTGCCTTCAAGAATGAAGCCCTCAACCGCCTTCACGCCTTAAAACACTCCAGGAATCAGTCTCTTGGTCCGTTTCATGTATTCAGAATAGGACGAGCCAAAATGATCGACCAAGACTTTTTCTTCGACAGAAATGCGATAAAGGTGGGCTGCCAGCGGCAAGATGAACAATATGAGAAGGCTGAGCCAATTCTCAAGCGCCAAACCCAGTCCAAGAAGCGTGACCTGACCTCCAAGGTAGGCGGGATGGCGTATGACTCCATACAGGCCCGTGTCGACGAGCTTGTGACCCTCGACTATCGCCACGTCGATTGTGAACTGCTGCTTGAGCATCGTGATCGCCCTCCACCGAATCACCATCCCAAGGATCATGACCAAGCAGCCGAAATAGCCGAGAATAGAAGAACGCATCGTTATCCCGCCAATGCCGCCCACTGCTGCAGGAACCAGCTTTATCGCTACGGCCAAGGCAACGGAAACATAGTTCGCGGCCATTACGGCGAGAAGACTATGCCGGTCCTTCTCGGCCGTGGGAGCGCTGGAGCGCTTTCGAATCGTGTTCCGAATCTCGGGAATAGCCCACACGATGCTCAACGCTATCGTCAGATAGCCTAAAGTCCCCATTTTGCTCTCCTATGAACTTGTTGGTTGACCATTTGCAGAAGTTTCCCTCTATAACACCTCGATCCTGATTTTTTGCACTCCACACTTTGGAAGCGAATTACTCTTCGGCCCCAATCCAGCGCCGCGAGAGAGGATGCCCCGTGAGAAAAACTCGCCTGACCCCTTGAGGGAACGAATCTTCAGCGACGCTTCTTCTTCGGACATCTTTCGGAGAGCGGAGCGGTCCAGCAAAGGAGGCCTCCGCGTCCTGAATGTTCATGTGAAGTTCGTTTGTGGGCATTCTTCTGAAAAGTGAAGGCTTCGTATTGCCAATACCAAAAGCACCTAGAGCGGGAAACGGGACTTGAACCCGCGACATCCACCTTGGCAAGGTGGAGCTCTACCAACTGAGCTATTCCCGCACATTGCGCGTTCGCGGCCACGGTATTCCGTGGCATTCATTGCGGCCACGGTATTCCGTGGCATTCATTGCGGCCACGGTATTCCGTGGCACTTCACCGCGCATTTTCCACTGCGAGAGAAGGGATTTGAACCCTCAAGCCTTTTGGGCACCAGATCCTAAGTCTGGCGTGTCTGCCAGATTCCACCACTCTCGCCTGGATAGTAACCACGGGGGCCGGCACGCGTCAATACGCCCGTCCCGTCGTTCTTGAGCCGCGCAGGACTCGAACCTGCGACCCGAAGATTAAGAGTCTTCTGCTCTACCAACTGAGCTAGCGGCCCGTCGAAAACCCAGAAAACGCGTCCGGCAGGACTCGAACCTGCGACCTACGGGTTCGAAGCCCGGCGCTCTATCCAACTGAGCTACGAACGCCCGAAAACCCAATTCATCGCCCGCACCGGCCCGCCCTCTCGGCGTCCCTTCGGGCCGCCTGCCGGGCTTCGCGCGGGCTCCGCCCGCGCTCGGGTGGGTGATGGGTCTCGAACCCACAACTTCCAGATCCACAGTCTGGTGCTCTGCCAATTGAACTACACCCACCGTGTGCCCGAGAAATATGACCAAAGACAGTTGCTTTGTCAACAGATTGCGCCCGCGTTCGTTGATACCGGGCGTAAAAACGCGCTACAATCCTATTTCTCGACGGAGGCACCGATGAAAAGAATGCTCTTCGCCGGCCTCGCCGCCGGTTTGATGATTGTCCTGGCCGCCTGCTCGGGTTTTCGCGGCGCGGGACCCGTTTCTCCTCCTTCGCCCCACAGAGAGGTGCCCGTCGTCCTCGCCGCCCTCAATTCCAACTCTCCCGACTCTGCCGATGCAGCGTTCGCAGTCGCAGAAGTGGGGCCCTCCGGCACGGTGCCCCACGAGAACCTGGAAGGAGGGATCTGGGTCCTTTTCAACAAGCCCGTCATCGCGTTGAAGACTCTGGACAAGCCCGCCTCCTCCTCGACGATCCTGAGCATCACCCCGCGCATCGAGGGCATCTATCGATGGTACGGATCCCGGCTCCTGGCCTTCGAGCCGAAGGGCCCGCTCGCGCCGGCGACGGAATACGCCTTCAGCGTGATCGGGTCCCTTCGCTCACTCCAGGGAGAGGCCCTGACGGGAGACAGGCGATTCACTTTCCGCACCGAGCCCCTGCAGGTCGTGTCGGTCACGCCATCGGGAGACGACGTGGTGCCCGAGGCGAGCAGGCAGGTCGTGCTCACTTTCAACTTCCCCGTAGACATGAAGACTGTCCTCCCGTCCGTCCGCCTGGAGGTGAGTGGGACGCCTGTCGCATTCAAGGCTGCTCGGCCCGTCATCACGGACCGGACGCAGCTCGGGCCCTACGAAAATACCGACCGCCTGGTCGTGCTGACGCCGGAGAAGGAGCTGCCCTGGGATACCGACATCATGGTGCGGGTCCTCAAGGGGGCCAAGCCCCGGCCCGAGAACTACGGCACGGAAGCGGATATCACGGAAGGATTCCATACCCTGCGGCCGCTTGCCATTGAAGAGACGAACGTGTCCATGGACAGGGTCGGGGCGACGGCCGAGCTGAGGTTCAACCATTCGATCAAGGAAGACTCGGCGGCGGCGAACCTGAAACTGGACGCTCCCAACTACAAGATGGACAAGAACCTGGAGGTATCAGGATCGTGGGTGATGCTCCACAACGTGCCGGCCGACTTCGACTCCTCCTTCGCGGTGGACGTCCTTTCCGGCATGACGGATATCTACGGCCAGAAGCTCGGCCAGGACCTGACGGAAAGCTTCAAGGTGGGGCCGGCCGCCGCATACGTCGATTTCCGCAACACGGGCCAGAAGATCCTGGAAGCGCAATTCCCGCCGAAGGTGGCGGTGGAAATGCAGAACGTGGACTCCGGGAAGTACCTCATCAGCCGGATCACAAATCCATTCGGCAAGCCCCCCAGAGGCCCGGCCGCGGCAATCGACACGGGCAGGATCACGCGCAATGTCCGTCACTTCGAGCTCTTCGACCTCCTGCCGTTCCTGAATGATGCCGGCAAGGGTGCCGCGTTCCTCTCATGGTCCTTCAAGGGATTGTTCGAGGGCAGCGACACGGCCCAAGAGGTCAAGGACGACCTCGTCGTGCAGGTCACGGACATCGGTGCGTCACTGAACGTCGGCTACAATTCGCTGCTCGTCATGGCGAGCTCGCTCGCAAGCGGCGCGCCCATACAAAACGCGGTCGTGAGCCTGCGCAAAGACGGCAAGACAGTCGCGTCCGGCAGGACCGACGAGAAGGGTCTCGCCACGGTCGCGATTCCCCCGGGGACGCTTGCGGCCGCTTTCAAAGGAACCGAGGAGAAGGCGGAAGTCGAGATCGCAAAGGGGAAGGACAGGCTCGTGCTCCGGCCGTCGGAGATGCCGGGCCGGACCTGGAACGCCAACGAGCCGTATTCCGCGGAGGAGGCGAAACCACTTACCTACATATGGTCGGACCGCGGCATCTAC
Organism: Spirochaetia bacterium; assembly: GCA_049515615.1. Classification (GTDB taxonomy): domain Bacteria; phylum Spirochaetota; class Spirochaetia; order SZUA-6; family Fen-1364; genus Fen-1364. The sequence goes on from JBEKTX010000052.1 coordinate 10,142, forward strand.
CGGCCCGGGGAGACCCTCTCTTTCGCCGGCATCGACAGGGATCTTGCCCTGGGAGCTTTCACGCCGGTTCAGGGAAAGTTCAGGGTGGATCTGCTCAACGGATCGGATGACAGTCAGCCGGCAGGCTCCGCGACAGGCGCCGTCTCCGCCTCCGGAAGCTTCTCCGGCCAGATCGTATTTCCGAAAGACGCGGAGCCTGGTGACTGGCTTCTCAGCTTCCACCGCATCGCGGGCAAGTCGGACGTGAAGACCGGGACCGCATACGTCCAGGTCGCAAATTTCCGCAGGGTCGCCTTCACCGTCGACCTCAGCCTGCCGGAGACGCGGGCCTTCATGGGAGGCTCGCTCGACGGCCGATTCTCAGGTTCGTACCTGGCAGGCGGCGCCGTGACGAGGGGCAAGTGGAGCTGGTTCTGGACTCGTCGGGAAACCTGGTATCAGCCGCCCGGGGACGCCCTGTCGGAGTACACTTTCGGGGATGTCGAGAAAGGCTGGGCGGAAGACTTGGCCTCCGATTCCGGTTCCCTTTCCGGTACCTCAGCGGAGACAGTCGCGTCGCAAAAGCTCAGCGATGGAGAGAAGGGACGGGTCTACTCGTATGAGCTGGTCGCCACGGTGGAGGATATCGACCGGCAGGCGATCTCGAAGCGTGACTCGCAGCTGGTTTTTTCCACGGAGCAGATGCTGGGAGCCAAGCTCACCTCGGACGCCAAATCCGAGGATTCGCTGTACTTCGTCACGAAGGGTCAGCCCTTCACCCTGAAGGCGGTCTCCGTGGATCCGGACGGCAAGCCGTACCCCTCCGCCGCGGTGAGCGGCAGGCTCATTCGTGAGGACTGGAAGCTCGTGCGCGAGCTCACGGTCGGCGGCATGGTGGATACGCGCTACGAGAAGGAGGAGGTGGAGGAAAAGACCTTCACGGTGAAGCCCGGCCAGCCCTTCGGCAGCGTGGAGCTGGCAACGCAGAAATCGGGGTCCTACGCCATCGAGCTTTCCGGCAAGGACGCGAAGGCACGTGAAAGTTTCACGCGGCTCACATTCTATTCCACCGGCTCCGACGAGATCATCTGGCAGCGGTCCGATGAGAGACAGCTGGAAATTGTGCCGGACAAGAAGATCTACGCGCCCGGTGACACCGCGCGGCTCCTCATCAAGAGCCCCCTGTCGAAGGGCACGTACCTCATCTCCGTGGAGCGCGACGGAGTGCTGGAGAAGAGGACTCTCGACCTGACGGGGAGCGCGCCGACGATCGACGTGCACATTACCGACGAGCACGTTCCCATGGTATACGTCTTCGTGGCGGTTTCCACGGGAAGGACAAAGCCACCGGCGGAGGGTCCGGACGCGCCCGACTTCGGAAAGCCGCGCGGATATTCGGGCCTCGCCGAGATCCCGGTCGAGACGGCCTCCCGCACGATCACTCTGAGTATTTCCAACGCGAAGGACAGCTACCTGCCCGGCAGCGATGCCACCGTCACGTTGAAGGCGCTGCGGAACGGGCAGCCCCTGGCAGGTGCAGAGATTGCCCTGGTGGCCGCGGACCGGGGAGTACTGGACCTGATCGACTACCACATCCCCAATCCTGTCGGTTTTTTCTACAGCACGGGCAACTTTCCGGACAAGGTGGCCCACTTCGACTCAAGGGATCTGCTCATGGACCCGGTCACATGGAAAGCCAACGATCTGCCCGGCGGAGATGAAAAAGGGGAGTCCGCGCCCGCCGGCCCCGGAGTCGGGGTGAGGAAAAACTTCAATCCCACGGCGGTGTTCCGCACCGGGCTCATCACGGGACAGGACGGGACGGTCAGCGTGCGCTTCAAGCTCCCCGATCTCCTCACGAAGTTCCGCTCGACGGCCGTCGCCGTGAAGGACGACGCATTCGGGATCGCTGAGGGCGAGATCCTCGTGCAGAACCCCATCAACGTACGGACCGCCCTTCCGCGGCGCATGCGCGTGGGAGATGCGGCAACCGCGGGAGTCGTCCTGACGAACATCGATGCGAAACAGCACCGCATCACCGTGGGCATCAACGCGCAGGGCGTGAGCATAAGCGGTGACCAGAAGAAAACCGTGACGCTGAATGCCGGGGACACCGCGGAAGTCGCCTTCGACATGAGCGCGCCCTCGGAAGGAACCGCGAAGCTCGCGTTCAACGTCGACTCGGACATCCTCAGGGAAAGGCTCGAGGACTCCCTCGCGGTCGCGGACCCGCACCTGACGGAGTCCTTCACCATCGTGGGCAAGACCAGCGACCTGGCGAATGAAGCGCTGGTCGTTCCCTCCTCGTTCTTCGGCGTGCCCGAGGAAGGGCTGTACCTGTCGCTGGACTCGACGATTGCCAGCGCCCTTGCCGGGGCGGTCAGGTTCCTCGATGTCTATCCCTACGACTGCCTCGAGCAGGTGACGAGCAAGCTTTTCGCCCGGGTTCTCTTCCCCGCCCTCTCGGGAGGGGCGGCCCCGGATCTGACCACGGTGCAGAGGTTTGCAAATGCGGACGGCGGGTTCTCGTATTGGGACGACCCCGCCCCGCGTCGGTCGAACTACTACGTCACCCTGCGCGTCGCGCACCTGCTGGCCGCGGCGCAATCGAAGGGGATGAAGATTCCTCCCGAGATCGACGTCGATGCGATGCTCTCATGGCTGGAAAAGAGCTGGGAGAACAAAGGCACGTACCTCCAGGCCTACGCGCTGTACGTCCTCTCGATGTACGGCAGGAGCGAGAAGGCCTGGGCGGACACGCTTGCCCGGCAAGGCGACAAGATCGGAGTTTTCGGATACGGATTCCTCGGTCTCTCCTACTACGCAACGGGAGACACGAAGTCGGCGCAGGCGGTGCTCACTCGTCTGAAGAACTTCGTCCGAGTCGGCACGCGCACCGTGACGCTCGTGGGCACGGTGAACGACTGGCTGTGGTACGGAGGAGGCCTGCAGGCAAAGGCCCTCCTTCTCATGCTGTACGCACGCGTGCAGCCTGACTCGCAGCTCGTTCTCGGGCTCGCCAACGATCTGCTCGCCTCCAACACGACCGGCTACTGGGAGAACACGAGCAACGCGGGCTGGGTGCTCCAGGCCTTCTCGGAAATCGTCACGCGCGGCAACGAGACCAATGCCGACTTCACGGCCAGCGTGAAGCTGGGCAACACGGAGCTGGCGCGCAACATCTTCCGGGGATTCTCCCGCAAGCCGTTCCTGAAGCAGGTGTCCGCGAAAGACCTGGAAAGCGTCACGGCCCAGGAGCGCGGGAAGTCGGCCCCTTCGGGCACGCTCCTTCCGCTCTCCTTCGGGCTCTCGGGGAAAGGCACCCTGTACTACACGGCTGAGCTGCGCACCGCGATGCTCGCCGCGGGAGCGGAGCCCCGGGACGAAGGCATCGGGATTGCGACGGAGATCCTGGACGACAAGGGCGCGATCGTCCCGGGCACCGATCTTGCACTCGGCAGGGTCTACACGATGAGGATCGTGTTCTACTCTTCCCAGGACCGCACGTACCTTGCGCTGAGGGCCCCCATCCCGTCGGGCGCCGAGCCGATCGACGGCTCGCTCCTGACCTCGCAGATTGTGAAGCCGCCGGCACGCCAGGAGAACCAGGACCAGGGCGATACGGACAACGGGGACAGCGGGTACACGGGGGACTATGGCGAGTTCGGCTACACGACCCATATTTACGACGACGAGGTGCGGTTCTACTTCGACCAGCTCGACCGCGGGAAGCACGAAGTCACGTTCCTGTTCCGCACGACAACGCCAGGCGTGTATCCCACACCGCCCACGCGCGCGGAGCTCATGTACCAGCCCGAGGTCTTCGGTCGGACCGGGGGCACGGTGTACAGGATCCTGAAATAGGACGGCGGGAAGATATGGCGCGAATACTTCTTCAAGACGTGCTGGACTACCATTCGAGCGGCCGACCCGGGAAGATCGAAGTCGTGCCGACCAAGAAGGTCGACACCCAGCGCGACCTGTCTCTCGCCTACACGCCAGGGGTGGCGCGGGTCGTGGAGGAGATCGAACGTGACCCCGAGACCGCCTTCGACTACACGTCCCGGGGAAATCTCGTCGCGGTCGTAACGAACGGCACCGCCATTCTCGGCCTGGGTGACCGCGGCCCTCTTGCCGCAAAGCCTGTCATGGAGGGAAAAGCGGTCCTCTTCAAGAGGTTCGCCGACATCGACGTCTTCGACATCGAGCTGGACGCCAGGACGGTGGATCAGATCGTCAACGTCGTGGCCGCCATGGCCCCGACATTCGGCGGCATCAACCTTGAGGACATCAAGGCGCCGGAATGCTTCGAGGTGGAAGCGCGGCTGAAGGAGATGCTGGACATCCCGGTCTTTCACGACGACCAGCACGGCACGGCGATCATCACGGGTGCCGCCCTGCTGAACGCCCTCGAGATCGCGGGAAAGAGCATCAGCGACATCAAGGTGGTCGTCTGCGGCGCGGGGGCCGCGGCGCTCGCCTGCTCCGAGTTTTATGTCACCATGGGCGCACGGAGGCAGAACATGCGCCTGGTCGACACCAAGGGCGTGGTGTACGCGGGCAGGCGGGAGAACATGAACCCGCACAAGGAACGGTTCGCCGCGGCCACCGACGAACGCTCGCTCGCCGATGCGGTGCGCGGGGCTGATGTCTTCCTCGGCCTTTCCGGCAAGGACCTGCTTTCGCCGGAAATGCTGGGCACGATGGCCGAGCGGCCCGTGGTCTTCGCCTGCGCGAATCCCGATCCGGAGATTCGTTACGAAGCCGCGCGCGCGGCGAGGCCGGACGTCATCGTGGGAACCGGGCGCAGCGACTATCCCAACCAGATCAACAACCTGCTCGGCTTCCCCTTCATTTTCAGGGGGGCCCTGGACGTCCGCGCGCGGACGATCAATGACCAGATGAAGCTCGCCGCAGCTCACGCACTGGCCGCGCTCGCGCACGAGGGAGTTCCAGAGTGCATGCTCGAAGCATTCGGCAGCGGCTCCATCACGTTCGGTCCCGACTACCTCATCCCGAAGCCGCTCGATCCGCGGATCCTCTTCTGGGAGGCGCCCGCGGTTGCCCGGGCCGCGATGGAGACGGGCGTGGCGCGTCGCCCGGTGGACCTTCACGGCTACGTGAAGGCCCTGGAATCACGTCGACAGCACTGCGCGCGGCGGTGCAAGTTCAAGGACAGCTGCTTGCCGTAGCCACGGGAAAAGACTACTGCGGCGGAGCCTGCGGAGGCGCCGCTCCCTGCACGACATCGAGTATTCGTGAGCCGATCTGCTCGCCCCCGAGGTGGAATGAGACGATGTAGGTGCCGGTCTCGGGAAAGACGACGTTGGGAACCGGTATCACCAGCTCGACGACCCGCCGCGGCTCGTCGACCCTCAGTGTTCCTCCCGCGGAGAAGATGACCTGCTGGGTCCGGTCCACGACGAGGTTGAGGGAGAACGGGTGCTCACCCGCGAGGTTCGTCACCGCCGCATAGACATACCAGGGCGGCAGACCGGCAGGAACCTGGCGGACGGTGAACTGAGTGAAAGTCCCGATGATCGCCTTCTTCTGATTGTCTTCCGTGATCACACGGTCGGCGAGAAGCAACGCGACAAAAACCGGCTCCGGCATCCTGGTGGCATCTCCTGTTGCGAGATTCCCCTACTCTATCCCGTTGCTTGACGACGCGCAATGCCGGCTCCTATAATCACCCGCATGGAGCGCACACGCAACGGCCTGTTCCCGCTCGTGATTCCCGCCCTGCTCATGGTTCCGCTCGCTGGACTTGCGCTCCTGTTCCTCGCCGTGCGCTGGTTCGATGCGGATGCAGAGGCCGCGCTGCGACGGAGGGTCGTCGACACGGCGGCCTCCGTGGGCAGGCAGCTCGACGCCTCCGTGCAGCGCCAGGCGGCCTCGACGCGGGCGCTGGGGACATCGCCGATGGTATGGCTCTGGGTGAAGTTCCAGGGCGAGCGTCTCTCCCCGTCTAACCGTTTTCATGCCCAGTCGGCGCTGGACGAAGTGACCAACTATTCCGGCATTCTGCCCGGGGTCACCGTGTACCTCGCAAGCGAGCGCACCCGCACCGTCTACCAGGGAGGGGCGGCGGTCGCGGCGCTCTCGCCCGATGACTCCCGGGATTCCTGGTACGCCGCCAGCCTCAGGACGGAGGGGGTCCTGATCTCCGACGATCTGCGTTCACTTCGCACGAGCATGCGCGTGATGAACGGGCAGAACCTCCTCGGGGCGATCAGCTGCGTGGGGGAACTTGCCGCGCTCGCGGAAGGAGCCTTCTCAGCAGCGGCGGAGGAACCCGGATTCTCCCTTGTGCTGGCGGACGGGGAAGGCTCGGTCGTGCTTGCACGCGGCGAGGCAGCGTCGGCGGCCCCCACGGTGTTCGACATGTTCAAACCGTCCGCCCGAAGCGGCGTCAGGGCTGCAATGGATGCGGTCGTGAGACCGGGTGCGATGAGCGCCGAGGTGTTCCCGGCAAAAGGCCGCAATCTTCTCACGGCGGT
>JBEKTX010000053.1:0-16615 GCA_049515615.1 Spirochaetia bacterium
GGAAAACCGCCCCGCCCACACGTCGCGCGGCACCAGCTCGTGGACGCGCACGATCAGGACGTCCTCGTAATAAGAGCGGTTGAATATCACCAGCTCGCCGCGTCCCGGAACTTCCCGGTGCGCGCGCCACAGGTAATCGTGATCGAGCTCGACTGCGGTGGGCGGCTTGAAATTGGCCACTCGGACGCCCTGGGGGTTGACCCCTTCGAACACCTTTCGAATCGTCCCGTCCTTGCCGCCGGTATCCATGGCCTGCAGGATCACGAGGACATTGCGCCGGTGCTCCGCGTAGAGAACCTCCTGCAGAGCGTCGAGCTTCTGAGTCAGCTCGGCCATCTGGACCAGGGCTGCGTCCTTTCCGCCTTCCATTCCTGACGTGTCATCCGGGTCCCAATCCTGCAACTGAACCCGCGAGCCCGGCATCACCATAGTTTTATCCATTTCGCTGATCATAAATCCCCGGCTTTGGGAGATTCAAGCAAGTCCATCCCCTCACGGGCGGCGCGTGGGGCGGGACGGTTCAGGGTGATGAGGGCGCTGGACGCGGCAAGGGAAAAGGCGGCAACGATGGCGAACATCGCGCGGATCCCGACCGCATCGGCCAGAACCCCGCCGATCCAGGGGCCGGTGAACATTCCAACCGCATACATCGCCTGGTGGATGCCCATTGCCGTGCTGCGCCCGCGAAAGTGGCCGCTCCCTTTCGTGTGTGATATAATCCGGTCTATCGACGTCACGGTAATTGGTGCTGCGAGGAGATAAGGGTGAGAAATACGTTTGCACTCATATTCAGTCTTCTCGCGCTCGGCAGCATCCATGCGCAAAACGTGGAACAGAACCCTGCGTACTGGTGGACTGTTGCTCCTGCGGCGACGCTGCCTCTTGGTCTCAATTCGAACTACTTTTCCACCGGCGTGACAGTCGACGTCTCGGGCGAATACGTGCATCCCGCGCTGCTCGGCTTCGCGCCTTTGTTCAGAATCAACCTCAACTATGTTCCACTCGCCGTCAGCGGCGTGGGGGGACTCTACGAGATAGCGGGAGCTCTCGGGGCCGCGTATCGCTTCAACCTGTTCGGGCCATTTTCGGGACGCGTCTTTGCTGACGTGGGCTATTCATTCGTGGACTTGATCGTACACGTCACGGACTATGTCGGGTATGCTTTCGAGAACAACGGCTTCGCAGAGGGCGGGGCCGGTCTCTCCTATGCGATCAACCCCAACATCGCCCTTCGATTCGACGCTTTCTATACGTATTACTTCCAGTTGTATGGAAGTCTTGGCCTTTCACTCGGCGCCGCCTTCACCATAAGCCCTCAAAAGGGCCCCAGCCTCATACAGCCACCCGCGCGTCCCCGGTTTCTCGACTTGAGCGACGTCCATCTGGGGAGTGTCTATCCCGTTTTCCACGCTTTCTATGACGATCACCCCGTCGGTACCGCCGTGGTCAAGAACACGGGCGCGAAGCCGCTGACCGACGTGCGGATAAGCTTCATCATCAAGCAGTACATGGATGGACCCAAGGAGAGCGCGACGATCGCGGAGCTGGAGCCCGGGGAGACGCGCGAGGTGCCGCTGTACGCGCTTTTCAAGAGCACCATATTGGAAGTCACCGAACCTACGAAAGTGACGGCCGAAGTGGATGCGGCGTACAAGGAAAGCGACGGATCCCAGAGCCAGGCGTCCGCGACGGCTGCGATGCGGGTGTATGACCGAAACGCCATGACGTGGGACGATGACCGCAAGGCCGCGGCTTTCGTATCCGCCAAGGACCCCTGGGTCCTCGACCTCTCCAATAATGTCACCTCGATGGTGCGTGACCTTCGCAATCCCGGGGTCGTGAAGAACATCCAAACGGCAATCGCCTTCCATGACGCTCTCAGGATCTACGGCCTCGTGTATTCTCCGAACCCGGGCACGCCTTATTCGTACACGTCAACTCATCCTGAAACCGTGGATTTCCTGAAATTCCCCCGGCAGACCCTGTCGTACAGGGCCGGTGATTGCTCGGATTTCTCCATCCTCTATGCCTCGTTCTTCGAGTCAGTGGGGATCGAGACCGCCTTCATCACCGTGCCGGGCCACATTTTCATGGCGATCAACCTCGATCTGTCGGAAGAAGAAGCCAAAGCCAAACAGGCTGAGTGGCAAGATCTCATCTTTGTCGACGGGAAGAGCTGGCTGCCCATCGAGACGACAATGCGCGACAAGGGACTGCTCGAGGCCTGGCGGGAAGGCGCCCGGGAGTGGAGGCAGGGTGTCGCGGACAAGACCGCGGCCTTCTATCCCATCCATGATGCCTGGAAGATCTATCCGCCCGTGGGGCTTGCCGCCGATGCCACGTCGGCGCAGATCCCGGCCCAGGACCTCGTCAGGCTGGCATATGGCGCTGAGCTGTCGACGTTGGTGGACGGTGAGATCAATTCCCGGGTCGCATCGCTCAACGAGTCGATATCCAGGGAGGCCACGCCGAAGGCCCTGAACAGCCGGGGCGTGGTGTACGCGAAATATGGCCGTCTCGAGCTGGCCGAAAAGGATTTCCAAGCTGCGCTCAATGCGAAGGGCGACTACGTGTTCGCGTTGTTCAACCTGGGAAACCTTGCCACGCTGAAATCCGATACGCAGACCGCTTATGAATATTATAGCCGCGCGGCGCGGGCTGCACCGGACAACTCGCGTGCGTTCCTGGAGCTCGCCGGGGCGGCAGTCGCATTAGGCAAGCGCGATGAGGCAGATGCGGACCTCTCAAGAGCGAAAGAGCTGGATCCTCAATTGGTTGCCCGGTACCAGGCCCCGGGGCAGGAGCCCCAAGGCGGTACGCGTGCGTCTGAAGCCGACAAGCGCGCGACAGACTGGGCAGAAGAATGAGCGGCAGAAACCTGCGATTGGCCTCATGGTTTGTGGCCGTTGTCGCCTTCCTGGCATCCGTAGCGGGCTGCTCAATCTGGGTTTTGGGCGTCGTGCAAGGTTTCGGCACACCAAACGGAGCGAAAATCAGCACTGTTGCGGGGAGCGGGACAGTCGGCTCCTCAGGCGACAACGGACCGGCAACATCCGCCAAGCTCCATTATCCCGAAGGCGTTGCGGTGGACTCATCTGGCAATATCTACTTCGCGGATACCGACAACCAGGTCATCCGGGAGGTTGACACGAGCGGGACCATCACCAGAGTGGCAGGAATTGTCGGAAGTTCGGGCTACAATGCGGACAGCATTCCTGCTACCACTGCCAAGCTGAATTATCCCGACGGTGTCACGGTGGACGTGTCAGGCAACCTCTACATCGCGGATAGCTACAACCACTGCATTCGGATGGTCTCGGGCGGGACCATCACCACAGTGGCAGGAACTCACGGATCTCCGGGCTACTTTGGGGACGGCGGATCGGCAACATCCGCCCAGCTCTATTATCCCGAAGGCGTTGCAGTGGACTCTTCTGGAAATATCTACATCGCGGATACCGACAACCAGGTCATCCGGAAGGTCGACCACACCAGCCACAACATCAGCACCGTCGCGGGAAACGGAACAGCAGGCTACATTGGGGACGGCGCGGCAGCCACATCGGCTGAGCTGCGTTATCCCAACGGCGTTGCGGTGGATGCTTCGGGTAATATCTACATCGCAGACGGCGGTAACATCGTCGTCCGGAAAGTTGACGCCACGAGCCAGACTATCATGACCGTTGCGGGAAATGGCAGCAGTGGCGACACAGGGGACGGCGGGCCTGCAAGCGCGGCCGAAATCAACTATCCCAACGGTGTGGCAGTCGATTCTGCTGGCAACCTGTATCTATCGACAGGAAACAACGTTGTCCGCAAGGTCGATGCGAGCGGTAACATCAGTACAGTGGCGGGCAATACTTACATGGGAGGCGGCTTCGCAGGTGACGGCAACGTGTCCACCGCGGCGATGCTATATAACCCGTGGGGCCTTGCATTCGACTCTCATGGCAACCTCTATATTGGAGATAACTGGAATCAACGCATCAGGAAAGTTGGATTTGGCGGATAGGGCCTGACAATCGATCATTGAGCTCGCCGCGTTGGTCGCTAAGGATCGCTCGTAGAAGTGCTCGCCGAAGTGCTGCCCGCTATGGGCGGGCAACCGGGAAGTCCTGCTGCGGCAGCTGACTTTGAGGGATCTGCTCGTAGCCCCATTTCTGGAGAGTGAGGTCCGGCACCGTGTTCTCGACGAATGTTGAGAGCTCCTTGATTGTGACGTAGCCATTCTTGTCGGCGTCCGCCGCACCGGAAAAAGCCTGCAGCAGGACATAGGTGAAGACACCATGATTCTCGTAACCTTCCAGCGCGACCTGATCGCTCGAGGAGGCCATGATCATAGCGCGGCCGACGCCGCGCATCAGCCGATCAACGGCGGTCTTTTCCGACAAGCCGCGACTCACGGGAGCATCGAGAAATGACCCGGAATTGCAGGTGTCGAAAAAAAGCAGGCTCTTGAGTGCCGTGATCTTCACGAGGTTGGCGAGAATGTCCCGCTTGGAAATACCCTGATCGACGATGCTCTGGGCTCCGTGGTAGCGGAAGTCGACCGGCAGGAAATAGTATTCGCCGTCCTTGCTGTTCGCCACTCCGTGGCCGGCGAAGAAAAGCACGAAGACGTCATCCGGCGAGATCTTTGCGGCTATTGCATCGAAGGCTTTGGAAAGACCAACTTTCGTCACATCTTCATCAAGAACGGGATAGACGTCTACCGACTGGTAGAGACCGCCCGACTGCTTCAACAGGGCATTGGCGATGCCCTTGGCGTCTTCCACGGTGTACGTGAGCCGCAAGTCGAGGTCGCGGTATTTCTGGACGGCTACGGTGAGCACGTACAGCCGTGGCTTCGTGACGACGGCCGATCCGTACTTCAAGTCGACGGATGCGCGGCGCGATTCGATAGTGTTGTTCCTGTTGTACGCTGCAAGCGCAATGGGGTTGACCCCCTCGCGCAGCGTGATCAACGCCTCGTATTCGTCCGCCAGTCCGACTGCGGCCGCCGTACCCTGCGCTGCAGCCACCACCGTGAGTCCCCTGCCGGAGCCGTCCGACAGGGTAATCGGAGCGTCACCGTTGTAGATCGTGACGCGGCCGACGCCCCCGCCCTGGTCGATGACGCGCACCCGGAGAGTGACGTCCCTTCTGTTGACGCTGCCGGCCAGCGGGCTGATGATTTCGACTTTCGGCGGCAGACCCCCGCTCTGCAGCAACGACTTCAGGTCGAGACCTTCAGCGTAGGATGAGATATCAATCCCGGCGGCCTTGGCGGCAACCAGGTCGGGGCGATAGTACACTTCGTACACCTGGTCGATGCCGATGGCCCGCATGCCGTCGACGATGTGGAGGAGGTTGCGGCTTGCCCAGTCGGTACCCGCGAAAAAGCCCTCCTGAGTCCAGGCCAGCCAGTCCTTTCCATCCCGCGAGTAGAGCGCAGAATAGAGCAGCCGCCTGTCCGCGACACTCCAGCAGCGCAGTGTCCCGTCCTCCGAGCCGGAGTACAGCCGCGAGGCGTCCGGCGAGAAAGATACCGCGGGAACCCACTGTTCGTGACCCTTGAGCGTTGCAAGTTCGCGCCCACTGGAGGCATCCCAGAGCATGACGTCTTCGCTCGAGCCTGACACGATCGTTCTGCCGTCGGGAGAAAACGCGACTGATGTGGTGATCCGCGGAGCATTCCTGATGACGAGCCGCTGCCCGCCGCTCTCCGTGTCAATGATCCGGATCGTGCAGTCGAAGGAGCCGGTCGCGACGATCGAGCGGCCGTCAGGCGAGAACGCTGCGTCGAGGATCCAGCTGCCGGCGCCGCTGAAAGTCCAGACGAGCTTCCCGCCCCGCAGGTCCCAGAGCTTGAGCGTGTTGTCCTTCGAGCCGGTCAGCATGAAGCGGCCGTCGGGCGAGGCGTCGATAGATAGTATCGTGTCAGTGTGGCCGGCGAATGTATGGATCTCGCGTCCGGTCGCCAAGTCCCAGAGCTTTGCGGTCCCGTCAGCGGATCCAGAGACGACTCCTCTGCCGTCCGGCGTGAAAGCGACGCCGAAAACAACGCTTGTATGACCCTTCAGCGTGAGAAGCTCCTTGCCCGTGACGAGCTCCCAGACCCTGACCGTCCCGTCGGTCGAACCGGAAACGATGTGCTCCCCATCCCGCGAAATGGACACGCAGTTGACGAAGGAGGTGTGGCCCCTGTAGGTGGTGATCGTTCTGCCGCCAAGCGCCTCGACGCGCTTGAGCGTCCCGTCCTTCGAACCGATGATGACGTGCTTCCCGTCGGCCTCGACCGCGAGCGACGTGAGCGAATATGACTTACCTTCAAGGGCCTGAATCTCCTTTCCGCTCTGAAGGCTCCACACCTTGAGAGTGCCGTCCGTTGAGGCAGAGACCGCGAGCCTGGAGTCCGCAGAGACGGCCAGTGACTGGATACCGCCGGCGTGGCCGGTGAGGGTCCAGCAGAGGGTGCCCGAGGCAAGATCCCACACGGTGACCGTGCAGTCGGTCGATCCCGTCAGGAGAAGACTCCCGTCGGGGGTGACGGCAAGGGCCTCGATCTCTCCCGACCGGCTCGAGAATGTTCTCAGCAGCCGCCCCGTCCCCAGGTCCCAAAGCTTCGCCGTCCCGTCGCGGGAGGCCGAAATCGCGCTTCGCTGGTCAGGCGTGAAACATGCCTGGACGGCGGCCCGCGCATGCGCCTCAATCGTCAACCGGGCCGCCCCGGAGGCCGCATCCCAGACGATCAGCTTTCCATCCTCGTGCGCGGTCAGGATCGAATGGCCGTCCCGGGAGACCGTGACCGAGTTCGCAATGGAGGGGACCCCGATCATTTGGCCCAGCAGCTCGCCGGTCTCCTCGGACCAGCGCTTGACGGTTCCGTCCCGCGAGGCGGAGAAGAAGGAGACGCCATCCGGGGAAGGGGCAATCGAGGTGACCGCATCGGCGTGGCCTTTGATCGAAAGAGTTTCTCCACCAGAACGAACGTCCCACACCTTAAGCACGCCATCCGAGCACCCGGAGAGAGCGCGCGCACCGTCGTTGGAAAACGCGGCAGCCATCACCCAGAATGAGTGCCCCTTGAGGGTCTTCAGCTCTTTTCCGACGGAGGCGTCCCAAATCTTGAGGGTCTTGTCGTATGAGGCCGAGAGCACATAGCGCCCGTCTGGAGATAACGCCACGGCTCGCACCCAGCTGGTGTGCCCCATCTGGATCTGGAAGTGCGGCCCTTCTTGGGCCCAAAGAGATGGCAGACAGAAGCCTGTCATCCACAAGAGACCGGCAACGATTGTTGCATGTGCGAGTTTTTCCTGGAAGCGCGGCATTGCATGCCCCTTTGGAGGTGTGTTTCTTGCCATCGAGCGAGCATCGAGATTGTACCCGATGGTTCTGCCGGACGCAACTGATGATCACCAGACGCGAACCCGGGTAGATATCCCCGCTCACCGCACGGTAGATTCCGGCCGAGAGTGAGACGTTGAAACGCTGCACCTCCCGCGTGTCCGCCACGTGCAGGCGTTCGACGAGGCTCCCGTCATCGCGAAGGATGTCGAAGATCTTCACCCACCGGATGTACTCTCCAATGCCCCCCGGGACAGGAAAACGTCTGCCGTCTCCGGGAGAAACGCAAAGCGGCGGCGAGATCCTCATCGCTGGGGGATTCTCCAACTTCAACGGCACAACCCGGTGGAAAGTCGCGCGATTGTGGAATTGACGGACGGTTGCAGCCGGCGAATGGTGCTGATTCTAATTTCGGACTCGGCTTGTTGTCGTACTGACGTGTGAGAAACTCGGCGCAGTGGAAGCAAATCTATCCCTGGGCCACGCCTGCCATCGCCACCGCGAGCACGAGGAGCAGCCCGAATACCATCGCAGTCCTGGCCGCGGCGGATGGCGCATCGCCGGCAACTCCTCGAGGAGAAGCGAAAGAACGGAGGAGAAGCACGGACAGCGGAGCCGAAAGAAAAACGAGCAGCGCCCAGGGCTGCAGGATCCCCAGGAGCGCCGCGGCTGCGTCCAGGGCGTAGGCGCCCGCGATGAGCACGGCCGCAAGGGCCACGGCCGGCTTCTTCCCCAGGAGCGTTGCGGGAGTGCGGATGCCCATCGCCTCGTCAGCCTCGGCATCGCGGAGGTTGTTGGCAAGGAGGACCAACGCGACCCAGAGTCCCTGGATCACGGAGAGCAGCAGAGCGCGGCGGGAGCCCGAGAACGTCCCCCGCTGAACGTAGAAGGCTCCGAGAACCATGAGCGGGCCCCACATGAGGAACGCGGTGAGCTCCCCCAGCGCCCGGCCTTTCAGGCGCAGCGGGCCCGCGGAATAGAAGAATCCGGCCAGCACCCCGAACACGGTGAGCAGGCCGAGCGCCCAGCCCCGCAGGACGCTCAGCGCTGTCCCGATGAGGACGGCCGCGATCCAGAACCCGATGGCCCCGCCGAGCACCTGCCGGGGCGCCAGGGTCTGCTCGACGAGTGGATGGTGGCGGGCGCGCACGGAAGGGGCGCCCGCGGTGTCAATGCCGCTCTGGAAATCGAAGTAGTCGTTCGCGAGGTTCGTCGCCGCATGCAGGCACAATGTGCCCGCGAGCGCGGCGAGGGCGAGCCACCAGTCGATCCTGCCTTCCGCCCCTGCCGCCAGTGTTCCGAGGGCCACGGAAATGGCCGTCATGGAGAACGACCACGGCCGCACAGCCCCAATGACCCGTGCCGCACTGCGAATGCGAACGCCAATTTGATCGTTGCTTCGGATGATCTTCAACTTGCCGATGCCAAGCCCCCGCGACTTCCCATATCAGGACTCTTGCCTCTCCGTCAAGGGGAGGTTGTCACGAATTGTTTGCGTTGTGACCTCTTTGAAGGCGCGTGCGCCATAGGCCTACCCGTCCGAATCCGCGGTTCTGGAACGGGACGACGAGCGCCAACAGAGGCGGCGTTCAGGGCGGCACCATTTCACGGTGATTCGTCTTCCCCGTGGCATTATTTTCGGGGCCGAGGTAGTTGAGATATCAGCTTCAACATTTGGCACCGCCTGGAATGGGCTTTGGTAGCCCGAACGACCCTTCTGGATGTTCGTAGTCGAATGGTTGTTCGACGGGCTTTCTTTTTGTCATGAAAAACCTTGTCCTCCATCCTAAAAGATTACTATATTTGTCATGTTTTAGAGGGCATTTAATACTATGGCGGAGGGACGAAATGAACAAGCGAATAGTCGTTGGTGTAGTTCTTGCGGTCCTGTTGGCAGCTTCAGCGTATGCACAGACGGCGGACTTCTGGACGCTTGCTGATCGCGGAACGCTACAAGAGATACAGGCCGCGATCAGCAAAGGCGCAGACATGAATGCCAAGGACGGGCAAGGAATGACCGCGTTGATGCTTGCAGCTAAAGACAACAGCATCGCGGTGGTTTCCGCGCTCTTGAAGGCCGGAGCAGACGTCAATGCTAAAGACCTAAACGGCGGAACCGCTCTAATATGGGCCGCATACCAGAACACGAACCAGGTGGTTTCCGCACTTTTGAAGGCCGGCGCGGACATCAACGCGAAGAACAACCAAGGCAAAACTGCGCTGATGATTGCAGACCTATACGGCAACCAAGGCGCCCTTAAGGTTCTTAAAGAAGCGTCCAAGTAAGTGAGAAGGGGCGGCTCCGGAGGGTGAAAATCAACACGGAGGGATTTTCGCGCGGTCTTTGCAGATCGTTTCAAATATATCAAGCGGTTCTTTGCACAACCGCTTGATTTTTCCTCTCCCCGTTTGTTTTCGCACCGTGAGCCTTGCTGTTCTTCACCTTCTTGGGGCTCTTCGGCTTATCTGCTCTTGAGGATGAGGGCGATATGACAACTAGTAGTCTTGAAAAACGACAGCCCGCAAAATAAAGCAACAACTTCCACAAGGACTTCTGCACTTCTCTATCGCCTCTGAGGGCAACCCCCTCGTCCACATATCCACGATTGCTACCGTTGTCCTTCACTTCTCCTACGAGCGACGTTCAACTGCTGTTCGGCGAGACGGTGAGGATGTAGAACGGCAACAGCTATGGAGCCGCAAAGTGAAAAGGCGAATGGTCGTCGCAGTGGTTCTTGCGGTCCTTATGGCGGCTTCCGCGTATGCACAGACAACGGACTTCTTTGAGCTGGTGAAGAGCGGGACACCGCAGCAAGTGCAGGCCGCTATCAACAAAGGCGAGGATGTCATGGCTGGGACCGATATCGGCGAGACCGCGCTGATCTACGCCGCCCATTACGACCCGAACCCGGAGGTGATTGCTGCGCTCCTGAATGCCGGCGCAGATGCGAAGGTGAAAGACACCGATGGCAAGACAGCCTTTGATTACGCGAACTGGAACGAGAAGCTGGACAAGCTGTATGGCACCGACGCTTATCGACAGCTTCAGAAAGCGCCACAGTAAGCGGGACGGGATCGGGCTTCACTATTGGGCCCAGAGTGGGTATCATTAAGCACACCCGTCACATCAAACTTTGGGGAGTCCAACATGGGGAGCGCTTTCAAGAGCGGCCGTTCCTTGCCAGCCGACGCAAAAGAGTATTCGAGATTCTGCAGGATCCACGGATTGTTCCTGGTTGACGGACTCGAACGCTGGCGCACCGCTTTGAAATCCCGAGGACTCTCCGAAGAGGAGATCAGTGCGAAGATTTCAGCAGCGGCTGATTTCATCCGACGCATAGGGGAACCACCGTCGGAGCGTCAGGGGGCGTAGTCGCTCGTGTCGGACGTGTTGGAAGGGGTTCGACGTGAGCTGAAGCGGGTTCTGGGGGAACGTGACCGGATCCGCCTGGAGCTCTCCCGCAGGACATTCCGACGTGCGTCGTTGAGCCCCGCCTACAAGAATGGCCTGGAAGCCTGTGCGCTCCTGTGCGACATAGCGGAAGTCCTCTCGGGCATGGGCAAGGACCGTTTCTTCAACGAGTACCGGACGAGCGCTTCGGATCTTGCCAAGCTCATTTCCATCTGCGAAGACGATGCGAGGGAGGCGGGGCCGCTGATCGAGAAAGACGCCCAGTGGATGGGGAACCGGATCCGCACCCAGCTCATCTAGGCGCGTTCGGTCTTTCCGAATCAGGCTGCGCGATCGCTTGACGAACGGACGAGCTCGGCGAAATAGCGGTGCAGCCTGTTGTCTCCGGTCAGCTCCGGGTGAAACGCGGCGGCAAGCATGTGCGCCTGGCGCGCCGCGACGATGGCACCATCCTGGAGGCGGGCGAGCACCTCCACTCCGTCGCCCACCGAGACGATGGCGGGTGCGCGAATGAACACGGCGCGCATCGGCGGATCGCCCAGCGCCGGTATCGGGAGAAGGGTTTCGAAGGACTCGAGCTGGCGGCCGAAGGCATTGCGTCGAATGCTGAGATCCATCATCCCGATGAGAGGCTGGTCGAGTCCGCCGATGTCCCGGGCGAGCACGATAGCGCCGGCGCACGTGCCGAATACGGGCATTCCCGCCTCGATGCGTTCGCGCAGGGGATCCAGCAGGCGGCAGTCCTGCATGAGCTTGCCGATTGTCGTGCTCTCCCCTCCGGGAATGATCAGCCCGTCGACCTCCGACAGTTCGCGGGCCGTCCTCACTTCTACGGCTTCGATGTTCAATCCGCGAAGAACGGCCGCGTGTTCGGAGAAATCCCCCTGGAGGGCGAGAACGCCGATTCGCATCGTTCTACCTGCCCCGAGCGGCAAGGTGCATCTCCTGCGGAATGGCGCTTATCTCGATCCCCGGCATCGCCCCGCGCAGTCCCCGGGAGACTTTCGCGATGACGTCGGCATCCCGGAAGTGAGTGGTCGCCTGCACGATCGCCGCCGCGCGCCGCGCGGGGTCCTCCGATTTGAAGATGCCCGACCCCACGAAAACACCATCAGCGCCAAGCTGCATGAGGAGCGCGGCGTCGGCCGGGGTGGCCAACCCGCCCGCGGCGAAATTCACCACCGGAAGCCGCCCGTCCCGGGCAACCTCGACGACCAGGCTGTACGGGGCGTTCAGATTCTTCGCCTCCATGGCGAGCTCCTCGGGTGAAGCCGCGTGCAGCCGGCGGATCGCGCTCTGCACGGCGCGCATGTGGCGCACCGCCTCCACGACATTGCCCGTGCCGGCTTCGCCTTTTGTGCGGATCATCGCGGCTCCTTCGGCAATCCGTCGAAGGGCCTCCCCGAGGTCCCGGCACCCACAGACAAACGGCACCCGGAAGGAGTTCTTGTCGATGTGGTGCTCCTCATCGGCAGGGGTGAGGACCTCCGATTCGTCCACGTAGTCGATCCCGAGGGACTGCAGCACCTGCGCCTCGACGAAGTGACCGATGCGGCACTTCGCCATGACCGGAATCGTCACCGTTTCCATGATCTGGAGGATCAGCTCCGGGTCGCTCATCCGCGCCACGCCGCCGGCGGCCCGGATATCGGCGGGAACGCGTTCCAGGGCCATGACCGCGCATGCCCCCGCGTCTTCCGCGATCCGCGCGTGCTCCGTGGTGACGACATCCATGATGACGCCCCCCTTCAGCATCTGCGCCAGGCCTTTCTTGGTGAGCCATGTCGATTGTTCCATTGTTCTTCCCCCGCTGGACAAAAGATACGATTCAAATGGTATAATAAAAGAGCCAATAATATTAATAATCAATGGGCCAATTGTGCGGCGGTATCGAGGGGGAGACGGGAATGCGGGTGGAAAACCTGATCATTTCGCTGGAAGAAAAGAAGGAGGGGTCTTCCCGAACCTGGCATCGTCAGGTCTTCACGCAGATCCGCGATGCCATCCGGGACGGCCGGCTCCGTTCCGGCGATCGTCTTCCTCCCACCCGCGAGTTGGCGCTCGCCCTCGGGCTTGCGCGGAATACCGTGGCCAGGGCGTACGAGGACCTCCTCGCCGAAGGCTACATCGAGGGCCGGGTCGGGTCCGGCACCTACGTGTCGGCCGGTCTTGGTGACCTGCCGCACGGCACCGGCGAGGCGGGGAAACGCCGTGCTCTCGCCTTTCGTGATCCGGGGGAGTGGCATCCCGGGCGGCGCGAGAGCGCGGGGCCGGGCCCGCTTCCGATCGATTTTCGGCCTGGCATCCCGGACTGGGATGCATTCCCCCGGGGCCTGTGGCTGAGGCTTCTCGGCAGGGCGCTGCGTTCGAACGCCTTCGAGCTGCGACAGTATGGCGAACCGGCCGGGCATTTCCCCCTCCGTGAAGCGATCTCGCGACACCTCGCCGTCTCACGGGGCGTCGCCGCACGGCCCGAGCACGTCGTCATCGTCAGCGGCTCGCAGCAGGCACTGGATCTCATCGCCCGCCTGTTCTTGAGGACGGGCGACACCGTAGCCCTGGAGGATCCTGGATATCCGGATGCACGGCGCGTGCTCGCCGGTCCCGGCTCCCGACAGCTCTTCGTTTCTGTCGACGAGGACGGAATCGACGTGGGAGC
This sequence comes from Spirochaetia bacterium, assembly GCA_049515615.1. Classification (GTDB taxonomy): domain Bacteria; phylum Spirochaetota; class Spirochaetia; order SZUA-6; family Fen-1364; genus Fen-1364. Next base: position 13,398 of record JBEKTX010000053.1, read on the forward strand.
GCTGGAGAAGATCACGCGGAACCGGCCTGCTCCCCGGCTGCTCTACGTGACTCCGTCACACCAGTTTCCCACGGGCGCGGTGCTCTCCCTTTCCCGACGCCTGGCCCTGCTGAGCTGGGCCGCCCGCCGAAATGTCCTGATCGTGGAAGACGATTACGACAGCGAGTTCCGCACACCCGGACGACTCGTCGAGTCTCTCCAGGGGCTTGACGGCTCGCGGAAGGTCGTCTATGTCGGAACATTTTCGACGGTCCTCTTCCCGCCCCTCAGGGTCGGCTACGTTGTGCTTCCGCCCGAGATGGCGGGGCCGTTCATGCGGGCCAAGTGGCTGGCAGATCGGCAGACGCCGACGCTTGAGCAGCTGGCGCTCACTGATTTCCTGCAGGAGGGGCACTTCGAGCGTCACCTGCGCCGTATGCGCCGACTGGTTTCCGCGCGGCGCGATGTCATGCGCGGGGCGCTTCGGAAGAACTTTGGGAATTCCCTGGAGGCCTCGGACACGGACGTGGGAATGCACATGATGGTGAGATTGACCGCCACGCCCCGCAGGGCGGATGCCCCGGTGATCGAGGGACGAGTCCTCGCCGCGGCGGCCGAACGGGGAGTTGCGCTCTATCCCGTGGGCCCCTGTTTTTTCCGGCCGCCCCGGCATGCGACATTCCTCCTTGGATACGCCGCCCTCAACGAGGATCTCATCCGGGAAGGCGTGGGGAAGCTCGCCGAGTCCGTGGCGGCGGCGCTGAAAGGCCTCGGTTGAGAGGAGGAGAGCTCGATGACAGTGTTCTCCCTGCGGCACCCTGAAAAAATATCTTGACAAGCTCGCTGAATTTTCTAGACTTCATGAAGAGGTCCGTTGTTTGAAGGGAGAAAGCATGAAACAGTTCCTCTCTGTGGCATTTCTCATAATTGGTTTCAGCGCTTACGCTGCCGGACCGAAAGTCGTCGGAAGCTCGCATGCGATCAGCGGCTACGACGGAAAGGACATGACACTTGATGTCGTGGTGAATTCCGCCGGGGAAGGCATTCGGTTGAGCACCGACTACGATTATCCGCTTCTGCCGTCAGAGAGGGATAAGCTTCTCAACCTGGTCCAAACTGCGGCCAAGAAGATCGATATTGCGGAGTCCAACAAGACCACGATCTACTACAAGAAGGAAATTGGCAGATTCAGTACAGATGACGCGGCGATGATCATAGTCTCCTTTCAAACAGACGGCTATGAAGCGTCCTACGCGGACGTGCAGATATTGAACGGCGGGAGGAATGTGATTCTCATGCTCAACAAGAAGGACGCCCAGGACCTCACAAGCAACTTGTCAGCCGCCACCAGCCCGCGTGATGACTATCAGAAGCAAGTGGAGCTTTTCAAGTAGGAATCCTTGCAGAGCGCCGACGCCTCTTCGGTTGCCGACGCTCTGCCCAATCGCGCCCGTTATTTCAGGTTAAGCCGCGCCGCCCCCGGTAGACGATGCCCATAATCCCATTGATCGCGAAAGTAAAGACCAACGTGAACAGAAAGAGGGCACCGATGAGGAAGCCTTGGAAAAGAGCGGACACGTTCGCCAGGTTCAAGAGGTTTCCCAGGATTGCGACCAGGAATGCCCCAAACAGCACGCCGACAGCGTTGCCATATCGCGCGCCGGGGTACACACCGGCGAGGACTACGGCCAGAAGAACGTAAACCTCCTGGTTCGTTCCCAGAGATGGCATGCCAGTCCTTACGCGAATGAAAAGCAGGATGCCGACAAACCCGGCGATGAGGCTGGACAGCAGGTAGGGCACACCGATTTCGCAGGCGCTTGCCAACCACGACTTGGCCAGCTCGCTTCTGCTCTTCTCCCGAGCGGCGAACCCGGGGTATTGGATCCACGCCACGAGCAGGAGGACGAGCACGACCAGAAAAGCCCATCCGACGATCCAGGGGCCCACGCGCGGCAGATCTCCCGCGAAATTAATCGCCCTCCCATCAGAAATCACAAGAGCCAGCATACGAACCAAGAAAAGCATCCCGAGCGTGACAAGGAATCCGGGCCACCGCATCACGCCGACCATGAAACCATTGAGCAAGCCGACCAGCAGAGCCATGCACAGCGTGAGGATGATCGCGGCCGGAAGGCTGCCTCCCATTTGAAGTCCGGAGGCCATAAGAATCGTCGAGAGGCCGACTACCGAACCGATGGAGAGATCGACTCCCCCGTTGCTGAGTATCAACGCCATTGGCATCGCCATGAGACCGAGGGGAAGGAATTGTATGAGGACGTTGTTCAGGTTTCGCGGTTCGTAGAACACCGGTGTGATGAGTCGGGCAGCATTCAAAAGAATAATGATTCCCAAACACAGGAACCAGAACGATACCGTGCTGGAGACGGCCCGCCAGCTCGCGTTTTCGAAAAATGTGGGAATCCGAATTATCTCAAGAGATGAGGATGGCACGGCCGGTCGGAAGAGGGCCGTCGATGCGGAAACAGCCGGCGCAGTCGGCTCGATCCCGGACGGATCCTCTCCGAAGCGGTTCGCGCCGACCGCACCCTTGAGAAACCCAGCCCATATGAATATCAGGACGCCAAAGACGACATTCGCGGCGGGGATCAGAAGCGTGGCGGCGAACCATCCGGAACGCCCGCGGTCGTGAAGACGCTTGACGATCAACGCAAGGCTTGGCCACAACAGGAGAACGGAGAGAACCACTGCCACGACTTGTACGACCGCGCTGTTGACAAGGAGCAAAATGCTCATGAGAACGCTCAGCGGCGAGAGGAAAATCACACCCTTGAGCCAATAATCGCGACGATTCATTCTCCCCTTGAATGAGAACAACGCCTGCATCACGCTCATACATTTCCTCCTCTTCTACCGTCAGCTTCTTTTGCTCGATTTTCGCCAATACGCGAGCGGGGTGTCAAGGGATGAGCAGAGCGGACCCCTTACTCCTCCCACACGACAACTCCACTCACTCCTCCGACCTCAGCAGCGCGCGTGGCTTCCTCACCTTTCAGACCCAGGTAGGCAAACTGCTGGGCAAGGTCCGGGTCCCTCGCTTTCAATTCGGCGTACAGCTTCTTCACCGTACCATAGTTCTCAAGATCATGATTGGCCTTCGCGACCGCCAAGAGCACCTTGGGGTTCTCCGGGTCTTTCGCGTAGGCGCGATTGTAGTACTCCAGGGCCTTTTCCTTCTGGTCGCTCAGATAGAGGATGTTGCCCATGTTCAGCAGTGC
>JBEKTX010000054.1:0-16265 GCA_049515615.1 Spirochaetia bacterium
GTGTGACCTACGACGCAGGGCTGTCCAGCCCCGGCAGGCTTCACGAGCTGTTCGTCACCTGCGAGGCCGTTACGCCGGGGGAGGTGAAATCGCGCGGGGAGGGACTCTCGATCGTCTACGGGTTTCATCCCTCGCCCTTCGGCCGCTGCCTGCTCGCCGTCACCGAGCGCGGCATCTGCGGGCTCTCGTTCGTCCAGGAGGCGCCGGAGGAGAGCCTCGTCCGCAACCTGCGGGCGCGCTGGCCGGGAGCGCGTCTCAGCCGCAGCCCCGAGGCAACAGCGGGTGTTGCCTCGCGGGTTTTCACCTTCGATACCCGGAGAGAGCCCGGTCCTCTGCACCTGTTCGTTCGGGGCACGAACTTCCAGATCCAGGTCTGGGAGGCGCTGATCCGCATTCCCTTCGGCAAGGCCGTCACCTATGAGGACATTGCGCGGCACATCGGCATGCCGCGCGCCCCGCGGGCCGTGGGGAATGCGGTGGGAAGCAACCCGATTCCCTTTCTCATTCCCTGTCATCGCGTCATCCGCAAAATGGGAGAGTTCGGCAACTACGGCGAGGGACCACAGAGGAAGAAGGCGATCCTTGGATGGGAGGCGGCCCTGACACGGGGTGAAGAAAGCGCCTGAGGGCCCGCGGCCCTGACAGTGGGATCAGCCCCGTTTGTGCGCTACTATGGGCCGCGGAGACTGTGATGAAGCTGGCGGGGGACACAATTGTGATCACGGGCGGCACTTCGGGATGAATGCCTGATCCCATGCAGCCGATCGCCTTCCTGCTCGCCGGCGGCGCGATTCTCCTCTGGAGCTCTCTCGCGCTCCTCGGCTCTTCACTCGGCCATCTTCCGGCGATTCTCATCACGGGCATAGCCCTCTCCATTGGAGGCATCCTGGGCATGACCCGCGTGAAGGAGTGGCGTGTTCCGGCGCGCACTCTCCTGGTCGGCGTGGGCGGGATCTTCGGCTACCACGTGTTGCTTTTCACCGCGTTCCGACTGGCCCCTGTTGTTGAAGCAAACCTCATCAACTATCTCTGGCCGCTTCTCATCGTCCTCCTCACCCCCCTGGTGCTCCCCGGCTTCGGGCTGCGGACTCATCACGTCGTGGGAGCCGTCATGGGCCTGACAGGCGCCGTGCTCATCGTGACAGGCGGCTCGATCAGCCCCGATCTTTCCGCACTGCCCGGCTACCTCCTTGCCGCAGCCGCTGCCATCACCTGGGCGGTGTACTCCCTCCTCACCAAACGGCTGCCGACCTTCGGGAGCGGCGCGGTGGGAGCATTCTGTTTGGCCTCCGGCGCGCTTTCCCTCGGTGTGTATCTCGCGCAGGCAGGAACGGGGGGGTTCGCCGTCCTGCAGGCCGGCGACTGGCCGCTGCTCCTTCTCCTGGGAGCGGGACCCATGGGCGCCGCGTTCTTTCTGTGGGACGCAGCGCTCAAGAGAGGCGATCCCCGGGTCATCGGCTCCCTCTCCTACATAACGCCTCTTCTCTCGACGCTCGCCCTCACGCTTTTCGGGGGGCGGCGCGTGAGCGTCCTCGCGGGAGCCGCGATGGCGCTGATCGTTGCGGGCGCGGTGACGGGTTCATGGAACCGAAGCCGATGACAATCACCGCAGTGATATTCGACGGCGCCGCCGACGGGAGCGCGTTCAGCGGGGTCGGGATCTTCACCTCGACGGTCGAAGAAACAAATCAGATCATCTGCGAGGTCTACGGGAGGAGACTCAACACCCGCCGAAGGCATCTCCCATGGTCTCCTGGACTTTTTGCGCAAAGGGTGCGAGATCCAGCGGTTTTTCGATGATTCCCAGGGCACCTTCTTTGAGAAGCTCCTGTGCGGAGCCGTCGCTCGTGTAACCTGTGGTGACGAGAACCCGCACGCCCGGCTGCTGGGAGCGCAAGCGGGCAAGGCATTCCCTTCCACCCATTCCGGGCATCATCATGTCGAGAATGACGAGATCGAAGCCATCGCCCGTGCCGAAGAGGGACAACGCTTCGTTGCCGTCTGCCGCCGTGACGGCCACGTATCCGCACGTGCCGAGCACCCGGGAGATGAGGTCACGCACCTGCTGGTCGTCGTCCACAACGAGGATCTTTCCATGTCCCCGGGTCAGCGGCGGCGCGGCCGCCTCATCGCGCCGCGCTTCCTGAGGCGTGGCCGTCATCGGAAAAAGAATTTCGAAGGCTGTCCCGCTCCCGACGGTGCTCTGCACGTCGATGAACCCATGGTGGCTGGTGACAATGCCATAGACGACGGCCAGCCCCAGACCAGTGCCGCTGCGGGCGCTCTTGGTGGTGACGAAGGGGACGAACAGCCGGTCCAGAAGATCCGTGGACATGCCCGTGCCGCTGTCGCGCACGCGGAGGAGCACGTACTTTCCCGGCCGGGCGGTGAGGTACCTGCCGATACGCTCCTCGGCGAGGACAACGTTCGCCGTTTCAACGGTCAGGAGCCTCTCGCGTCCGGCGGCCGGATCAATGAGGGCGTCGCGGGCATTCACGCAGAGGTTGACCAGGACCTGGCTCATCTGGTTCGAGTCCGCTTCGATCATCCACAACGAAGGGGCCAGGGCGAGCTGCACGGTGATCTCGGGCGGGAAAGTGCGCTTGAATATCTCCCACGTCTCCCGGGCTACTTCGTTGAGCGACACGCTCTGCCGAATGCCCGAGGCCTGCCGTGTGAAAAGCCTGAGCTGCCGGGTGAGCCCGACCCCCCGATCCACGGCTGCCTTCATCTGGATCAGGTCCTGGTGCATCTGCGTGTCGCGCGGCACGTCGAGAAGGAGCATCTGGAGATAGCCGCTGACGACGGTGAGAAGGTTGTTGAAATCATGGGTGATCCCGCCCGCGAGTTGCCCCAGGGCGTCCATTTTCTGCGCCTGCAGGACCTGTGCCTGGAGGCGCTTTCGCTCTGTGATGTCCACGAAGGAGCTCATGATTCCGTTGGCTTCTCCAGTGTCTGCGCGAACGAGTGACGCCGATAACTCGACGCTGAAGCTCTGCCCGTCCCGGCGCTCGGCAACGAATTCCCCGCGCCAACCGCCGGATCGCGGCAGGTCGGCGAGAATCTGTCTGGCGTCCAGAGGAGACCAGAAGTCAGTCACCTGCCGCTCGATCACATCCGCGGGCGCTGCGAATCCCCACAGGGACAGAAAGGAGGAGTTGACCCATGTCACCTTTCCCTCGAGGTCTGCGAGCAGGATCCCGTTGATTGACGTGTCCAGCGCACGATTTCTGACGAGGAGCTCGTGGCTCTGGTTTTCAAGGGCTGTCGAGAGGGCCCGGCGAAGCTGCTCCTGCTCTTTGAGCAGCAGCGCTTCACGCGCCGCGATGAACCCTTCAAGGAGAGCAGAGGTGTACTCTTCCGTTGTCGCGGCCAGGTCCCCGATCACCTGCACCTCTGCATGGATCAGGTCGCGGCTGAAGCCGCGGAGGGCGGCGGAGATCCCAAGAATTGTCTTCTCGCCCAGCCCCTCCTGGGCAAGCCCGGCACCCTCCGCGAGCGCGGACTCGCGACCTGCGGCGCCCAATCCGCCTGCGGCGGCGCCCAATCCGCCTGCGGCGGCGCCCAATCCGCCTGCGGCGGCGCCCAATCCGCCTGCGGCGGCGCGAATATAGCTTTCAGCCTGCTCGGCGGCCAGAGCGGCAAGCCGACGCGGATGCATCGAATAGCGGTTATCAAATGCCGATTTCCGAAGCAGCGATTCCAGCAGACCGGCGAGCAGGTCTTTCTGCGCCTGGAGAGGCGACGAGGCAGGCCTCATTCTTCGAGGTTCTCGCCCTTGCTCTCCGCCCCGGGCTCGCTTGTATCCGTGCGGGAGGCAAGTCCCACCGATGCCACCATGGCAGCCTCCTGCATCAATCATCGTGAAAAGGACGGTCTTATGCAACCATTTTCGGGATGACGCCCGCAGGGGCGATTCGGAGGGAAGGCAGCCGCTCGATCTCCACGGGCTTCATGATCTATGCTCCGCGGATGGGATTGAGGCGATGGACAAGACCGACATATTGATCATCGGGGCGGGAGTCGTGGGACTGGCAATTGCCGAGCGTCTCGCCCGCCGCGGCAGGCAGATCGTGGTCGTTGAGCGAAACGAGAGCTTCGGCCGCGAGACCTCTTCCCGCAACAGCGAAGTGATCCATTGCGGGATGTACTACGCGGAGCATCTCCTGAAGACGGTGCTGTGCGTTCGAGGCAATCCCCTCCTCTACGCGAGGTGCGAGAGAGAAAAGATTCCGTTTCGGAAAACCGGCAAAATCGTGGCGGCCGTTGACGAACCGGAAGCGCACGTGCTCGAGCAGCTGCTTTCCCAGGGGAGAAGGAACGGAGTTCCCGGCCTGCGGCTGATCGATGCACGGGAGCTCCGTGAGATGGAGCCCGCGGTGAGCGGCGTCCGGGGTCTGTTGAGCCCGGAGAGCGGGATCGTGGACAGCCACCAGCTCATGTCCTCTCTCCAGCAATCGGCCGCTTCGCGGGGCGTGACCTTCGGGTATCGGTGCGACGTGCAACAGGTGACAAAAACCGCGGCGGGGTTCCTCGCGCAGTTGACAGACGCGGACGGCGCTTCGCTTCCGCTGGGGGCTGAATGCGTCGTCAACGCGGCCGGTCTGGATGCGGATCGAGTTGCAGAGTCCGCCGGGATCGACATCGACGCGGCAGGGTATCGGATCCACCCCGCGAAGGGCGAATACTTCCGCGTCTCACCCCGACACAGGGGAAAACTGGGCCGGCTGGTGTACCCGGTCCCGTCACCGGACCACCTTGGGGCGCACGCGGTCCTGGGCCTTGACGGCGGGTTGAAAATCGGCCCGAACTCGATCAAAGCCGTGCGCGGCGACTACTCGGTTGACCCCGCACACGAGGGGGAATTCCTCGCCAAGGCTTCGAGGTTCCTCCCTTTCCTTGAGGCGGGCGACCTTTCGCCGGACATGGCGGGAATCCGCCCCAAGCTCTACCGACTGGGCGAGCCCTTCCGGGATTTCGTAATCTGCGAGGAAAGCGGCCGCGGTCTTGCCGGCCTTGTCAACCTTGTCGGAATCGAATCCCCTGGCCTGACTTCCTGCATCGCAATCGCGGAGGAAGTCGGGAGGCTGCTGGGGCTGTAGACCAGGAGTTGACGACGTGAGCGCGGAGATCAGTACAAGATTTCAATAGCCGCCGGGAAAGTCGGGGCGGTATCTTACCCCCGCGGGGGTGTGCAATGAAAAGGGTGGCGCTGGTCTGTCTGCTGATGCCGCTTGCGGCGACGGTCTTTTCGCAGGCCGCGGAAGGGGGTGGCGTGCAGTGGAGCGGCACTCTTTCGATGAACCTTATCAACAATCTCCTCACGAGCACGGCCAGCGCCGACACCGTGGACGGGCTGTCCTACCTTCAGCTGAACCCGTCCCTGAAGGAAGGCCCTTACGGCTTCGATTCCGAGCTTGCGGTCGGGCCTGGGAGCTCCGTGAATTTGCGTTACGCGTACGGCTACGCGGACTTCCTGAACGGCAGGGTTCACGTTTCTGTCGGAAAATGGGTGGACCCTGACACTTTCGCCCTGAACAGCTTCTTCGTCGGCGGCTCGGACGGCCCCGGCTCATTTGGAAACCCCTCGCTGGTGAACGCTGCCGGAGCCACCGGCAACGGAATCAATGGCATCGAGCTCAAGCTGAGCCCAATGAAGAACCTGGTCCTTGGCTATGTGCTGCCGTACAACAACGACGACACATTCGATACGTCGTTGACAAGATCCACCCTCGATGCCAGCTACACCAGGGAGAAAGTCGTGCAGGTGGTTCTCGGTTATTCGCTGAGTCACACCGGCGTCGCGGACCTTGCGACCCCCGTCATCATCATGAACCACAACAAACTTTACACGACCGCCAACATCCTCGTTTCTGAAAGCCTGGTCGCGGGGGCCCGCTACGAGCTGGATCATGACGTTTCGACCCGGCGGGTGATTTCAAACAATGCCTATTTCACGCTCGGCGGCAAGCTCGGAGATTTCTCGATCGGAGGCGATGTCGGCCTTTATTTCCCCGCGGGCGGCTCCGCAGGCTTCGAGATCCTGGGAACGACCTCGTACACGCTGAAGTCAATTCTCCCCACCGTTGATCTCGAGCCCTACATGACGGTGAGCTACGTGAGCGGCGCATACCAGGAAAGCCAGTACAGCAGCATCAATTTCAATCCCCAACTGCGGCTCCTGCTCGGGAAGGGCCAGCACGAGCTTGCAGGAGGATATACGGTCACGTATGACCTCGACCACCGGCAAGTCGTGGTGAGTCAGCTCAATATCCTGATGCAGGTCTATTTCTGACCGCGGGACCTTCTACGCCTTCTTGACCGGCTTTTTGTGCTGCTGCAGCTTCTTGAGGTGCGCCATCCGCCGCTCGTAGTAACGGTGCAGATCGGCAACCACCGTGGGATCCTTGCCCTTGTTCCGCTGTGCAAAGAGCTTGACAATGTGGCGGACGCTTGCCAGTCGGAGCTCCAGGGAAGCCCGATCCTTTTCGAAGCGTTCGAAGAAATCCTTCGTGCTCAAACCCTTGCGGATGTCCCCGTGTCCGAATCCCTGGTCGTGCAGCTCCCTCAGCATCACCAGCCGGTAGTGCACCCTCTCCAGCAGGAACTGCGTTTCGCGCAGGTCGGCCAGCAGGTCCGCGATCTCGCCTTTCTCCTTCTCGATCTCGGCCTCGCTCACCACGACGTGCCTCTTCTCCTCCGAGGACCACTTTGCCAGGATCTCTTTTTTCTCCTGCAGCGCGGCAAACTCCGTGTCGAACTCGTCCGCCAGAGCGTCGTAGCGCTGGGCTTCCCGCTGGATGACGTCGATGGCGTGCTCCTTCAAAAACGCCGCCCGCTCGTCTTCCCAGCCCTTGCGGAAGGCATCCACGTCACCTTTGACCTCCAGGGTCCCGAGTGGCTCGCCGGACTTTCTGACAACGGCGGTTCCCGGCGTCGCATGGAACTCTTTCCCGTTCTCATCCGTGATGACCACGTCACCCGTCCTGCAGGTGATGAGAACGTCTCCTGTCGCCGGGGCGCTGACACTGAACTCGGTGCCCCGTACCCCCATCACGGCGCTCTGGGTGTGGACCATGAGGTCCTGGGACCCGCTGAGCTTTGCGACCGTGAGGGCAATCGTACCGCTCATGAGGCCGACGAAGCTCTGCTGGCGAGAGCCTGTATCGTTGAGCTCGAAAGTGAATTGCGTGCGGGGTGATACTTTGATCGTCGCCCCGGCTGATTTCGGCGTCGTGATGCTCACTTCGGCCAGCCCGTCTGCGGCGGTCTTCACCATGTCGTAATTTTCTATTGCAAGCCCGGTCTGCACTTCGGAGGAATCGAGGTCCTGGCCGTCACGCTGGACCGACACGGTGCCCTCGAGGTACGAAGTGTCTCCCACCTGGTCGGGAGAGCTCGGGGTCTTTGCGCCGCCGAGCATGAATAACGCCCCGGCCATCAGAAGCGGCATCACCCGGGAAACAATGATTCTCGCCATTCCTGTCCTCCAGCATGTAAAGATACGGAGTACGAATCCGAAATGGAAATGATTTTGGAATGGGTCAGGAACTGCCTCCCCCAGCGGGCACACGCGTTGTCCCGAGGGGATATTGCGGCTATACTGCCCGCCCGGGAGGGAGAATGTCGCCAAAGGAGAATGGATTCGTCGCGCGCTACGGTCCGTGGGCGCTCGTTGCCGGAGGGTCCCAGGGTTTGGGCGCCGCTTTTGCGGAGGAGCTGGCAAGGAAAGGGCTGAACCTCCTCCTCCTCGCCCGACGACCCGGACCCCTCGAAGAGACCGCCGCGCTTTTGCGTTCCCGGCACGCCGTCCAGGTGCGCACGGCGGCGGTCGATCTTTCCAGCCCCGGCTTCCTCGAGCTGGTCGGGGCCGCGGCGGCCGGATTGGAGATCGGTCTGCTCGTCTGTGATGCGGCCCATTCCCACACGGGCGGATTTCTCGCGGCAGACCTTGACACGTACGACAAGGTCCTGGACACCAACTGCCGTGCGCCCCTCGCCCTCATTCACCGGTTCGGCGGGGTGATGGCGGAGAGGGGCAGGGGAGGAATCATCGTCATGTCCAGCCTTTCCGCCTTCTGGGGATCCCCCTACGTCGCCGTGTATGGTGCCACCAAGGCCTTCCTTCTCAACCTCTGCGAAGCGCTGGGGAAGGAGCTCGGGGCGCGCGGCTTGGATGTGACGGTCTGCACGGCCGGGCCGGTTCTCACGGCGAACTACGTGTCCAGCAAGCCCGCGAACGAGGGACCCTCCGCTCTCGAGATGCCGCCTCAAAAAGTTGCCGCGATTGCCCTGAGGGCGCTCGGCCGCCGGCCTGTCGTTGTCCCCGGGGCGCTGAACCGGATTGCGCGGTTTTTCATGAGCAGGCTTGTCTCCCGCCGCGCCGCCGTTTCACTCCTCGGGAAGAGCACTGCCCGCATGTATGGCGATGGTTCCGGACGGCCGCGAGCCGTGGAATGATCACTGCGGTCACTGGCGCCTCCGGCCATCTTGGCGGGAATCTCGTCAGGGCGCTCCTGGCGGAGGGGAGGACGGTCCGTGTGCTGGCGCGGGCCGACCGGCGCTCGATTGAAGGTCTGGATGTGCAGATCGTCAACGGCGATGTCTCCGATCCCCGAGGGCTCCGTGCGTTCGTGGACGGCGTAGAGACGGTGTTCCACCTGGCCGGCAGGATTTCCATCGTCGGGGCCGAGGGCGGGCTCGTCGAAAGAACGAACGTCGGCGGGGTGCGAAACGTCGTGAGCGCCTGTCGGGAAGTTGGCGTGCGCCGGCTGGTTCACTGCAGCTCGATCCACGCCTTTGATACGCATCCAGAGGACCAGGTCATCGACGAGACGAGGAATCTCGCCCTCGGCCCCAGGCACGAGGCTTACGACCGTTCGAAAGCGGAGGGCCAGGCAATGGTCCTCGAGGCGGTGAAAGACGGGCTTGACGCGGTGATCATCAACCCCGGAGCAGTGGTGGGACCTTTCGATTTCAAGGTGTCACGCATGGGAGCAGTGCTCCTCGATATCTACAACGGCCGGCTGCCGATGCTCGTCGACGGCGGGTACAACTGGGTAGACGCGCGGGATGTCTCTCAGGGGGCCTTGCTCGCAGAAAAAAAGGGCCGCACGGGTGAATGCTACCTGCTCACCGGGCACTGGGTTCATTTCCGCGAGCTTTCAAGGATCATCGGCCGACTCACGGACCGGCACACCACGCAGACGGCGGCCCCGGTCTGGCTCGCCGCCGCGGCTTCCTGGTTCTCCCTCGGATGGGGGAAGCTCACAGGAACGACCCCGAAGCTCACGCCCGCGGCGATCCGCGCAATCCAGAGCCATCGCTCCATCAGCCACTTGAAGGCCACGCGGGAGCTCGGATATGAGCCGCGGCCATTCGAGGTGACAGTACGGGACACGTTGGAGTGGTTTCGCCAGGCAGGCATGCTCGACGGAAACCGCCGAAACGCGACCTCCCGCGCCTGACTACCAGCGCACTTCGATCAACTCCATTCCCCGCGGTCCCCGTGTTATATTGATGCCGTGGCCCTGAGCCCTGCATGGTGGAGCAAAGCGCGGGACATCCTCGGCGGGAGAATCGTGTCAGATCCTTCTCTCCTGGAGCAGTACGGACGCGACGAGGCGGCTCAGGAGGAGTTCCGCGTCCCGCCGGAGGCGGTGGTCAGGCCGCTTGACGAGCACGAAGTTTCCGCAGTCCTGAAGCTGTGCCGGGATGAAAGAGTGCCTGTCACCGTGCGAGGTGCGGGCACCGGCCTTGCCGCGGGCTGCGTCCCTTCACGCGGCGGGATCGTGCTCTCCACGGAGCTCATGAACCGCGTGATAGACGCCGACCCGGCCAATCTCACTCTCACGGTCCAGGCCGGAGTTCCCCTGCGGAAGCTCTACGAGGAAGTGGCGAGGATGTCCCTTTACTTCCCGCCGCATCCAGGTGACGAAAGTGCGCACGTGGGGGGCGCCGTCGCCGCGAATGCCGGCGGTGCGCGCGCGGTGAAGTACGGCACCGTGCGCCGGTTCGTGCTCGGTCTCCAGGTCGTGCTCGCCAATGGGGAGATCCTCGACCTCGGCGGCAAATACCTCAAGTCCAGCACCGGGTACCATCTCGTGGACCTCATGATCGGCTCCGAAGGAACACTCGGGGTCCTCACCCGGATCACGCTCGCTCTCCTGCCGCCCGTGGGTTCCGTGCAGACGCTGCTCGCTCCGTTCAAGACCGTGGAGTCGGCCATCGGTGCGGTCCCGCGCGTGCTGGGCACAGGCATCCTCCCTTGCGCGGTGGAGTTCATCGAGAATTCGGTGGTGCTGCTCGCCGAACGTCTGCTGAACAAGAGCTGGCCGTCGCATGAGGGGGCGGCCTCCCTCATGCTGATCCTGGATGGCAGGAACGAGCAGGACACGCTCGCCCAGGCCGAGATCGTCGGCACGGCCCTGGAGAATGCCGGAGCACTGGATGTCCTTCTCACCGACCAGAAAGGGCGGCAGGCGGAGATGCTGGAGATCCGGAGCATGCTCTACGAGGCCATCAGGCCGGGAACGGCCGAGGCGTTCGACGTCTGCGTTCCCCGGTCGGAGATCGCGCCCCACGTCGGATTTGTCCGTCGGCTGGAGGAGAAATGGGGCGTGCCCATCCCCACCTACGGTCACGCCGCGGACGGGAACGTGCACAGCCACTCGCTCCGCAGGTCCCTGGAGAACGGGGTCTTCGGCGGGGAGCTTCCCGGCTGGCGCGAGCGCAGCGCCTCCACCAGGAACGCACTCTACGAGGACGTCGTGCGGCGCGGCGGGGTGATCTCCGGCGAGCACGGCATCGGCATGGTGAAGAAGGATTCCCTTCCGTTGAACCTTGGACCGGCCCAGTTGGCGGTGATGAGGTCGATCAAGAAGGCCCTCGATCCTGATGGCATCCTCAACCCGGGGAAGATATTCGACCCCTGAGGACCAGCAGGGCGGTTCAGAGGCGGTAGGCGAATCCGATGCTGAGGAACTGCATGTCCCCCAACGGAGATGTGTACCACGGGAACGTCTGGAAGTATATGTCGAACCCCAGCGCCCCCTTCAACGCAACCTCGGGAGTGATGCTCCAGACGAGGGCAGGAGAAATCCTCAATTTCGGGATGAGGCCGCTCCACGTGGAGCTTCCCTGGGCCAGGACAATATTGCTGTTCTGGTCAACCACGTCTCCCGACTTCGCCGTGAGGTAGATCCAGCCCGCCGAGAGCGTGATCGATAGCTCCGCGGAAACCGTACCCAGAGTCCTGTATACGAATCCGACGCCGGGGAAGAGGAAAACGCCGTACGCGGCGTATCTCGAGTTCTGACCGAAATCATAGACGTTTGAGTCGTTGAAAAAGAAGGAAAATTGCAGGCCGAGATCCCTGCTGAAAAACCAGTCGGCCTCCACCATCAGGGGAAGAATGTCGAGTCCGAGGGTGAAATTGCTGGAATTGGAGCTGCTCATCGCCGTATTGTCGAGGATTCGAAGAAGGCCCGTCGTCCACAACGTGAGCTCCAGCCTCTTGTCGAGCTGGTCGAGGTAGTCGGTTTCCTTTACCGCTTTGATGAGCTCATGCTGGGTGGTCACCTTCAGGATGTCCTCTTCGGGGTTGACGAGACCGAGCAAGGGGGCGAATCGGGCAGCGGTATCGGAGAGAAAGGCCTTGAAGGAGACGAGATCCAGTGCGCGGCTGCTTAACTCCTTCTCTGCCTCGGATTTCAACGATCCTGCCTCAAGGAGCCGCACCCTGACGGTCATCCGGCCCGCCCCCGCGGGGGCGGCCGCGATGGTGACCACCGAACGCGCAGAGTCGGCTGAATCCGCACGGCTGAACGGCTGCAGTGATGCGATGGACGTGGCGAGCATCTCCGGAGTTCCGCGGATCAGCGCCTCTGCCTCCTTGTCAAGGGCGGCATCAGACTGTGCGGCCGGAATATACACGGCCCGCAGAACTTTCGCGGGCCCTTCCTGCGCGGCGGCCCACGCGGCGACCGCGGCCGCGAGCACGATTATGCCCAGGAGCTTTTTCATAGCCGGAACCCGTACCCGAGGATGAACGAGAGCTCGATCGGCTCGAATTGCGGCCCCGAAAGATCGGCCTCCGTCCGCATCCCGATGAGGTACCACCCGAAACCGAGAAAAATAAAGGAGGGCCGATCGCTGATGCGCGACTGCAGGTACAAACGCGCCGAAGTCTCCAGGTTGAGCCCGAAGACCCAGATGCCCTTATAGACATATGCGCTCGAGGAGTTGTCCCAGAACCACGCCTGCGTGAACCGCGTTTCGCCCAGCAAGCCGAATGTGAGGTCCACGTTGTATCCGGACACAGTGTACGCGGGGCCGAACTTCAACGGGATGTCCAGGTAGGGAACCAGGTAGGGCAGAACGGTGTACTCGGAGCTGGTGAAAGGGCCAATGGGGCCGAACGCCACCCCCGGCTGCAGGATCGCTGTCAGCGAGAGCGGCCCTCCGAGGGAATGATCGAAGACCACGCCGAAAGGCACGTTGGCGAAGAGCGAATAGGGGAATGCGGGCGCCTGGATATTGGTGAACGTGGCAAACGACGGGCCGATGATGAAGGAGAGCGAGTTCTTCATTGCCTCCCTTTTCTCGATGATCGCCGTCTCCGACCGCTTCTTTTCGTACGTGACGATCCGGTTTTCGACGGTTCCCCCCTGCAGCACCGTGTGCGCGCGGACGCCGGGAAGAACCCTGTCGATCCCCTTGATGAAGTCAGCCGCCATCGAATCGATTGAATCGAACATGGCAAGCCCCGCGCTGCCGGTGTACATGATGGAAGTGCGGGGAAGCTCGCTCTGCACGTCGTACAGAGCCGCATAGACCAGCAGGCCGTCCTGCCGTGCCGTGTAGTAGCCGGAGACGATCAGGTCGATTCCCTTCTGGTTCGCAAGAGCGAAGTCCGGCTTGCCCGGAATCCCCCCTCCGTGGGCGACAAGCTCCCCCGCGTCAACGAGATCGATGCGGGAATCTGTCTTCAGGTCCGCCCCGATTACCTCGGGGAAGACGAGCTTCAATGTGTCGTTCTCCGGGGAGCCCATGTTCTGGAAGGCGGACAGGAGGATGGTGATCCTCTGCGATTTGTCCTTCAGGTCCTTGGCCTGCTGGGTGGCCAGGAGGGGCAGGGTGACATTGATTTCGCCCTTTGATCGCACGTCCACGAAACTCCTGGTCAGTGCGACGCCAGGGATTTCCAGCTGCATCAGGTGCTTGCCCGTATGAAGCGTCGTCTTGACGGGCGTGGTGCCCCATTCCTGGTCATCGATCGTGACCCGCGCGCCGGAGGGTGAGGAGGAAATGTCGAACTCGAAGTCGCCTTCTTCGTTTCCAAGCCGGGGCGGGTACGCGCCAAACCCCACAACGACCCTGCCGAACCACTTTTCATAATCGAGATAGTCGACGAGGAGCGCGGAGGCGTTTTTCTGATCCTCGGGGACAAGGGGAACGAGGCTGACGCGGACCGGGTCACGGCGCACGCGCGTGACCTTCATGGGGAACAGGAAGACGGCGCCCGCGGGCACGTCAGACACCGATGCAGCCGCGGGCTCGGCGCCGGCCACGACGTCGGATTCGGCCAGGGTGTAGCGGCCCGGTTTCACCCGGACGCAATAGGCACGCCGCTCTTCCGAACCCACGCGGATGATGAAGGGCGACGGCCCGGCGAAATGCAGCGTGTCTATTCCCGTTCTTGGACCGATGCCGGGCGCGGGGTTCTCGCCGATCACGACGAAAAGCGAGTCGTTCTCTGACGACGGACCGGGGAAGGAGGCGCACCCCGCGAGGAGGAGCAGCGTGAGAGAAGGCACCACGGAGAGAGTGCGAAGCAATGAACCGAGATCCATGCCCCGGGCTCCCCTCATTGAATCGAGTCCGGATAGACCACGAACACCTGCCCCGTCGTGCTCCCGACGAGCACCCGCGGGCCGTCTGCCTGAGGACGGGTGTTCGCGACGGCCTTCAGATCGAGCGACTTCACCGTCTTCCCCGTCCCTTCGTCGGCCGCCACCAGAGCGCCGCTCTGCGTCCCGAAATACAGCATCCCTCCCCGGTCCATGGGAGGGGTGGAGGCTCCGCTGATGGGCGGGAACAGCTCGGAGCCGTCCGCAGCCGAGAAAGCGTAGATCGTGTTTCCGGCAAACGCAAAGATGCCATTGGCTGACTTCTCGAGATCCTGGAAAATGCCCACGTTCCCCTGGCCCTTCAGCGGGACCTTCCAGAGAACCTTGTGCGCATCCATGTCCACGCAGACCAGGAGCCCCTTGCGGTCGGCGAAGAACGCGCGCGATCCCGAGACGAGCACCGAGCTGGCCACCGGCTGGCTTGAGCCGGTGGGCACCTGGAAGAGAACCTGGCCGGACTCCGGATCGATCGCCAGGAACACGCCTGTCTGGCTCACCACGAGCACACGGCCCTCGGAAATGGCCGGAGACATGAGCGTTCCCCCGGCGATGGGGATCTGCCGAAGGGTCGCGCCCGTGGCGGGGTTGAAGATCGAGAGCGATGTCGAAGTCGGGTACACCCCGAGAGACGCGGAGACGGCCACACGCTGGCCGAAGAGATGGGTCGTCGCGCTGTCTAAAGGCGCGCGGCTGACCACGGCGCCCGTGCCGATCGCCACCACGAGAAACTCCTTCGATCCGGTGAAGTACAGGTTTTCGGCGCCGACGACCGGGGATGAGTTCTCGTTCGGCGTGTTCTGCGTGGCGACCTTCCAGAGCGCGCGGCCCTGCCTGTCGGCACCGAAGATCTGCCCCTGGCGGTCCACGGCGAGCAGCACATCCCCCGATGACTGGACGGCTCCCACAAGAGGTGCGCTGCCTTCAGCGAAGGATGCCTCGATCGGCATGGGCTGCAGCTCGACGGGGTAGCTGGCCGGACCCTTGGCGGTCACCGCGATGGTCTTCGTGGCGTAGCCCTCGTGACGGACGACGAGCGTGAGAGAGTCACCGGGGTTCACATCCGCCGCGTAGGCGCCCGTTCCCGCTGTCTTCCCGTTCAGCTCGATTTCCGAGTCCGCCGGCGTGGCCGAGACGGAAATGCGAACGGGGGTGACCGGAGGAGGGGCGGCCTGAGCTGGCGCGGGCGCCGACGAGGAGCGCGCGGGTGCCGGGGCGCTAGGTTCCGGCAGCGCGTCCAGCGGTTTCAAGGCCTGGCCATGCACCGGGGTCAGTGTCCGTGGCGTTCCGACCAGTGATGTGAGAGTGGCGGTTGCCGCCTGGATGGATTTCATCTGGGCCTCGATTGCCGGCGTCGGGGCTGCCGGGGCCGCGGAAGTGCCCGTCCCCTGGCTGAACACCTGCGCCTGCTGGGCCTGAACGATCTGGGTCGCTGCGGCCTGAACGACCTGGAATGACACCTGCGCCTTCGCCGCCTGCTCGGTCGTGACGGTGAGCTCCTGCCCCGCATGCACGGCGGGAGCCGACGACTCGATGTTCTGCGCGATCTGCTCCAGGGCGGCATTGCCGCCCGAGGACAGGGATCGTATCCCGTCAGGATCGTAGGCGGCGGGGAGAACGGCAACCGTTCCCTCCTTCACGGTGACGAGTGTTCCTCCCTGGGGCGTGACGGTTACGCCGAACTCGGTGCCGCGCACTCCGCCCACGGCGGTGTCCGTCCGCACGGCGTAGGAATCCGTCCCCGCCAGCTTCTTTACCTTGCTGAGGACCGTTCCTGACTTCAATCCAAGCTTGACCTGGGAGGCGGACTCATTCAGGGAGAGGGAATCGATCGACACCTGCGTCTTTTCGCGGATGCTGACGACAGCCATGTCGGCGAACTTGAGCTGGCACTCCGAGGCGGAGCCGACCTTCACCGCATCGCCTTTCCCCAGCTTCGCGCCGATTTCGAGGTCCGACCACGCGCCCTGGTGTTGGCCCTGTACGTCACCGTTCGTGAACACCACGTCGGCCGGGAGGCTCGGTGCGGCAGACACCGGCTTCTGCGACGCCGTGGAGGGCGCGGGGGAGACTGTGCCGGCGGCCGGTCCGGGCGCGGTTGTGGGGGCAGGGGCTGCGGGCTTGCCGCATGCGATGAGGGCCAGTGGAAGGAGCAAAGCGAACGCCCCCGGTCGTGAGACTTTTATATTGCGCGCCATGCTCCCTCCAGACATTGGTAAAGTATATCACCCGGCGTCAGGGACCGCAATTCAGTTCTGAATCAGGTTGCACCGTCTTTTTTCCTCAACACATCCACGACGACCTGTGCGACGAGGTCGATCAACGCCGGATCCAGGCCTTCGAGACTGGCTCCCTTCC